>CANJNY010000001.1 GCA_947475715.1 Prolixibacteraceae bacterium
GCTTCAAAATCAAAATTTCCGGCTTCATCCTTTGGCGTATGTTCACGATCTACAAAGAAATTATCCACCGACACTTCGATGGCATGCAGTCCATTCACTGCGAGTTGTATTCCCAGCCTTCGGCTGAAGGTGGTTTTCCCCGAACTTGAAGGACCTGCAATCAGAATAATATTAATCTTCTCCCGTTTGGAGGAAATGGAGGTGGCAATTTCAGAAATTTTCTTCTCATGAAGCGCCTCCGAAATTTTAATCAGGTCGCTATGTTTATTCTCCCGTTTAAATGTGTTTAGTCTTGGGATATCCTCAACACCGAGAATCTCAGCCCATTTTTTATGTTCCCTGAAAATCCCAAAAAGTTTATCCTGCCTGATAGCAGGTTCCAATTCATCTGAATTTTCCTGAATCGGAAAACGGAGCAAAAAACCATCGTAATATTTCTCAATTCCATAATTTTTAATCCATCCGGTAGAGGTAAGCATATGACCATAAAAGAAATTAACATGCTCACCGAGCTTGTAAATTGGAGCATAGAGCCGCCCATAACCGCGATAAAGCTCTGCCTTTCGCGGAAGACCATTGGCTTCGAGCAACGATATTGCCGCCTCTGTGGGGATCATTTTCCGCTCCACCGGGATATCTTGCCTGATTATGGAATTCATCTCCTCCCGGATCAGCCAAACCTCTTCCTCGGTGAAGGGGCGTTCAAGATTTTCAAGTTCACAATAGTATCCTTTTGATATGGCATGATCGATTTTGAGACTTACCTCCGGCCAGATGTTCCGTATTGCGGCAAAGAGAATAAACGAGAGGGTTCGCAGATACATCCGCTGTCCGTCACGACACGAATAGTTTATAAATTCGACCATGCGCGGCTTAACCATCTCATAATCCATAGGTTTTGGCCGATGATTAACATATGCCCCAAGAACAGGATTTGAAAGGTTTACAGAAAGTAACTGAGCGATTTCACCTAAAGTTATTCCAAGGGGAAATTCACATTCTGTGTTTGAATTAACGCATCTGATCTCAATATTCTTTGCCATACCTCTTAAAGATTTATCAAAACAAATCACAAGATAACTTTTTTTGTTGAAATATTAAATCTGAATTAGTTTAAATTTGTACCAAATCACTTCACCCGGAATGGAAAAACTAGTATTTGCTACAAATAACGAGCATAAACTCCGTGAAATTAAGGAGCTGCTTAATGAAGAATTCGAATTGTTGAGTCTGGACGATATCGGATGTTCTGAAGAGATCCCTGAAACGGGGCCCACCTTAGAGATCAATGCCGCACAGAAATCCTCCTATATCTGGGATAGGTTTGGTATGAACTGCTTTGCAGATGATACCGGGCTTGAAATTTCCGCATTAAACAATGAACCAGGGGTTTATTCCGCCAGATATGCTGGTGAGGACAAAAGTGCTGCTGCAAATATGGAGAAAGTACTGGAGAAAATGGCCGGTGAGACCAATCGAAGTGCACAATTCAGATGCGTAATATCCTTAGTTATCGATGGGCGGGAAATTCAATTTGAAGGTGTTGTTACCGGTACAATACTTTCCCAGAAACATGGGAAGGATGGATTCGGGTATGATCCAATCTTCATGCCCGATGGCTACTCTCAATCCTTTGCTGAAATGACGCCAGCCGATAAAAACAACATCAGCCATCGGGGGCGTGCAGTGGAAAAATTAGTTGCCTATTTGAGGAATTTAAAACATTAATTGATCATTTTTAGGGAATTAAATAACTCTGTTTTAGTCAAATCATGCGGCAAATGTCGATCAAAATATGAGAATCAAATGGAGAACCCTGATAATTTTAGTCGTTGCAATGTTATTGTCTATTTCAACAATAGCCAATAAATGGCATTCATACTTATCTTATTATCAAATTATTGCCATTACCCAAAGTGATCGAAAGATATTTGCGGCCAATGAAAACGGGCTCTTCGCCTGTCAACTTTCAGACCAAAGTTTTGAAACCTATTCACGTGTGGAAGGGCTCTCCGATTCGGGAATTTCAACAATTTGCTGGTCGACCAGCGCCGGAGGAACTTTAATCGGCTATTCCAATGGAAACCTGGACCTGCTGGTTGGCGACAAAATTCATAACCTTCCCGATATTAAATTGAAAGGTGGAATTGCAAAAAAATCAATTACTAAAATCCTTTGCGAAGGTGATTTTGCCTGGCTCAGTTGTGACTTTGGCATTGTTAAGATCAACCTTAAAAAATGGGAAATCGCCGAAACCTGGATCATAGGAGCCGAAGCTTCGACCATTGCGGTAAGAGAACTTGCCATGGACGCCCAATATTTCTGGGCTGCAACCGACGCCGGTATTTTTAAAGCAGACAGAAGCAATCCAAATCTTCAGGACTATCACAACTGGATACTTCAGAGTCAGATTCCGGTGATTCAGAGAAGTTTTAATTCAATTTCGGTAATTAATAACCAGGTTTATACCAGCGATACAGATGGTAAAAGCTCTATGTTTAACGGATTAATTTGGCAAAATGTATATCAGGAAATTCCTGGAATAAGGAAAATAAACGCATCAGCCTCTTCATTGATAATATTTTGTGACAACCAGATTGTTCTCATCAAACAGAACAACAAAACGACAATATCGAATTATGGAAGCCTGATTCAAGTGTCATCAACGATTCATCCCTCAGATGCTCTTTATACAAACACGGGTGAATTATGGATAGGGGATCATACCTTCGGCCTGATTCACTGCACCCCGGATGGGAGGTATATATCAACTAATCCTTCATCCCCGGCAAATAATAATGCAAGCCGACTGACTATTTCAGGCACAAATCTTTATGTGGCTACTGCTTCTGAGGAAAACGAATCCGCAGCCGTTCCTGCAGAAATCCATCGGTTAAAGGAACAGAATTGGTTCTCAATTAATGAATATACGGCGAATGATTTAGCCGGGTTAACAAATATTACAGGAGTTACTCCATCACCGACAAATGCAGAACATTTCTGGGCCACAACAAAGGGGAGCGGACTACTTGAATTTAATGGAACAGAAAAAATAAAAGCCTACAATTCGAATAATTCAACACTTGAATCCTATAATGGAAGTTGTAAAACAGGTGGTTTAAAAATAGATGGTGCAGGAAATTTATGGATTACAAACCCCTCGGTTAAGCATCAGTTACATGTCATCAAACCCGACGGTGCATTGAAATCCTTAAGTTATCCGGGTATCGATAATCAGTTTGTTACTGCAGGTGAGCTGTTAATTACCAAAACAGATACCAAATGGATCATCGTCAATAACTCAGACTTATTTGCGCTTCATACCGGAAGCACCATTGATAATACAACGGATGATCAGTACCGGAAAACCACCGTCAGAAGCAAATTTTCGAACAGTGAGACCACTATAATTAAAGGATATAACCAGCTGAACGCGCTCTGCGAAGATCATGATGATTATTTGTGGATTGGAACCGAAAATGGGGTTGTTCTTTACTCCAATCCTGAAGCTCTGTTTGGGAACAACGATTTTTACGGAATTCAGCCATCAGTAGATCTTGGTGACGGACTATATCATCCTCTGCTTGATAATCTTACAGTTACTGCTATAGCTGTTGACGGAGGAAATCGCAAATGGTTTGGAACAGCCAATTCAGGAGTCTTCCTCTATTCTGCTGACGGATCGAAGTTAATTGAGCACTTTTATTCGGGCAATTCACCCCTTTTTTCAGATCATATTAATAGTATTGCCATTAACAGTCAAAGCGGGGAGATCTTTTTTGCAACAGAGCGGGGAATAATCTCATGGACAGGAGACGCCACCGAAGCTGGAAATGGGTTCCAGAACCTCTATGTCTGGCCAAATCCAGTAAGAGAAAGCTATTTTGGAGATGTAACAATTGATGGACTTACAGCCGAATCAACAGTTAAAATAACCGATATAACCGGAAATCTGGTATTTAAGACTAAGTCTAACGGTGGTCGGGCCATCTGGGACGGAAAGCGACGCGACGGCCAACGGGTAAATACCGGAGTCTATCTGATCTTTTGCTCCGACCGTAATGGAGATCAATCGCGTGTATTAAAATTATTATTTATCCATTAACCAATGCTGCAAAAAACCAGGGGAATAGTATTACACAGCCTTAAATATGGTGAGTCCGGTCTGATAACAACCATCTATACAGAGGGATTTGGAAGAATGTCATTCATCATGCAAGGAATCCATGGAAAGAAATCTGCGATCAAAGCAAACCTACTCCGACAGCTTTCCTTACTGGAGATGGAGGTCGATTATAAACAAGGAAGAGAATTGCAACGGGTAAGGGAAATAAAAATCAGTACCCCTTTTATTGCATTGCCTTATGAGATCGCGAAATCATCGCAGGCACTCTTTCTTTCAGAATTATTGCATAAAGTTCTCCGAGAGGAGGAATCACGCCCCGAATTATTTCAATTTCTCTACCATTCCATTCAAGTCCTGGATTTAATGGAGAAAGGTATTGCCAATTTTCATCTGATATTCTTGATTCAGCTTTCACGGTATCTCGGATTTGAACCAATAAATAATTATTCGGAATCGAACCCATATTTCGATATGATGGCGGGGAAATTTGCGATTTCTCCGCCCGACCATCCATGGTTTTTAAAAAATCAGGAGAGCCAGGCCCTTTCACAACTGTTGGGGTTAAATTACCAAAATTCAGCAGAGTTTAAACCAAACCAGACATTTAGACCAAAAATACTCCCAATGATCCTGGAGTATTATGGTCTTCATTTAGGGAATAAACTGAATATAAAATCTCTTGAAGTGCTCAAATTAATTCTTCATTAGCAACTCTTTAGCAAAAAAAAACAGAAACCTGTGAATATTGAAAGGCTCACAAGTTGCCAATCGGAATAAAAGGAACAAAAATATTACTACTTTTACAGCCAGCAATTGATTACAATAAAATGAGTTCATCAAAAATTCCAACTTCGAAAAAAAATTCCTTTACGGCAATACTTGAAATTGCCGAAGAGATGAATGCTATCGACCTGGCTATTCCAATGTCTAATCTTACTTGCCCTGAGAAATTGATTGATCTGGTAAGCAAAAATATGAGACTTGGAAATAATGACTATTCTCCGGTCGAAGGGGTGGAACAATTAAGAGAACAAATTATTGAACTCGTAAACGCCCAAAATAAAACAGCATTTAATCCCGATACAGAAATTACAATCACTGCAGGACCTGCACAGGCGATGACTACAGCCATCAGCACTTTTGTCAAGGATGGGGATGAAGTAATTATCTTTGAACCGGTACAGGAGTCTTATGCTCCATTCATCGAATTAAATGGGGGCAGACCAATTTTTGTGACCCTGAAACTTCCCGACTTCCGTATCGATTGGGAGGAGGTTAAGAAGTTAGTAACATCCAAAACAAGGATGATCATTATCAATAATCCTCAAAATCCGATTGGCAGGATTTTCAGTGAGGAAGATATCGATCAGCTGAAAAGGATGACCTATGGAACACGATTAGTAATCCTGAGCAATGAAGTTTTTGACAACATTGTTTATGACGGTTTAAAATTCCGCAGCCTCGCCTCTGTCCCTGATCTTGCAGCTAAATGCCTTATCGTTTCAAGTTTTGGTCCGGTTTTTAACATTACCGGTTGGGGGATTGGATATATTTTCGGACCTGAGAAATTGATGGCCGAATTCAGAAAAATTCAACAATTCCAGGGTTTTAGCGTAAATACACCTGCGCAATATGCATTGGCAGAGTTTTTAAAAGGGGGTCCGGATTTCGATACGATATGTGACACATACCATAAAAAACGTGATTTATTTATATCCTCATTAAAAGGGTCAAAATTCGAACTAGTACCTACACAATCAACATTTTACCAGATTCTGGATTACAGTAAAATATCTGACGAAACAGATGTTGATTTTGCCTCCCGTCTGATTTTGGAATTCGGTATTGCAACAGTGCCATTCTCCGCATTTCAACACGAAAAAACCAAATTCCGACTTTTAAGAATTTGCTTTGCCAAGCCGGACGATCTGCTTATTGAGGCTGCCAAGAAGCTCAATAGTGTACCGGTAACACTTCCTCGGTCGTAGTTTGATACGCTAAAATCAGGTTTTGTCCGGATAAATAAAAAAGATTACTTTCGCACGGTCAAATACTCCGGCCTCATAGTTCAAGGGATAGAATAGAAGTTTCCTAAACTTTAGATTCGCGTTCGAGTCGCGGTGAGGCTACATAAGCCCCTGTATTACAGGGGCTTATTTTAATTTTCAGTAAAAATGTGTTGACTAAATTCTTGATTAGTCAATACCTGAGCCAATTCTCTTTCTCAACAGATATAAATAAATTACTAAGGCTATGTAGCCTCTGTGGACACCTCCAAATTATTTCGTCACAATCACTTTAAAATCCTGTTTTTAGACTTTCACGTGGCAAAATATTCTAATTATTAATGGAATATTTTGCTAAATAGGTGGGATATAGAGAAATAAATGGCGTTTCAGAACTATTTTTTTTGTGTATTTTTTCTTTACTGATGATTAAATCAAGACTAAAATAAATTATAATTATTTCATTGTCAGGATATTAAATAAAAATACGAAATGTAAGTCAATAAAGTTGAATTGCAATTAATCATAAAAAAAAATGAACATATTTCTTCTTTTACAATATTTTTTAACTTTACGATGAAAAAAACAAAACGATTCCAAAGCTATGAGAACGGTAAAATTGATTTATAAAGCCATAGAAACATATCTTCCTACCACCAACCCTGCCTATTTTTATGGTTCTCCCGACAACAATGTTTATGTGGTATATGCTTCTCCGTATCTTACTCCATCAGGGAAATCAGGTACTGAATATATCATTGCCAGACATCACGAATTTTCATTCAATTATTTAGAAGAGCGTTTAGTTCATAATATTACAAAAAAAACACCCTTTGTAAATAGCCTTGTAGATAAAAAAAATCCCCTTTTTACAAATGTTAAAAGTTTTAAAAGTTGCAGAAGCTATGAAGATGCTGAAGAACTTCTACAAAAATGGATCAGTGATGAAATGGTGAAAAAATCCAAATTAGCTGCTTCAAAACCAGGTATAACGTTAAAGTAGATAATCCGGATATTCAATTTTACCCTGATACCGGTTACAGGTGCCAACTATTTGATTATAGAAATTCAAAATCGCTTCCCTTTTCTTGTTCTCAAACAAGTAAAAACTCTTTAAGGTCCGAACGTTAAAAACCTCAGGATTTAAACGATTGTATGTACAAAGAAACATATCTCGCCGCAACAATTTTTCCTTCCTCAAAATAGGAATCTTTATTCTACCTTCGCGGTATGAAGTCTAAATCCATCCACATGCAAAGGTTATTGTTCCAATTGATTATATTATGGGTATCAATAAATTATGCCAATTGCCAAACACCGGTTATACCATATGGAAACTGTGAGGCAACAGGTCAGTACTATTCGATACGTGGTTTAAAAATGTACTGCGAAGTATATGGGAATGGCAAACCTCTCTTAATGATCCATGGAAATGGAGGATCAATCAGTGCGTTCAAAAATAACATCGCCTACTTTGCAAACAAGTATAAAGTTATTGCTTTAGACAGTCGTTCACAGGGAAAATCAACCGATCCTGCTGATTCATTAAGTTTTGAGATGATGGCTGATGATGAAGCCGCTTTATTGGATGCCATGCATATCGACTCGGCATTTGTCCTTGGCTGGAGCGATGGAGGTATAAATGCGCTCCTCCTTGCTATGCGCCACCCCGGGAAGGTATTAAAACTGTCCTCAACCGGAGCCAATCTTTGGCCCGATTCAACAGCGATCATCCCTTCGCTATGGAGATCAGATAATGAGCGATATGCAAAAAGAGATCTGCAAAAAATCAAAACACCTAAAGAGAAAAATGATTGGAAACTCTTTCTTCTGGATTGGTTCCATCCAAATATTGCCCTGGCAGACTTACGATTAATTCAATGCCCCTCCCTGATCATCGGCGGAGACCATGACCTGATAAGAGTTGAACATACGGTGCAGATTTATCAAAATATTCCAAATGCTTATTTGTGGATTCTTCCCAATTCAGGTCATGGTACCTTAAGTGAATACTCTGCGGAATTTAACCAAAAAGTAGATGATTTTTTCTCAGCATCATTTCACAAGTAATAAAATCTGCGATTAATAACTATTTCAATAGCTGCTATTTCAATAAATAACTCCCGAAGTGCCTTACGTTTCAAGCCTATTAATCGAATCGAAAGAAAGTAAAATAATCCTGCACGATCTTACTTTTTATATCTGCAGAACTGAATACTACGGAATCAACCTAAGCAGTTTCATCATCTTTTTGGCAATATCTGTATTTTCCATAAAACCGGTAAACTCTTCGGCGCCGGGTCCAAAAGCATAAATCGGAACAGCAATTCCGGTATGTTCCCCTGAGGTATATTTAGCGGTAACCATTCCGGTTTTATAATCACCCCCATTAATACTCATTCCTCCGGTTTCATGGTCCGCAGTAACAATAATCAGTGTTTCACCGTTTGAAGCAGCAAATTTAAGTGCGGAACCAATTGCGCGGTCAAAATCGAGTGTCTCCAGAACCACTCCGGGGGTAATATTTTCATGGGCCAGAAAATCAATTTCCGATCCTTCAACCATAAGGAAAAAACCTTTTTTGCTTTGGGATAACAGACTAATTGCCGTTTCTGTTGCCGGGACAAGCATCTCGCCCCGCTCCGGCATTATTGGATTATGCGATTCGGCAGTTAATCCGGCCAGTTTTCCTGATTTAACCTTTTGAATATCGGAAATCTTATACAAAACCTGATAACCCTTATCTTTCAATTCATTAGTCAGATTTCTTCCGTCTTTGCGTTTTTCAAAATTATTTATTCCCCCCCCGATAAAGACATCAATATTTGTTGTCAAAAATTGAGCTGCTATATCCTCATAATTCCCTCTTGACTCTGTGTGTGCTATAAAACATGCCGGTGTAGCGTGAGTAATGGCGGATGTAGAGACCAGACCGGTTTTAAGCCCCTTCTTTTCAGCCAGCTCCCGAATACCTGGAACCACTTTCTTATCAGGATCCACACCAACTGCACCGTTATAGGTTTTAATTCCCGCAGAAAGTGCTGTCGCCCCTGCCGCAGAGTCTGTAATATAATCATCTGATGAATTGGTCCTGGAAAACCCAATCTGCTTAAAATTCTCAAGAAAAAGATGCCCCCGGTTAGCAGTCATCGAAGCAAAAACATGCGCAAGTCCCATCCCGTCACCAATCATCAGGATAATATTTTTAGGACTTTTTTTACTGAATTTCTGCGGGTAATGCGATACCTCGTAGAAAGGACCTCCAGAATAAGTCTCTTTTAACGCTTTGTTTTTGGGATCTTTGTACTCCTCCTGGCTATACCCGGAAAAAGAGAAAAGAACAATCAATATACTAACACACTTTAATTGGTTAATAAAGTTCCGGAAAATTGGCATGATAATTACCTTTGAAAAATAGGGGGTGAATACTGGCTCTGACTTTTGAACGGATCGCATTACGTTATATCTTCCTTGTCAATTAGTTCAGCTTCCAAAGAGGGACGCAGCACGATTGGTTTATGTTTCTTTTGAATCCGCATATTGATCATTTCGACGAGTAATGAGAAAAAGACAGCGAAGTAAATATATCCCTTGGGAACCTCAACATGAAGCGCTTCAAGAACAAGCATAAATCCGATCAGGATTAAAAAGGAGAGGGCCAGAATTTCCAGAGTCGGATGATCAGAAATAAATTTACTGATCTTACCGGCAAAAAATATCATAATAAACAGGGAAATAACAACTGCAAGTATCATGATTGGCAAATCATGGGTTAATCCAACTGCGGTGAGAATCGAATCAAAGGAGAAAACGATATCCAGAAGGATAATCTGAATGATTACTTTTGACAATACAACCCCTCCTCCCAGATGACCGGGATCGTGTAAATTCTCCATTTTCGCATGGATTTCTGATGTGCTTTTGGCAAGTAAGAATAACCCTCCTGCCATTAAAATCAGTTCCCGAATACTAAATCCAAGATTGAAAACAGTAAATAGAGGAACTGTCATACTGTTGGTCATCCATGAGATGATTGACAATAAAAGTATCCTGAAAACAAGCGCAATACTTAGACCAAGACGGCGGGCATATTGCTGATTATCTTTGGGTAGTTTATTGGTAACAATTGAAATAAAAATGACATTATCGACTCCCAGGACGATTTCCAAAAAAGTAAGAGTAAAAAGTGCAACCCACGCTTCTGCGTTATAAAAAATCTCCATAATCGAACTATAATCCAGGTACAATTTATATTCTAAGATTGTTTTGATAATCAATGATCAAATATCCCAGATTTTAATACCGTGCAAAGATAAAATATTCTACACTTACTTCAGTCTTTAACGCGGATAAGAAAAATCTTCATTCCAAACGAAAGGGCAGTTTACCTTGAAATTTCTGTACCTTAACAAATATAGCCCACCTAATTGTCGAATTTCCGAATTTGCTAATCGTCAAATTACTTCCTTTTCTGATTCTCCAGCCGGTATTCCTTCTTCTCCTTTTGATCAATCTTCATATCCTTTTCATCATCAATCAGAGGTGATTCTTTTACAGCCTTCCAGTCAAATTTGGCATCCAATGGGGTTAAGGCAGTTGCGGGATTAAAAATACGGGAATCTACAGAGACTGCATTGTACGGAGTGTAATCAGGATCTGATTTAAACATATCGGCAAAGTCGCTGGCAGCAGCATCATATTGGTTCAAATAAGGCATTCCGAGCACATTCCAGAAGGTCTTAAAAATACTGCCAAAACTGTAATGGATCTTAGAAACATAATCCCTCTTAACAAACGGAGAGATCACCATTAAGATACTTCGATGGGCATCAATGTGATCGATTCCATTTTGGGCATCATCCTCAGTAATTACAATTGCCATATTCTTCCAATAGGGAGTATGCGAAAGATACTCTACGATACGACCTATTGCCAGATCATTATCTGCCATATAACTCTCCCTAAATGGGAAACCGGCCTTAGGTCGTTCGTCTGCCCCATGGTCATTCGGAATAATAACAGTGAGAATGGATGGCATTTCAACTTTTGATCCGATCCATTTTTTATCAAACTCGGCAATAAACTGGTTAACACGAAACTGATCAGGAATCGCCATATTAAAGGTCGGATATGTTTTTGAGGTATTGGCAAACAGAGGCAGTGGTAACGGAAAATTGACAAAGTGCTTTAATCCAGTCAGTTTAAAGGAGTCCTCATAAAAGGAGGGCTCAAACATCACACTAAAACCAAAGTTATAGAATTTAACCTGATTACGGTCAAGGTGTTCCCACATCGATCCGGCTTCATTATAATCTTCAGGATATATGGCGCCGGCTGCACCGTTCATACCAAGGCTTCCGGGGGCCTTTGATTTGGGATCGTAATTCCGGTTCCCACCATAACTCGCAGGAACACTTGACTCAACCCACTCATTAGGGTAAGTATTTACCAGCCAGCGATGTCCATCGGCCGAGACATCCGAATCGACATAGAAATTATCTGATATCGCAAATTCTCCGGCCAGTTTAAGGTGATTAGGCATCACCGTGGTGTTGACAACTTTTAAACTCTTTTTCCGGTTACTGAAGGTTGCGCCAATCCCATACCGTGCAAGGGTTGAATCCCCCTCACCGTTTTTGATCTGCCCAAATATCTCATCATAAGTTCTGTTCTCCTTCGAAATAAAAACGAGGTATTTGATCGGTGAACTCTTTTCTCCTCCATAAATTGGAATCGGATTATTCCCCCGTCGTTTCTGAACATCATTATAATTTTCTATGCGATAATTATTTGCAATAACCTCTTTGGTCAAACTGGCTAGTGTAGTATCATCCGGAATATTCATGATTAAAACACTTCCCTTCATCAGATTACCAATGTAGGTTCCCGCTGTAGGTTCGATAAATTGCCTACCGCCATTGGGACCGCTTCCAAAACCTTTGGCATTGCTAACAACCAGGGTTTTACCATCAGGAGTCACCTCTACTTTTGCTGGAAACCAACCAACAGGTATATGTCCAATGACTTTCATCGTTGGAATATCAACAACTCCAATCGCATTTACACCCGATTCTGCAACATAAAGCCTCTTCTGATCAGGCGAAACGGTAAGTCCGAAAGGGATCATTCCCCGAAACTGTTTCAATGCAGGATCCAATTTAAGTGAGATTTCAGCTGCGACAGAATCTTTTAACATATCGATCACAGAAATATTATCATTGGAGCCATTACTCACGAAAACATACCGATCGGTAACCGCCAGTGAGTTCGGACTTGAACCTCCGACAGCCGGAACACCTTCAACAGGCTGACCGACAAGAACTCCGGTCTTAATTTTTGATTGGACAGAGGGATTAACAGGATCTTTCACCGAGTAAGACCATACCGAAAAAGATTCAGGTACATTAGGATCACCCAACCCAGGAATATCCATTGAATCAATCCTGATCCCATTTTTCATTGCTTCTGTTCCAAACCCAAAAGGGGGAAAGCTGAGTGCTTTCTTATAATCCTTCGATGCTTCGATCTCTCCTATTTTGCTATATTCGAACATTCCAACGTTTGCGACATAAACCTTTTTCCCGTCCGGCGAAAGAATAACTCCGAAAGGATACCTTCCGGTCCTGGCACTTGAAATGACCTTCTTTAACCGGGTATCCATAATAATTAACCGGAAAAGGGTTTGATCGACGGCATAGAGGAACCTGCCATCCTTGCTAAGTTTAAGTTCCCCGATATAGCCATCGGGAGTTTTATCACCCGAACCTGAAACCGAACAATCTATCGAATCGAGCTTTACACCTGTATCTACCGAAAACAGGTAGATTTTATTCGACTGTCCTCCTGAGACATATACTATTTTATTATCCGGAGATATGGCAAGTCCCATAAATACAGAGGCTAGGATACCCCTGTCGTTTGATGCACCCGGTGGAACCTGCAAAACGGTTGGATGATCCAGCTTCAGGTTTTTAATAATCGAGATTGAAATGGGAGCGGTACCCGAATTGGCCGTTACTGCAATAGTTCCGTCCGGGGAAAGCGTTAGTCCATAGGGATGTGGCGCTACCTCAACAGATCTTCCATATGGAGTAATTATACGGCCGTTGGGAATCACCGTTTTACCGGATTTATCAATATGCGTATACTCACACCCTGAGGGGGAAGAGACAACGCTTAAATTCAGATTTGGATGCTGAGCGAATAAGCGACTGTTGATCAAACAGATAAATAAAGACAAAATAAATATTAATTTCATAATTTTCTTTTACTAAATATAAATTATTGATATTGGTCGATCCTTAGGGTATATCTAAAAATGGGACCTGAAATACCGTTGGATATTTCTCATTTTTCCAGTTTATCTTCAAAATCATCCCGTAAAAAAAACCTGGTACCGCTCTCGCTGATATCCATTCCGACGATTCCAATAACAATGAGTTTAACTAATAACTTCTCCCCTTTCCACTTCGGAAGTTTTGCCTTACGCGTAAATTGATTCAGTGAAAGGTGCTGCTCCGATTCGAGTAAGGCAAGCAATCGCTTCTCTTCATCCGAAAATCGGATAAAGACACCTTGGGGATTCTTTTGCTGCTCCCATACTTTGAGCAGGATTCCGGGAGCGACGATATTTTGATCTGCTTTACGAATGTACACCACCCATTTCCCCTGATCATTCTGTGCAAAATGTGGAGCTTCAGTACTCCTGGGGATTACAATTTCCAGGACACTCTTCCCTTCAATCAACCACTGCTGGGTCTGAAAGTTAACCGGTGGTTTGCTGTAAAGTTTTGCGGCTGCTTCAGCCATATAATATTCTTCGTCAGATTTGACTCCTGCCACCGAGCCATTATCCCTGATTCCAAGCAACAGACGTCCCCCCTCAGTATTGGAAAACGCGACCATTGACCGCGCAATTTTGCGGGAATCGTTAATGCAATATTTAAAATCCTGCCTCTGGTGTTCCCCTTCGGCAATCATCCTGATTAATTTCGAGTTCATAATTTCAAGTACATAACTTAATCTGCAGGTAAATTGTTCAGACTAGTGGCGACTGGGACCTGACAGCTGGCAATATTCATTAAAAATTAAGCCTTAACATATATCCCCTTTCATTATGGAGAAAAACAGCTATTTTGAATTTATTCCCCCTTCTCTTCCTGCAATGCCTCCCAATACCCGAGTGCCCTGCGTGTATAAGGAATTACAACTCTTTAAACTTTTATCCTGAATCCGGTTTCTTAAAGTATATTGTCCCAAAGTTATAACCATTTAGGAAATTGAGAAATGAAAAAGAGAAATAAAATAAACCTGATTTAGATATCCACGATACATAGACATAAAGTATATCACAATATAACAATACCATACAAGTATTAATGATCTTTTAATACACTCAATTGGAACAATATTATCAAGCCATATGAAATTGTTTATATTTGCATTTCGAAATTAAAGGAAAATGAAACGAGTCATTGGTAATTTTTTATCTGATATGAGGATGGTCAGCCAGCTGGTGGATGGTGAGTTACATCTTCGAATTATAATCAAACTATAAACAGATAAATAGCCATGTTTGAGAAATCACAATCCGAAAGAAAAATATCAAGATGGCTATTCCATACGACATTTAAAAATCAAAATATTTACGTATGAAATATTTGATCATCCTCCTTTTTATATTTACCACTATTAAAGGTTTTTCAACAAATCACCTGATAATAAGACCGGATTATCCGCTGAATGATGGCGATTCACTGGCAATATGGGAGAAATTAAATATTCAGTGTGATTCTAAAATAAATGACCTCCTCAAACAGCAGGCCGAACAAGGGAGGAGGAGTAGCACGATCAACGGATTTAGGCTTCAGTTATATTTTGGATCCGGAGCAGATTCTCATAATCAGGCGGTTAGGATGAAAACTGATTTTCTCTCCTCCTATCCTGATGTTAAAACCTACTTACTTTTCAAATCTCCGGATTTCATTTTAAGGGTCGGGAACTTCAGAACAAAAAGCGAAGCGTTGAAAATGCAGAAATCACTGCTCTATAAATTCCCAAATGCTTTTATTGTTGCTGACGAGATTGCTTTACCGGATCTTTTAAATATTACGACAAACAATTAATCAGGATAATCAAGGATGAGCGAACAAATAAAACATGAGTGTGGAATTGCCCTGATCAGATTGCTCAAACCGCTGGAATATTACCGTTTAAAATATGGCACCTGGCAATATGGAGTAAACAAGCTTTATCTTTTGATGGAGAAGCAGCACAATCGTGGACAGGATGGTGCCGGCGCTGTAGGTGTCAAACTCAATGTCTCGCCAGGCCAGGAATATATCTTCCGACACCGCTCGGTTGATCCAAATCCAATCAAGGATGTCTTTGGAAAGATTTACAAAGAGTTTAACCACGCAGCAACCAATTTTCCACAAAGCTTTCATGATCCTGTCTGGGCAAAAAAAAACCTCCCCTTTGCAGGCGAAGTATATCTTGGACATCTAAGATATGGAACCTTTGGTCGAAATAGTGTCGAGTATACCCATCCCGTTATGCGCCAAAACAACTGGCGTTCGAGAAGTCTTGTCCTTGCCGGAAATTTCAATCTGACAAATGTTGATGAACTTTTCGACCTTCTTGTGGGATTGGGTCAACATCCTAAAGGATTTACAGATACTGTAACCATTCTTGAAAAAATAGGCCATTTTATTGATGAAGAGAATGAGATATTATTTAGACAATATAAAAATGAAGGATATAAAAACAAGGAAATATCGGGATTAATTGAAGAAAAACTCGATATCAGGAAAGTCCTTGAACGGGCAAGCCGCGATTGGGATGGCGGATATACCATTGGTGGAGTTCTTGGCCACGGAGATGCATTTGTGGTTCGGGATCCATGGGGCATTCGTCCGGCATTCTATTATGCCGATGACGAAATTGCTGTTGTGGCTTCTGAAAGACCCGTTATTCAAACGGTCATGAATGTGGGATGGCAGCAGGTCCATGAAATTGAGCCTGGCAGTGCGTTGATCATTAAAGCAGATGGAACCGTAACACATGAATCAGTAAGGATTCCGCAGACCCGAAAATCGTGTTCATTCGAAAGAATCTATTTCTCAAGGGGTTCTGATCGCGACATCTACCTTGAGCGGAAGAAGCTCGGATTTCTTCTGGCACCTATAATTTTGGATAAAATAGACCATAACCTTAAAAATACCGTTTTTTCCTATATCCCTAACACCGCTGAAACCGCATTCCTTGGGATGATGGAAGGGATCCGTACTGAACTGATCAATTGGAAAAGAGAGAAGATTCGTGCATTAGGGACCGGAATTACCGATGCTGACATCGAAGACATCATTTCGGTACAACCACGGATGGAAAAAATTGCAATAAAAGATGTTAAGATGCGCACTTTCATTGCAGATGACTCAAGCCGCGATGACCTTGTGGGACATGTCTATGATGTTACTTATGGTATCGTTGAAAACCATGAGGACACACTGGTTGTGCTCGATGACTCCATTGTCCGCGGAACTACCCTTAAACAGAGTATTCTGAAAATACTTGACCGCCTCAAACCAAAAAAAATAATTATAGTCTCCTCCGCACCGCAGATCCGATATCCCGACTGCTACGGAATCGACATGGCAATTCTGGCAAAGTTTGTTGCTTTTGAAGCGGCTATTGCATTGCTAAAAGAGACAGGAAGGTCTAACATCATTGACGCCGTTTATAAAAAATGTAAACAGCAGCAGCATCTCCCAAAAGAAGAGATGGTTAATTTTGTAACCGAGATCTATAAACCCTTTACTGACGAGCAAATCTCTGCAAAAATTGCTGAACTGCTTAAGCCTGCCGAATGTAAGTCAGAAGTGGAGATTGTTTATCAGACTGTTGATAATCTTCATATTGCCTGCCCAAACGATCTGGGCGACTGGTATTTTACCGGAGATTATCCTACTCCCGGAGGGAATAAAGTGGTAAATACCGCTTTTATTAACTTTATTGAAGGGATCAAAGGACGGGCATATTAGGAAAATCAAAATATAAAATGCAAAATGCAAAAATTACGACGAAAGGAACTTTGCCTTTAAAATCTTGAATTTAGCAATTTACATTTTATTATCTCCCACGCTTTCTCCCTTTATTTTTAGTCTCCCGAAGTTGAGTGCTCTTCTGATTAAAATTAAAAGCACTTTTTGAATGTCTTGCCTTTTTCTCATGAAAAGCCCCCTTAAATTCGGGATCCGCCAACCGTTTTTGACGGTCAATCTCACGATCGATAACCTGCTTTTCAGGTTTACTAAGCGGAATAATATCGATCGATTCAGGCAATTGCCGCTCCTCGATCTTCATTCGGATCAGTTGCTCAATATTATCAAGATGATAGTCTTCTTCAGGACCAATAAATGAAATAGCTACTCCGTCGGTATTGGCACGTGCGGTACGTCCTATCCGGTGTATATAATCTTCGTATCTGGGGGGAAGGTCAAAATTAATTACGTGTGATATTTTACTTACATCAATTCCACGTGCAGAGACATCGGTGGAAACCAAAACCCTTACACTTCCTGACTTAAATGCCTCAATAGCATTGATTCTCGAGCTCTGTGCCTTATTGGAATGTAGAATTCGCACTTCTCCCTCCGTTTTTTTCTTGATCACTTTATATACATCTTCCGCATTCTCCTTAGTCCGGCAAAAAATGATCACCCGTTTAAATTCTTCTTCATCATTTAAAAGGTAATTGACAAAATTCAGTTTTGTCTTAAAATTGGGTATCCGATAGTAATATTGCTTCACCTTATCCACCGGTGTGGCAGAAGGAGCCACCTCTACCCGTTCGGGGAAAGTAAGGAATTCATGACTCATATTCTCAATGCTCTCTGAAAAGGTTGCCGAGAATAACAGATTTTGACGTCTTGGTGGGATAACCTCAAACAGCTTATTCAACTGAGGCATAAAACCCATATCAAGCATCCGATCCGCTTCGTCAACTACAAGTGTTTTTACACTCTTCATCACAAAAGCGCCTGCCCGGTATAGCTCCCATAACCGCCCCGGTGTAGCCACCAGAATATCTACCCCCGGTTCAAGAAGCGCCGCATGTTTAGTCCAGCCAATACCCCCATAAATAGCAGCATGTCGAATATTTGTATACTGAGATAATTCTGCAATATCCTCTCCAACCTGGATAGAAAGTTCCCGGGTAGGTACCAAAACAATTGCACGGGGGTCCTTCCCTTCCGCTTTTACAAGTTTCATTAATAGCGGAATAATATAAGCCGCCGTTTTTCCTGTACCTGTCTGGGCAATACCTAAAATATCCTTGCCTGATTTAATCACAGGAATTGCCTGCTCCTGAATTGGGGTCGGTGTCGTAAATCCTATCTCTTCCAATGCTCTCAAGATCGATTTACCAATCCCAAATCCTTCAAATGTTGTCATTCTCAATACCTTTAATACGGCACAAAGTTAACTTTTCTTTGCCAGATCCAATTTTAATAACTCATCAGACTGATTATATGCAAGTTGCTGAAAAAAGGGACTATCACACTGCAGGATAACAGGGTTAAATATGAAAGCCTTGCAGCTTGTTAACCGCTCTTCTCAGATCGCCTTGAAAACCTTGCCCGGGAGTCCCTTAACGATTCCGGCAAATTCAAGATTAAGCAATGTTGGTGATACTTTATTCATTGGCAACATTGTTTTAATGCAAATCAGATCAATCGCTGTTTCTCCTTCGCTGTGCAGCAAATCTATAATCAGCTTTTCATCTGAATTCAAGTCATAGAAAAGAGAGGGCTGAATGGCATCAGAGTGACTTTGAATTGCACTCCAGTTCATCACATATTCCAAATCGGACACCGATTCGATCAGAGCTGCACGATTCGATTTGATTAAAAAATGGCAACCTTCCGCATACTGATCACCAACCCTTCCTGGAAATGCAAAGACATCCCGGTTATACGAATTGGCAATATCAGCAGTCACCAAAGCTCCCCCCTTTTTAGCCGACTGTACGACAATTGTAGCATCAGATAATCCGGCTATAATTCGGTTCCGACGCAGAAAATTGGTCCTTTCAATCGTAGAGTGGCTCAGAAAATCAGAGACTAGACCACCTTGATTATCAACCATCTCTCTTGCAATTGGAGTATGTAATGAGGGATAAATAGTCTCAAGACCATGACCAAGGACAGCTACCGTTGGTAAACCGGCCCGGAGTGCTGATTTGTGTGATTGAATATCGATCCCGTAAGCCAAACCGCTAACGATGAGCATCCTGTACCCTCTTTCTGCCAATGCCCCAATAAACTGATCAACAATATTTCTCCCATATTCTGTTGCATGTCGGGTTCCAACAATACTAATAACTTTTGCACAATTCAACCCTGGATCTCCTTTAACATACAATACAATCGGGGCATCCGAACACCCGCGTAATCGCTGCGGGTAATCAGCATCAAGATAAAACAACGCTTTAATCCCATTTTTCTGAATAAATTCCACCTCCCTGTTGGCACGCGATATCACCTCTGAATGGACAATATTATTTGCCAGAATACTTCCAACTCCCGGGATCTGCCTCAGTGCCGGCTCTTTTTCCCGAAACACCTGTTCTGCGGAGCCGGTATAGGCCACCAAAGATTTGGCAGTGACACTTCCAATTCCCGGAATTAACGACAGTGCAATCTTATAGACTAGTTCATCTGCCATAGCGTAGGAACTCTTTCGATATAAACTACCTTTTTGATGAATTTAAGGGTACGACACCAAACCATTTAGAAACGCTGTAAGCCCCAAAAACTCCCATAGCTTCACCGGTAAGATTAGTTGGCGGATTTCCGGGAGCCTGCGAATTAACCCCCTGCTGAATGGTTTCACTCAGACCTTTGAAATATTTCCAGGTATTCCGTTCAAGATTTAAAAGTTCAACTCCAATGGTATCGCCCGGCGAAAAAAAGCGATAATAGATCTGAACAACCATTTTGGTTCCGTTCAAAAATCCATCTGTGACCAGAAAGTAATCATTTACAGCATACCTTCTGTTATGATACAGTTTAATCCGGTAATAATTTTCACCTCCTGCAGGATCTTGAAATTCTACAATCGCATTCAAACTATCTTTTTGGAGCGAACTATAACGGAAATAAACGGTATCTAAAGCCACGGGGAAAGGGAGTTGCGCGATTGCAGTAACTTTCTCACCTCCTGAAGAGATCTGCAGAGTATAAAATCTGCCCGGTATTGCGGCCATCCTTGTTGCTACATAATATCCCGGAGACTCTTCAATAAGCTGATCAGCAGATAACTGAGATTCAATTTGTGCAGATGCCTTTTCGACCGGGATAAAGGAACTTTGATTAAAAAACTCCTGACTTTGGGAGAGTTTTATCACAATCGGATTCTCACTGTTCGTGACAAAACCTTCCACGACCATTTTAGAACTTACCCTTTTAAGATCGACATCGATTTTCTCCTCACAAGACCAAAATAATAAAATAACAATAAGGAGTTGGCAATACTTCTTCCGGATGGGATCTCTTAAATTCAAGTTCATTTTGACATTCATTGATGTTAAATAACCTAAAACTCACCCTGCCATTTGTTATTAATTCCTCGATATCCAAAATTCCTTCGGCTACCCGGTTGAGTTGATTTGGAATTTATTGTTGTATCACGAATATATTCATGTTGATTCCAACCCCTTCTGGAATGATCCGAATAGTATTTATTTGACTGTTGACTGGTGGAGGTCCGGGTAGGCTGGGAATCTTTAACGGTAATGACAGCCTGCTGAAACAGGGATGAATCGAGCTCTTTTAAAGCCTCCTGTGCCTCTTCAACATTTGGCATTTCAACAAAACCGTATCCTTTTGACTTTCCGGTAAAATGATCCATGATCACCTTCACTGAAATGACGAATCCGTAATGGGCAAAAAGTTTCTGCAGGTCCTGAGAGGTAGTGGACGGGCTAAGTTTTGCAACAAATAAGTTCATAATAAAATACTGGTTAAATTTATACTTGTGGTTGTTGTTGTGATCCAAACTACTCCTTGTCTGATTCTGATTTGACATAAGTTCCTTTAATGTAATCATCAAAAGGAATTTATGAATTTATAATGGAATACGATTAAATGTAAAGTTAACTAAAAAACAGGAAAAAAACAGGAAAATTCATCGCCAATTTTTAGATCATTAAAACCATTTTCTCATGCACAGTTTTGATTACCTTTGCTCTGATGATTGATCAGGGAACCATACAACTCATACTCGATACCGCAGAGATTTCTGATGTGGTAGGAGATTTCGTTACATTAAAGCGGCGGGGAACCAGTATGATTGGTCTTTGCCCCTTTCATAACGAGAAAACACCCTCCTTTAATGTTTCACAGGCTAAGGGGATTTACAAATGTTTCGGATGCGGGAAAGGGGGATCTTCGGTCAATTTTATTATGGAGCACGAGCACCTTTCGTATGCCGATGCGTTAAGATGGCTGGCCAGTAAGTACAATATTGAGATCCGTGAGAAAGAGGAGAATCCTGAAGATATTAAAGAACGAAACGATCGTGAGAGTCAATTGATTGTTTCAGAGTTTGCTCAAAAATTCTTTAGCGAGCAACTGTGGGAGACTAATCCGGGGCGATTAGTAGGACTCTCCTATCTTCGGCAGCGTGGAATGCGTGATGATATAATCAAAAAATTCGGAATCGGGTATTGTCCAGAAGGGAAAGATATCATGACCACTGCCGCTGTTAAAGAGGGTTTCAAAATGGAATATCTGGAAAAAACCGGATTGACTATTAAACGTGAAGAGTGGATCAGGGACAGGTTCTCCGGACGAATGATGTTTCCAATTCATGGAATATCCGGCCGGGTCATTGGATTTGGAGGCCGAACGCTCACGCAGGATAAGACTATTGCAAAATACCTCAACTCTCCGGAATCAGATATTTACCATAAAAGCCGCGTCTTATATGGTATTTTCCAGGCCAAGAGGTCTATTATCCAGGAGGATAAATGTTATCTGGTTGAAGGTTATACCGATGTTACATCGCTTCATCAATCAGGAATAGAGAATGTCGTTGCATCCTCAGGAACTTCATTAACTATTGATCAGATCAGGCTTATTCGAAGGTTTACAAATAATGTCACCATCATTTACGATGGCGATCAGGCAGGAATAAAAGCTTCAATGCGGGGAATCGACATGGTACTCGAGGAGGGAATTAATGTAAAAGTGCTCCCATTACCCGAAGGGGAAGATCCCGATTCCTTCTCACGATCGATGAGCGCCACCCAATTGGGTGATTATATCAAGGCAAATGAGACTGACTTTATAAAATTCAAAACCAAATTATTACTGGCAGGTGTCGAAAATGATCCCATTAGCAGGGCAAAGCTAATTACCGATATCGTAAGTTCAATTGCGGTAATTCCGGCAGAGATTGTACGATCCGAATACCTTAAAGAGTGCAGCCGTCTTCTGGATGTGCGTGAAACAGTGCTTTACAATGAAATCCGAAAACTCAAGGTTAAGTCAGAGGATGATATGGTCAAGCACCAGGAAAGAGAGCTGTTAAAGGAGGCCATTGTAAAGGTTACCCCAGTATCAACTCCCGTTCCGGTTAGTAATCCCTGTGAGAACGAGGAGCGCGAATTACTCAAACTGCTTTTAAAATATGGGGCCCATGTGATCTTTGAGATCGAAAATCCGGAAAATAACATACCTGATCCTGTTTATGTTGCCGTGTTTATCCTTTCGGAGCTCGACGCTGATCAGATGGTTTCTGTCAATCCAGCCATTAAAATGGTCTATGACGAATACCGCGATCATTTAGATGATGAAAATTTCGACGCGATAAAGCATTTTGTAAATCATCCGGAGCGTCAAATCAGTCAATTAGTTTCTGATATCCTCTCTGAAAAAAATAAACTGAGCAAATTCTGGGTAAAAAAAGGGAGCTTTATCGAGGAGGAACATGAAATTCTCCCTCAATTAGTCCCCAAAGTATTGCAGGAATATAAACTTAGATATATTACCTTCCTGATTGCTCAGGCTGAACTAGGGATTCGCAAGGCTTCAGAGAATAACGATGATGAGGGAGTTCAGGATTTTCAAAAGCGGTACCAGAAACTAAAAACAGTGGAAAGGTTACTTTGCGGGCATCTTGGAAAAAGAACAATTACTTCTTAATCTATTTCACAAAATAACTATGATACAGGAATTTAAATCAGTTACGGAGGAGCTTATTTCGCTTATCGGGATATGGGAAGATAAACTTGGAAATATATGAACTTTCATCTTGTCCATGTGATCCAAAATATCAATAGTGATAAGCTTAAAAATGTATGGTTATCTTCGCAAGAGCAAAAGGTGTCGCTGAAAGAGCAGGTATTGTATTACATCAGCCATTTCAAATTACATCTGAGCGAAATTGAGGAGCTGATCAATAAGCAATGATATTCAGGCCCGGGGATTCATTCCCAAATGAGTAGTTAGAGTATTTAAACCTACATAAGAAATCTATGATTTTTGTAACAGGCGGAACCGGAATGGTGGGAGCCCATTTATTGCTTGACCTTTTAATAAAAGGAGAAAAAGTTCGCGCACTTAAACGTCCGGGGAGCAGCTTACATCGAATAGAAAAGATATTTTCATATTATAACCCAAATTATAAATCGCTGCTTCAAAATATCGAATGGATAGAGGGCGACATACTCGACATCGATGAGCTGAGTAAATATTTTGATGAGGTCGACCAGATTTATCATGCTGCAGGAATAATCTCATTTGATCCCAGGGACCGCGAAATTGTAATGCATACAAATATTCAGGGAACAGCCAATCTTGTTGATCTGGCTTTAAGACTGAAGATTCCAAGGTTCTGCCATGTCAGCTCAATAGCTGCGCTAGGCTCTCCGCCCGAGGGGATTGAGGCAAACGAAGAACATCCCTGGCGCAACATAACTGACCATTCCGCCTATACGCAAAGCAAATACCTGGCAGAGATGGAGGTGTGGAGAGCTATTTTACAAGGCCTGGACTGTATCATCGTTAATCCTTCAGTCATTATCGGTCCTGGGGATTGGAAATCGGGAAGTTCCGTATTTTTCTCCAAAGTATGGGAAGGATTTAAATTTTACACCAAAGGAGGAACAGGATTTGTAGATATCAAGGACGTGACAACCGCAATGATCAGTCTTATGGCTAACGAAAATTGGGAAACAACTAAGAATGAAAGGTATATATTAAATGCGCAGAATGTACCATTCCGTGAATTTTTCAACCATATTGCAGATAACCTAAATGTAAAACGCCCCAGGTATTTTGCAGGACATATGCTGTTAACCCTTGCCTGCAGATTGTCTGCAATAAAAAGCTTCATTACAGGGATTCCTCCGGCTATAACCCGGGAGACAGCCCAAAGTGCACATAAAATATGCCAGTACGATGGCTCTAAAATTTGTCGTACAATCGGATTTAAATATACCCCTGTACAAGTATCCATTGAAGCGAATGCTGCATTATTTCTTGGAAATTTCAAAAAAATATAATATCAAACAGAATGACTATAATCACCATTCATAAATCACTTCTGTCGATGACTATCGCCTTGCTTTTCATTGCGACCTCATCCTGCGGTGATCGTCCGGCCTGGAAAATGGGTTCATTACTTCAAAACACCAATCCCATCTCAACGGTAGTAAATGACGATGACAGCACCACCGAAGTTGTTAATGCATTACTGGTTTCGCCTAAGAATCCAAAACCGGGAGAGAGATTTCATGTACTGGCAGTTGGAGGAAAAAAAATTAACAAAGCTCAGATTGTGGTGAGCAGTGCGACAGGTTCACTCGAATGCAGCAAAAGCAGGAACGGAGAAGGATTACCTTTCTGGCGTATTGATGAGTTTACTGCACCATCTGCAGGTAAATATCAGGTAACTTTAATAACCAATAAGGAAACAGTATCCACACTAGAGTTATTGATCTCTGCAAATCCAATTCCACCGTCCACAACAGGAATCTGGAAATCGGTACGCAATTGGGGAACCGATTCTGAAGTCTTATATTCTGCATGGATTAACGCACTCTTTCATGATACGGATGAACGTTCGTCATGGAGTGCACTGCATGAAGTGATGCAAAATAAAGAGCGGAATTTTCTCTATAATTACCTCTCCCTGAATGAAGATGATCCCACCGAAAAAAACAGGGTGATTATGCGTCCCGATTGTGCCGATAATCCATTTTATCTAAGGGCCTATTTTTCATGGAAACTTGGCCTCCCGTTTGGATATCACGAATGTGACCGGGGTTCTCTTGGTCGACCGCCCAAAACCGGACGTTGGATTACCAATGAGACATCCGGCTCTAAAACAAATCCAACGCTGGCATTCAACTCCTTTTTAAGAAGGGTAATGGATGGAGTTCATTCAGGCACTGCCCGAACAGCACTAAATGATGAAAACTCCGATTATTATCCCGTTCCGCTTACCCCGGATGCCTTACGCCCCGGAGTCGTTTTTGCTGATCCTTACGGCCACACCCTAATTCTTGTGGGCAAGATCCCTCAAACCAAAGAACATCCCGGCGTACTTCTATCGGTGGATGCACAACCCGATGGCACCGTTGGGATCAAACGATTCTGGAAAGGAAATTTTCTTTTTAACACTTCCGATGTTGTGGGAGAGCCCGGATTCAAAGCCTTTCGCCCTATCATGATAAAGGATGGTCAATTCCGTCAACTAAAAAATAAAGAGTTATCCGCAAAATCGGTGGCAATCCCCTTCTCTGTTCAGCAGAAAGGGATGACGGGCGAAGTTTTCTATCATACAATGGAACGGATCATCAATCCCAAACCCCTTGATCCCGAAGTGGCAATGCTCGACCTTGTAGAGGCGTTATATCAACAACTAATTGTACGAATAACTTCTGTTTCCAATGGAGAAGCATATATGAAAAGTCATCCCGGAGAGGTCATAGGCATGCCGGGTACACCTGCCGGCGTATTTCAGGCGGGTGGGCAATGGGAAGACTTCTCAACCCCAAACCGAGACCTCCGACTTTTAATCGCAATGGACGCAGTGCTCGATTTTCCGGATAAAATCATCCGAAATCCAGAGGATTTCAGGATGTCAGGATTAAGTTCGCCGGAGAAGGTTAAGAAGAATCTGCAAGAGTTATTAATCCGCAAAATTTCGGAGTTGACAATCACCTACACCAGAACCAATGGTGCAAAACAAACCCTGACTCTAGAGGAGGTTCTAAAAAGAAGAGAGGCTTTTGAGGTGGCGTATAACCCAAATGATGGAATTGAAATCAGATGGGGTGCTCCGGAAAATAGCGAGGAACGGTCGACCTGTCGCCGTCATGTGCCAAATAACCAGATGGAAAAGATGAGGTCAGTTCAAGGATGGTTCAGAAAAAGGCTACATCCACCAACATAGAAATTAAAATAGCTGTATAAAGCAGCCTCTCATCAATCTAAAACAGGGTAAAAGGGAGTATCTGAGGATATTGAATTAATTATTTAGAGTGTTCTTCACCAATGAACCATTTATCCTTCATATATTGATTATATCGATCAATTTTGTTGGGATTGTATAAGAAATACACCAAATAATAATCAGAAAGCCATTCCAGTTTTTCAATCCATTTTTTCATCTTATTCCTTATTTTAAAGTATCTATAATCCATCTTTAACACATAATCCATTTCCGGTTATCTGATCTGCAAATATTGAGATTATCTTAGATCTTTGAGGTAAAAAAAATGAGTTTGATGTAACGATTTTGTAAAATCGTTACATCAAACTCAAAATAACACCAATTTATCCTTCGATTTGGTGCTTAAACGAAATTGCCCCGCAAAGAATGTTTAAAATTGAAAATAATCTGTTGTTAAAGCCATAATCCTAAATTAATAATAATATTGACAACCTGAAATTTAATATAACCCGTTTGTAATGAGCTGTTTTTTATTATAAAAATGTCACTGGAATCACTGTTCCGTCAGGGAATTGCTGAATAACCCAATTACTTGGGGCCATTCCTTCAACTTTCTTAAAAGCAGTGAAGAATGTATTTCGATTTGTGAACCCTGACAACGTGCCAATCGCCTCCAATGTAAGGTTATTGGATTTACCCTCAAGAATCAACACTTTTGAGTGATGAACTCTGCATTCATTCCGATAATCATTAAAAGATTGCTTCTTTATCTCCCTGAAAAAATAGGCAAGGTGATGCGCAGGAACCTGGAGCATCACCGAGAATTGGGCAAGATTAAAATCTGGTTTAAGATATGGTTTTTGTTCCTGCATACATGTGGCCATTTTCTGAACAATGGAAATCATGTAATCAAATTCAAAATTCAGTGAGATTTTTTTTGCCTCCTCACTACTATTCATACGAATATCATTGAACTCTGATTGGATTTTCCCGGTGACGAAACCGGGTAGCCTATATAAGATCCGGAGGAAGAAAAATGGGGTAATCAGAAGTCCGGCAAGCCCGATAAAAGAGAAAATCTGGAATAGATTTAACGTAAAAAACAAATCTCCCATATCATTTTGAAAGACGTTGAATATCACCAATAGATGACTTGAAACCAGTAATAACTGAGTTCCCAGGAAGAATAACAGCCACTTGTAAATAAAATGTCGCCGGGAAAGAACAACTCCCTTCCCCTTATTAAGGTTATAATATACCAATAATCCGATCGAACCTAAAACATATAAAAATGCAAGGATTGGACGACTAAGATACAGAGTCGCATTAGTAAATAAATCGGACAAAAAAGTTGCATGGAAAGATCCCAGAAAACCAGAATCTGAAATAATTGCTCTGGCGATTTCTCTTTTATAGGAAAAAGGGGTAATAATATAAGGTATTGAAGCAAACAGATAGAAGAACGTTGGGAGGAAATGCCAGAGATCTGTCTTTCTCAAACGGATATGATCAGTAAGAAGGCTCCTGGTGTAAAAATAACACATCGGGCCAATCAAATAACTTAAAAAGGTTATATTACAAAAAACAAGGCTAATCCAAAATTCAGATTTGGAATAAAGGATTATATACAAATTCAAGGAATACAGACTCAATACCAGGCAAAAAACAGCCAGATAAATGGTGGACGAATACCTCCGTGCATTAAAGTACAATAAAACGAAAGAGAGGAAAATTCCTAATATTGAGATATAGAGAAGCATTTATCTTTTGAATTATTAATAAAATATAATTTTCGCCAAATAAACGGTGAATCATGCAGATACAATATCTTACAAGCACACAAACTTACTAATTTATGGTCATCTGAAAAAGATATTACCTTAATTACATAACAAAGGAAAATATTAAACAATATTTCTAATAATATAATTCCTTATATCACAGGTTCACTAAATTTTGTATTTTTACCAAAGGGAACCATTTTAAAACTAAAATCAAACAAACTGACAAATTCGAATTGATTTATTACCCAAAACTCAAAATATCCAAAATATTTGCCAGTAAACCCGGAATATTTGCCAGTATTCTTTAAAAATCTGTAAAACGAAAATAATGAAATTTATAATTCTGATGTTCCCATTTCTGACCATTTTCAGTTCAACGGCACAATCTCATTCAGATTTACCCAAAAGGGGCGCACAACATTCAGTAGCAAATGGCGATTGGCTTATTGAAAAGAAAGAATCAAAAGCAACACTTTTCGAGGCTGAGGACGGAAAACTAATTTTCAGTAATGGGGTTATTTCCCGAACCTTTTCCTTAACTCCCAATGGAGCAACAGTAGGACTTGGCTTGTTAGCGAACAATGAATCCTATCTAAGATCGGTCAGACCTGAAGTCGAAATAAACGGAATAAAATTCAGTATTGAGGATATAATTATTTATTTTGATATCCATGCAGATAAATGCGGAGCTATAAATCCTGATCGTATCAGAAAGGTTCAGACGGTGAGAAATACCGTAGATAATTCAGTCAATAAACGACCATCAAATAAATAATAAACTATGCGCAAAATTTTAGGTAATTCGGTTGGAATGGTTTTGGTTCTGGCAATAATCCTGAACAGTTGTGTTCAGACAAACAAGCCATCAGAAAAAAACTGGACGATTTCGAGTATCGGGGAACTTTTCAAAACCCCTTCCAAGGGAGTAAAAACCAGGTGGGTGAGCCCTGAAAATCCGACAGGAGAAAAGGGAAAGGGGGGATTGACAAACAAGGGAGCCAAAGGAAATGCATTCTTTATCATCGCTCCGGGAGAAAAGAAAGTCATATTCGATATCAAAGGGGCAGGTATTATAAACCGCATGTGGCTCAGCGGAACTATCGGGATAAATGGTATTCAACGTAGGGCAGTCAGAATTGATATGTTCTGGGACGGGGCAAAAAAACCTGCCGTATCGGCACCCGTAGGCGATTTCTTCGGTGTCGGCCTGGGGATGATTGCAAAATATGACAATGCACTCTTCTCAAGTCCTGAAGCCCGTTCTTTTAATTTTACGATCCCAATGCCTTATCGTACTTCGGCGTTGATCACCCTGACCAACGAATCAGCTGAAGAGGCGTGGGTCTGGTACGACATAAATTACCTGGAGGTCGACAAGATTCCGGAGGATGCGATGTATTTTCATGCCTATTGGAACAGAAACCTAAAAACGACTCTTGGTGAAGATTATGTAATCTTGCCCAAAGTTGAAGGAATCGGAAGGTACCTTGGCTCTAACATCGGGGTGATCGGAGACTCCCTCTATCGCGGAACATGGTTCGGAGAAGGGGAAGCCAAAATATTCCTCGACGGAGATCAGGATCGCCCTACTCTGGTTGGAACAGGAACCGAGGATTATATTGGCTCCGGCTGGGGCCAGGGAGAATATGCCTCCCGCTCTTTTGGGTCGCTTGTCTCAGACCGTGACAGCGATATCTACGCTTTTTACCGTTACCACATTTCCGATCCAGTCTATTTTCAGGAGGATTGCAAAGTCACCATTCAACAGATGGGAAGTGCCAATAAAGATCAGCTGCTTAAAATTAAGGCAAAAGGTGGCGTTTTTATCCCGGTGTGGCTTTTAGGAAAAGATGGAAAGAAAACTTTTCAACGAGGATTGTTGGATGAGGCAAATCCCCCAAAGCTGGAGGGCGCAGATTTCCCGATGACCTCAACAAACTATTACCGAAGCGACGATGTTTCAGCAACTGCCTATTTTTACCTCAACAAACCAGAAAATAACCTTCCTGAATTACCCCCTTTGAATTTAAGGGTAAAGGATCTGGAGAGAAGGGTATTTAAGGTGATCAGGGTAAAAAAGTAAAATTTCGAACCTTAAGAATCTTGCTTTGACAATCCTTTAACTTTGCATCCTTTTTTAACTCTTTTTACTCAGGCCAATACTCATTGACACAGACAATATTGTCTTTATTATAACTTAATTAATAAGTAACCGGGAATTAAAAAATTTAAAATGAAGAAATTTCAATTGCTGATCTTTATCTTTTTTGCATTCATAACCATGACTATTGCAAAAGACAGTCCATCCATTTTACCTTCAAAAGCCCAGTTAAAATGGGCAGATGCCGAAATCGGAGTGCTGATCCATTTCGATATGCCAACCTTTGAGCCTGAATATGATTTCAGAAAGGACTGGAATTACCATCCCGACCTCGCTATCTTTAATCCCAAAGAACTCGATACTGACCAGTGGATCAAAGCAGCCAAATCGGCCGGAGCCACTTATGCCGTTTTGGTGGCTAAGCACTGTAGTGGTTTTAGCTTATGGCCTACAAAAGCCCATCCTTACAGCGTTAAAAATACACCCTGGAGGGATGGCAAAGGTGATATTGTAAAAGATTTTATTGCTTCATGCAGCAAATATGGACTCAAACCGGGTATTTATGCAAGTACTTCAGCAAACGGCTACCTCAGGGTCGATAATCCAGGGAAGGTAGTTTCAGGAAACCTGCAGGAACAGCAAAAATACAACGATATTGTTAAGATGCAGCTGACCGAGCTTTGGTCTGAATATGGAAAATTATCGGAAGTATGGTTTGACGGAGGGGTATTACCTCCCGAAAAGGGGGGATTTGATGTTCTTGCGATGCTACGAAAATACCAGTCTGAGGCGATTGCTTTTCAGGGCCCCTACGGTTATGAAAATAATATCCGGTGGGTTGGAAACGAAGAGGGTGTTGCTCCTTATCCTTGCTGGGCAAGGGCCGATTCTACCACTTCAGCTTCGGGAGTTATCGAAATAAAGGGGCTTAATGGCAATCCGGAGGGAATGTTCTGGTGCCCCGGAGAATCTGATTTTCCATTGCGCTTGAATTCTTCGTTTCAAGGCGGCTGGTTCTGGCATAAGGATCAGGACGATCAGTTACGCACCCTTACCGAATTGACTGATAAATACTGCAAGAGTGTTGGCCGAAATACGAATATGCTTTTAGGACTCGTGGTAGATACACGTGGACTGGTCCCTGACAACGATGTAAAAAGACTCGCAGAGTTTGGGAAGATCATTTCGAAGGATTTCGCCAATCCGGTTGGCTCAACCTCAGGAAAAGGAAATGTTCTTGAACTGAAACTTAAATTTTCACAACCCTTATCCGCTGTGGTGATCATGGAAGAGATAGCCCAGGGTGAACGGATCAGGGAATACGAGCTATACGGGAGGCAGAACGGAGTTTGGAATTTGATTTCAAAAGGAACCAGCATAGGTCATAAACGGATTGAAAGGGTGAACGGGATTTATGATGGAATCCGCCTTTCAATTCTAAAATCGGAAGGAGTTCCTGTTATCCGAAAACTCAGTTGCTTTACCACAGAAAATATTTAATGATAATAAACCCAAATACAACTATTTACATATGAAATTAAATTCAATCCTTTCGGCTGCCACGATCCTTGGACTACTCATCTCCTGCAGTCCAAATACAAAAAAAGAACAAAAAACACCCCAATTTGAAAAAGGATCATTCGGTTACGATCTTCAGTTCCTGCAAAATAAAGACAGTGTGATCGTCCTTAAAAACGGAGATGCTCAGGTTATTATTTCTCCCAAATACCAGGGAAAGGTCTTTACCAGTACTGCGATGGGATTGGCAGGTAACAGTTCGGGCTGGATCAACTATAAGGCACTAAGTTCGGATACCATTGCCAGTCATATCAATGCTTACGGAGGTGAGGACCGGATGTGGCTCGGTCCCGAGGGTGGACAATTTTCAATCTTTTTTAAGCCTGGAGACAAAATGGTTTTTGAGAACTGGCAAACCCCGGCAGGTCTTGACACTGAATCATGGGATCTGATATCGCATGATTCAGTCACCGTTTCGATGAAAAAGGAGATGCAACTTCAAAACTTTTCAGGTACAAAGTTTAACGTTGCCCTCAGCCGCCAGGTCAAATTACTTTCGGAGAGTGAACTCGGTCAGAATCTGGGAATTTCTCCCGATCCATCGGTTAAATGGGTAGGTTTTGAAACGAGAAACAGCTTGGCTAATGCAGGAAATGAAAAATGGACCCACGAAAAAGGGACCGTTAGCATCTGGATGCTGGCAATGCTTTCCCCATCTGAAACAGGTGTGGTGGCAATCCCCTACCAGCAGGGTGACGAAAAGGAATTGGGTAAAGTAGCAACAACAAACTATTTTGGCGAAATCCCTGCTGACCGGATTAAAATCGACAATGGCACACTCTACTTTAAAGTGGATGGCAAACATAGAAGTAAATTAGGCCTTTCGGAAAAACGGGCAACCACCTTCGCTGGCAGTTATGATGCCAGTCATAAAATGCTAACAATCCTGCAATTTAACAAGCCTGCAGCAGGTGCTGAATATATCAATCAACTCTGGGAAATTCAGAAAGAACCTTTCAAGGGAGATGTGATTAATTCATATAACGATGGTCCATTGGCAAATGGCAGTCAGATGGGACCATTTTACGAAATCGAAAGCTCCTCGCCTGCCGCGTTCCTGGCTCCGGGCGAAAGCCTGACCCATACCCAGCGAATCTTCCATTTTGTAGGTGAAGAGGCAAAACTGACCCTGATCTCAAAGAAAATATTGGGAGTTTCGATTGAGGAAATCAAAACGGTTTTTCAAAAATAAGTCCATTCCCCTAAATTGAATCAAACATGAAAACCACGAAGTGGTTCAACATGAATCACCCCCGGTTACGCAAGCTTCACCGGGGGTGATAGAACAAGCAAAGAGATCAGCCCCGGAGTAGGCTGAACAATTAACACCAATACTCATTTGCATATTTATAAGCAATCTTTGGCTAAATATTAACACAGAACTCATTTATCTCTTAGTTAAGATGTCAAAAAGATCAACAAACCTGGCTTTTAACAGTGTGGTTACAGTTGCAACGCTTGCAATAATGATCTGTTTATTTCCAACGGAATTAATAGCAGTTACAACACAAACGAATAATTCGGTTGCAAATCCCGGTGATTCAATAAATTCACAATGGCTACCCGGATCTGAAAATCATTCGTTCTCCTTTTCCACCGCAGTTGATCAATTCCTCAACGGACTGGATGGGAAAATCCGGGTTCTGGATTGCAAATATGATGGCTCTGAACTAAAAAAAGCAACCCCAATCGACAATGGGAAAATGAATATTTCCCATTCAAACTGGAGTTGTGATCTTCGGGCTTCCTCTATTCGCGGCACTAAAGAGGCTATGGATCTGGCATTTACCTTCGTACTCAAAAAGGAGAACTTAACGTCATCGGGTATAGCAGTGGCATTTGACTTTACAAACTGGAGTTCCAACAATTACATCCTTGCCCCGGCTTCGGTTTATAATGGTAATCGCTTCCGGATACTTCCGGTCCAATATCCCCCATACATCTATGATACGAAGGACAAACCGATGGATATGCCCATTACAATAACCAATGTTTTGCACCTGAATAGCGATAAAAGTCCCGGCAAAATTGAGATGCTTACCGGCAGCTGCTCAACACCAATATTGAGTTTTTATAATCCAAAAGCTAAACGAGGATGGATCATGCTAACCTCACAAACCAATCCCTTTGGAAACTCAGGGTTGATTATACAGGAAGATCTTTCGAGCAAAAGGGCAACCTTTGTTTTAAGTGCCCCCGGGGTACGGGAGAACCGGTATGTAATGACCGGATTCACAAAAAGTACCGATCAACCTGCAGACTTTAAAACCAACGATAAGGTGGAATTAAAGATGAGGGTTTACAATTTCCCGGCCAACGATTTACAGGCATTCTACGACAAGGTTTTTACAATCCGCAAAGATCTGTCAGGACCTACAGTTTACCGGAATGTAGCCCCTTTTAGTGCAATCAATGAGATCATCCTGGATCATCACGATAAAACCAAATTTTACGAGGATAGTAAATACGCCTATATCTGTTCAGAACCAAAGGGAGATCAGCCTTACTGGCACCTCCAGGCAGGATGGGGTGGCGTGCCTGCGTTTTCATTTCCTCAGGTGATTCAGTCGACACCGGAACGATTAATCCGAATAACCAAAAGTTTTGATGTTTTAAAGCTCATGCAGGGGAAGACTGGTCTGACGCATGGCATATTTATGAAAGGGGAATTTTTTGGGGACAACTTCAATGAGAAGGAGCAAATCCGCCATATCGCAATGGTACGCCGCAACGGCGAGATGCTCTTCTTTGGAATCCAATCGCTCGAATTACTAAAAATGCAGGGGAAAGCATCCTCAATTAAACCCGAATGGGAGGAGATGTTCAGAAAACAGGCTGATGGGATCGTACAAATCTGGAAGGATTACGGACAGTTCGGACAATTTATCGATGTTGAAACCGGGAAAATGGATGTGAACGGATCAACCGCCGGAGCTGTTTGTATTACAGGACTTTTGCTGGCTTGTGAATATTTCAATAATCCCGGATACCTTAAGATTGCAGAAGAGGCGGGAAGATATTATTACAACAGAGATCTTGTAAAAGGTTATGCAGGTGGTGCACCGGCAGAAATATTACAAGGTCAGGACAGCGAAGCAGCTTATGATATTACCGAGGCATACACGACCCTGTTCGAAAAAACAGGTAATCCGGAATGGTTGAAATACGCCCGCGATGCCGCAGCCCTGTTTTCGACCTGGACAGTCTCTTATGATTATAAATTCCCCGAAGGAAGTGTTATGCACCGCATTGATGCAAGGTCTACCGGGGCAGTTTGGGCAAGTATCCAGAATGCACATGGGGCTCCGGGGATGTACATCCTGTCGGGAAACTTTCTGCTCAGACTTTACCGTGCCACGAGTGACAAAAGATATATGGAGCTATTGAAAGACATCGCTCACAATGTGGTACAATACACTACCACAGAAAAAAATCCGGTTGTCCCTAAAGCCGTACCGGGATCGGTATCTGAACGTGTCAACTTAAGCGATTGGGAAGGTGCCGAAAATATTGGTGGGAGCATACCAGATGGAGATTCCAATATGGCCTGGGGAATTGTAACTTCGCTTACCATCACTCAAAATCCGGGGATCTATTTGCGATTTGATACCGGAGATCTCTTTGTACTTGATAATATTGAAGCCAAAATCACAAAACGTGACACGAAAAATATTACCCTTCGGATTACGAATCCCACTCCTTATGATGCGAAAATCAGCTTATTTTCGGAGGATAGCAGAATGGCCGGAGTTGTCATGGACAGGTACGCTTTTATGAAATGGCCAAAGATGGAGGTGAAATCGGGGGAAACAAAAGAGATAAATATTGGTTCAGAGGGTCAGATCAGCGAAAAACCTAAAATTTAAAATTCAAATAGTATGAAAATCGTCGTTATCGGTGGCACAGGCCACATCGGAACTTTTTTAATTCCCCGCCTGGTATTAGCCGGACATGAAGTAATTAGCGTAAGCCGTCAGGAGCGTAAGCCGTACCTGGCTCATCCCGCCTGGGATTCGGTGGAGATGGTCGCAATTGACCGCGACGAAGCAGAGCTTAAAGGCACCTTTGGATCTCAGATCTGCGACCTCCTGCCAGATGCAGTTATCGATCTGATCTGCTTTACACCTGAAAGCGCTAAAAATTTAGTCGAAGCGCTTCACGGACATATTCAACATTTTCTTCATTGCGGAACCATCTGGGTCCATGGCCACAGCGAAGTGGTCCCAACCGATGAGACGCAATTCCGCAAGCCTATTTGCGATTACGGAACAAAGAAGGCGGCGATTGAATCGTATCTGCTCACCCTTGCACGTAAAACCGGATTTCCGGTAACCATTCTGCACCCAGGGCATATCGTAGGTCCTGGCTGGGTTCCTGTAAATCCCATCGGATCGGTTTCTTCAGCAACTTTTAAACGATTAGCACAAGGGGAAGAGGTCGTTTTACCTAATCTCGGGATGGAAACACTTCACCACGTGCATGCCGATGATGTTGCCGCTGCCTTTTGCAATGCCCTGAATAACTGGAATAATGCCGTAGGTGAAAGTTTTCATATCGTTTCATCGCAGGCACTTACCCTCAGAGGTTATGCCAATGCGGTTGCAAAATGGTCTGGCAAGGAAGCCCGGTTAAGTTTCTTGCCCTGGGAAGATTGGAAACTTACCGTTAGTGAATCAGAGGCAGAACAAACCTGGGACCATATCGCCCACAGCCCAAACTGCTCCATTGAAAAAGCCAGACGCCTCATAAATTATAACCCACGATATACATCCCTGCAAGCCCTCGAGGAATCGGTAACGCATTTAAGGAACTTGACTCAGTAGCCTGTTGATCTTTTGGTGCCTTAGTGTTTTGGTGGCGAAATTTTTTTGAGTTTTTCAGATTGCACTTGACTATGAAATTTAATCATTATTAGCAACTTAGCATGAAAAAGATAATGTTTTCCTCCTTGTTCCTGATCATATTCTCATCTGTCCAATTTGCAAATGGGGCAACATTCAAAGTTGTAAACCTAAAATGTGAACATTCAGCAAATCCCACCGGAATAGACATTCCCAATCCCCGTTTAAGCTGGAACATCGAATCCGGACAGAGAAACTGGAACCAGTCTGCATATCAGATCCTGATTGCTTCAGATAGTTCAAAACTAAATCTTCACAGCGATGACGTTTGGGACAGCGGAAAAATCACCTCTTCCGAATGCCTATATATTCAATTCGGAGGAAAACCCCTGACTGCTCTTCAGAAATACTTCTGGAAGGTAAAAGTTTGGGATCAAAATGGAATTGAATCTGATTGGAGCCAAACTGCTTACTGGACAATGGCAATGCTCCACTCATCCGACTGGAAAGGAAAATGGATCACCTCTGACCTGCAACTTTCACCGCTTCAGAAAGAGCTAAAGGCCTTGCCCGATTTTGGAATGGAACCCGAATCTGAAATGTGGGCCCTAGGCGAAGTGATACGCAAAAAAACTGACACAATAACTTACGCTCCTGCTGTTTACCTTCGAAAAGAATTTGCATCAAAACAATTGGTCAGCTATGCCACAGCAAATATATGTGGCTTAGGTCTTAACGAATTATACCTCAACGGGAATAAAGTAAGCAATGAACTCTTAAATCCAGCCTATACCGATTATCAGAAAAGAGTTTTTTATCAATCCTATGATGTCACCTCTTTAATCCATAACGGGGATAATACGATTGGGGTAATCCTCGGAAACGGTTGGTTTAACCTTGTAATTCCGCATTTACTAAGGTATTATGCCGCCGACTATATTGACACTCCCCGACTACTGTTTCAACTCGATATCTTTTATTCGGATGGCACTCAAAAAACGGTCGTTTCAGATAACAGCTGGAATTTTACCACTGAAGGGCCAATTCGCTTTAACAACATCCTAAGCGGCGAAACCTGGGATGCGAACAAAGAGATCGATGGCTGGAATAAGAATGGATATCCCGGGACCAATTGGAAACAGGCTTTGAGTGCAGAAGCTCCAACCGGCAAACTCGAGTCGCAGTATCTCAAGCCTGTCACAATCACCGACAGTGTAAAGTCTGTAACTATTCGATCCATAAAAAACGGCTATTCCTTCGACCTTGAGAAGGAGATTACCGGTTGGTGCCGCATCAGAGTAAAAGGAGAGAAAGGATCCAGAATAACGGTAAAACTCCCGGGCGCCGGTTCTCATACACTGGGAAGGTACCAAACCTATGAATACATTCTCAAGGGTGGTAAGATTGAAACTTTTGAGGCTAAATTCAGTTATAACGGAATTAAAACCGTAGAAATCTATGGCTTAAAATACAAACCAAAATTAGGTGACATTGCCGGAATATCTGTAAATACCAAATTCCCCGAGACCGGAAAATTTTCCTGTTCTAATGATGCGTTTAACGAGCTGAACAAAATCCTGGTCCATACCATGAAAAATTACGTCGTCCACATTCCCAATGATCCGGTTCGTGAAAAGGCGGGATGGACCCAGGATGTGGAAACGGCCTTTGATGCCTATGCCTATGCCTTCGACTGTTCCGAAATGTACATCAAATGGCAGCGGGACTTTCTCGATATCATTCATGAGAATGGTTACGTTCCTCCGGTAGTTCCCGGTAGGTTTGACGGTCCAACAATCAACGGCCCGTGGTGGGGTGGAATGATCGTTTATCTCCCCTGGAAAATTTATACCCATTTCGGGGACAAAAAAATACTGGAAGAGAGTTTTGAGGCAATGAAAAAATATACGGGCTATCTAAACTCGATAGACAGCAGTTATGTCGTGAAATGGGGACTTGGCGACTGGCTTGAGCCTGGAAGCGTAAGGCCTGTGATGACGCCGGTTCCGTTCACCTCTACAATAGGATTTTACAATACGGCTCTCATCACTTCGAAAACTGCCGCAATCCTCGGATTTAAGGAGGATGCTGATCATTATTCAGATCTGGCTGAAAAAATCAAAGACTCTTTCAATAACCATTTTTTCAATCCCCTCACTGGCAAATATGCAAAATACAGTCAGGCCTCCCAATTGATGCCACTTTACTTTAATCTTGTTCCCGATAATAAACGGCAGTTAGTGCTCGATAATCTGGTTCAGAAAATTGAAGCTGATTCGAATCACATAGGGACCGGCTTCGTAGGAACTCCACTTATTCTTACGGGTCTGTCGGATCTTGGGAAAGGTGAAGTCGCCTATAAGATGGCAAATCAAAGAACCTATCCCAGTTGGTATGATATGGTTTTTAATCATGGCTCCAAAATATTCAAAGAAGACTGGAAAGGGGGACTTGTTCAAATGCCACCATTGGGAGGTAGTCTTGGCTACTGGTTTTATTACTCCCTGGCAGGAATTCAACCGGATCCTTCAGTACCCGGATTTAAACAGATCATGATCCATCCCGATTTTGTAACCGATTTGACCTGGGCAAAAGGGGAATATCAATCACGCTATGGAACGATAAAATCTGAATGGATACGTGAAGAAGGGAAGGTTGTTGTGAATATCAGTATCCCGGCTAATACAGCTGCAAGAATATTCTTGCCAACCGAAAAAAGAACAGATATTTTAGAAAACGGGAAAACAATAATTAACAACAACGATTTTAATTCCCTAAATACTGAAAACGGGAAAACAGTGATTGGAATCGGTTCGGGGAATTACTCTTTTACAGTCAAAATAAACCATTAAACCACCTTAAACAAAGTCAATTAAGCATGAAAAATACCGTGGTAATTATTGTCTTTTCAATTATTTCGATTTCATTGAAGGTTCATGCACAGGATAATTGGAAACCTGAAAAAGTGCAGGCAGGATTTTATACACCACAGCGGGTCGGACAGCTTTGGGATACCTGGCTCTATTATTATAAAGGGCAATATTATCAGTATTATCTCGCCGGGAAAGGGGGCAAATGGGATAGTTTCGAACTGATGAGATCGAAAGACGGAGTTAACTGGCAGCAGATTGGCAAAATGCTGGAGCCACGCGAAGGGACAACCTGGATGGGAACCGGGCATATTATTGAAGCCCCTGATTTTAAAAACCATCCGAAATGGATTATGAACTATTCGGAGTGGTTTGGGGACAAACAGGATATCATGTTTGCAACTTCGGATGATCTGATCCACTGGAATAAGGTGAGCGACTCACTCCGTTTCGTTCAGGATCCAAAGTGGTATCTTCCCAAAGGGAGATGGGATTGTATCGATTGCGTCAAACGTGAGGATGGTTCGTATTATGGCTATTTTACGGCAGATCCGGTTTTGGAAAAATTCACCCGGGAGGTTTGTGGTTTCGGATTTGCCGAAAGTGTCGACGGGATCCGATGGAAAGCTCTCCCACCAGTGGAGGGTAACATTACCGGCGAACTGGGTGGCATTCAGAAAATAGGAGATAAATACTTTATTACCGTAAGTGAAGGGAGAGTTGCTGTTTCAGACAAACCCGAAGGTCCTTTTCTGGCCCAAAAGAAGAACCCGAATATGTTTGGAAAAGGGTGTGATATTTACTTCCCGCGGTTTTTTCACAATCCCCCTGCCGATAAAACGTTAAATGGCAATGGGGTGCTTGTAAACCATTTCTATACCGGGTCCGAGACCATCTTTTCATCGCCGCTAAAAGCGGTCGAAATTGACCAGGAGGGTATTCTAAGGTTAAAATGGTGGCAGCAAAATGACCTGCTTAAGGAGCATAAATTTTATCTTTCGTCAGATCTTAAAGCAGCTGATGCAGGACCACTGAAATTCTTCAAACAACGGTTTAATACCGATAAAGTGGGCGTTATTGAATCGGAAATCAGTCTGGTTAACGATGATCATGAAAAATCACCCGCCGGCTTTTACTTTGAAGCAAACAGCGATTCGGGATATGTCCTCCTTTTCAATAAAAAAGAGACCGTTTTTGGAACCATGAACAGCAATGGGACGAATTTAAAAATCACAGTGAGAATTAACCGGGATATCGTTTTCGCGGATAAATGCAGTGTGAGAATAGTTTTTAAGCGGGATATGATGGAAGCTTATCTGAATGACTATCTTGTGATGCTTAAACGAATGAACTGGACCGGTAAACCCGGAGTGGTTGAAAAGGTCAAAAACCTGAATCATATCAAAGCCTGGATACATAACTAATTAATAATTCCTAAAATAGAAAATGAAAACTTTTGCCACTTTACAACTCCTATGTCTGTTTATTGTATTTAACCTGAATGGACAAAACAAAACTCATAATTTACTGTCGGACAGCGACTTCAAATTCCTCGAAGGACTTACCAAAGATGTTGTCGAACGTTCGCGTATCCAACCCAAACAAGTGATATCCAAAGAATTTGGCGGCAACAATAGCGGTGGAACTTTAATTAAGCCCGGAGGAAGCGATGCTTATCCTGCCTTTTGGATACGCGATTATGCCATGTCGATTGAGAGTGGATTTATCACCCTTGAGGAACAAAAACACATGCTACGGATGACTGCCTCAGGTCAGTGCGATCAGCCCTGGATATCGGACGGTGGCTGTATGATTCCGATGGGTGCAATACCCGATCATATGCGAATTGACGACAGTAAGCCAATCTATTTTCCCGGCACCTATGACTATAAAGGACAAGGAAACAAAAAATGGGGTATGATGCCTCCCTATTGTGATCAATTTTTCTTTATCGACATGGCCTATTTTTACACCAAAAACAGCGCATCAACCCGGATTTTAAAAGAAAAAATAAATGGAATTACTCTAATTGACCGGCTTGAGTTATCGTATAAAACCTCTCCAACCAAACAGGATGGCGTAATGGTTTATGCGACTGAGGATTTCAGAGGTGTTGACTTTGGATTTCGGGATGTCATCACGATCACCGGAGAGCTTTGTATGCCATCGTTGCTCAAGTATAAGGCTTCACTTGAGCTTGCGGAGCTTTTTGAATTACTGAAAAAGAGAGATAAAGCGGAGGTTTATAGGAATAATGCCCGGCGACTTAAAGAGGAGATCCCCCAACGTTTTTCTGATTCCCGGGGAATGCTCCTTGCCTCAACGGGAAAAAGCAAGCAGGCAGATATCTGGAGCACCGTTATGGCTATTTACTATGGAATTATAGAAGGAGAGCAGGTACTAAATGCATCCCGCACGATCACTGAAGGGTATAAAAAAGGACTATTGGCCAAGGCGGGAAATATCAGACACATCTTTATAGGCGAAGATTTTAGTGAAAAATCGGCATGGGAGAAAAGTCTTGTACGAAAAGGGGATTATCAAAACGGCGGCTATTGGGGAACCCCAACAGGATGGGTTTGCTACACTATGGCAAAAACAGATCTTGATGCAGCTAAACAGCTGGCGAAAGAGTACATTGATAATTTGCGAGCAGGAGATTTTCGCAAAGGTGGTGATTTTGGTGAACCCTGGGAATGTTATAATTTAGAGGCACCGCAAAATTCAATTTACATGACTACGGTTACCTCTCCTTATACTGTTTTTAAATCAGTAAATAAGTTTTAATTAGAATGACAAGTTAAGTTATAATTTCTTCCATATATTTTGGATAAAATCATCCATTATTTTTGGATGATTAGTATATTTGTAGGAAATTAATTGAATTTGAAATGTTTAGACAAGATCAAATTGCATTTGTCTTGGATAGTCAAAGAGAATTATTGTTTACAAAAGAGCCAACTGTCGAGCGTGAAATGCTAGGACTAATTCCGGTTTTGGATTCCTTTGCTACAATTATAATGGGAGTCCGACGTTGTGGGAAAAGTACACTGCTGCATCAACTAATAAAACAAAGGTATCCTGAAGCATTATTCATAAATTTTGAAGATATCCGTCTTGCCGGTTTTGTCGATGATGATTTTTCCCGATTTCACGAAGAAATTATTCACCGAGGTATCCGGATTATTTGTTTTGATGAATTACAATTAGTAAGAAACTGGGAAATGTTTGTGCACCAATTATTAGGCGAAGGTTATCAGGTGTTTATTACCGGCTCAAATGCCTCATTACTTAGCAGGGAACCAGGGACTCACTTAACCGGGAGATATTTATCAATGGAGCTTTTCCCATTTTCTTATTCAGAATTTGTAAAATTTAAGGGAATAGAGATAAATTCAAATTCCGTAAATGCCTATATGCAAAGCGGCGGAATGCCTGAATTTGTTAAAAGTGGAGAAGGGATGGTTTTAAACAGACTAATAGACGATATCCTTATTCGCGATATTTCAGTGCGACAAGCAGTCCGGGATATTGGAGTACTGCGCCAGCTTACTGTTTATTTGCTGTCAAACGTTGGTAATTTAATTTCAGCCACAAAGCTTTCGGGCATGTATGGGATCAAATCAACAACAACTTTTTTAGAGTATTTCTCCTATCTACGTGATGCCTATTTGGTTGAATTTGTTCCTCAGTTTAGTTATTCGCTGAAATCACAGGCACGCAATCCTAAAAAAGTTTATGCTCTTGATTTGGGATTTGTATCAGAAGTAGCTACTCATTTTACTGATAACTTTGGTCAACGGTTTGAAAACCTGATTTACTTGCATTTAAGAAGAAAATTCAGAGATTTGTATTATTTTAAGGAGAAAGGAGAATGTGATTTTGTAGCTATCGTGAACGGCAAAGCAGATGAATTGATACAGGTGTGCTATAAAATAGACGATATGAATTTTCAAAGAGAGTATGCAGGGTTGATTGAAGCTATGAAATTTTTTCAAAAGCAAGCAGGAGCTATTGTGACATTAAACCAAAAAGATTTATTTGAAAAGGACGGCTTAATTGTGAAACTTATCCCAGCCCATGAGTACCTTGCTTTAAAATGAGGGATCGATACTTTAGTCTTAACTTTCATTTGCAGAAAATAAAAGTTGGAACTTTCGGGAACCCTTGTATATCTTGTTAACTAACATATATATTATTTTTTACTAACATCAATAAAATCAAGCTAATGAACATCAAATTTAAGATTGGAATCATTTTAGTTCTGCTAATGGCCACACTGGCAATGCAGAATACTGCAACAGCACAGTTAAAAGCTGAAACTGCAGAGCAAAAAGCCAAGCGCATGGAATGGTGGACCGATGCCCGTTTCGGGATGTTTATCCATTGGGGTTTATACGCCCTCCCTGCTCGTCACGAGTGGGTAAAGAACGCGGAAAGAATGACCAATGAGCAGTATCAAAAGTATTTCGAAGAGTTCAATCCGGATCTTTACAATCCAAAAGAATGGGCCAGAATGGCTAAGGAGGCAGGGATGAAGTATGTGGTGTTGACGGCCAAACACCACGAAGGGTTCTGTCAGTTTGATTCAAAGTTTACCGATTACAAATCCACGAATACCCCCTTTGGTAGGGATGTTATCAAGGAATATGTCGAAGCATTAAGGGCAGAAGGGCTAAAAGTTGGATTCTACTATTCACTTATAGACTGGCATCACCCCGATTACACGATTGACAGCTGCCATCCACAGCGTCAGGAATCAGATTCCGCCTATACCCGCCTGAATAAAGGTCGCGATATGTCAAAATACCGTGAGTATCTAAAAAATCAGGTGCGCGAATTATTAACCAATTATGGAGAAATCAGCGTTATCTGGTTCGACTTCTCGTTCCCGGGGAAAAATGGGAAAGACCATAACGACTGGGGCTCTGAGGATCTTCTGAAAATGGTCCGTACGCTTCAGCCCGGAATAATTATTGACGACCGTCTTGACCTTAAGGATCAGGATGGCGGATGGGACTTTGAATCGCCTGAACAATACAAGGTAGAGAAATGGCCAACGCGTAATGGAAAGAAAGTGGCCTGGGAAACCTGTCAGACTTTCTCCGGATCGTGGGGATACTACCGTGACGAGAATACCTGGAAAAGTACACCTCAGTTACTGGAGTTGCTGATCGAGTCGGTAAGCAAAGGGGGAAACTTACTGCTTAATGTCGGACCAACCGGCCGGGGAGTATTTGACTTCAGAGCACAGGAGCGTTTGAAGTCTATGGGTGAATGGATGAAATTTAACAACCGTTCTATTTACAATTGTACTGAAGCACCGGCCGAATTTGCGGCACCAGCCAATACCTTACTCACTTATAATCCAAAGACAAAAAGATTGTATGTCCATTTATTGAGTTATCCAATGGGTAGGTTAGTTCTTAAAAATATGGCAGATAAGGTGAAATATATTCAGTTTCTGCACGATGCGTCAGAGATTAAATTCCAATCTGCCGGTGGTGATGAAAAGAACAACCTGAATATTGAGCTGCCGGTGATAAAACCACCCGTTGAAATAGTGGTGCTTGAGGTGATCTTGAAATAGTCTTTTTTGCAATACCTTTTTTGTACCAATAGCCATGTTGGGATCATCCGTAATTTACAGGATGATCCCATTTAATCCTTAAAAACAGAATAATATAACTGAAACATTGAAGACTTTCATTACCACCCAAATTTAACTGACCTTAAAATCCCCTGGAATGAAAAAAACTAGATTTTTGCAGATACTCCTATTTTTCGTCCTGATTTACAGCTGTTCTGACCTCTCCAAAAACCCGGAGCAACCGATAAAAGCCTATAATATCGATTTTAACTGGGGACCCGGGGGTCTTAACGATTTTGCTAAACCCGGTCTTTGGGCTGATGCCAGTCCGGCAGATCATGTAAACTGGTATGCCGATCTGGGATGCAATGTGATTCAGTCTTTTGCCGTATCGTGCAACGGATATGCCTGGTACAAAAACGGCATCGTTCCCGAACAACCCGGATTAAAGTATGATTTTCTAACCGATCAGGTAAAACTTGCTCATGAGAAAAACATCAAAGTGTTCGGTTATTTCTGTGCAGGTTCCAATACCCGATGGGGGCAGGAACATCCCGAATTAAGTTATGGAATTCCGTCTAATCCGCATATCCCATACACAACAACTTATCTCGATTTTCTCTGTGCCTCGATTGAAGATGCAATAAAAAAGAGTGGGATAGATGGGGTATTTATCGACTGGCTTTGGAATCCCGGGGCAACCATGGAACCTTACCCTCCTCTGAAATGGCTCGCTTGTGAACAACAAATGTATGGTGAGCTTATGAACCAACCCTTTCCCGGAAAGGATAAAATCACCGCAGAAATTGAGCTCCGGTTCAGGCGCAAAGCGATTGACAGATGCTGGAAAAGGATAAGGTCTACCGTCAAAAATACAAATCCGAACTGCATCATCTGGGTAACATCCTGCCAGCTTACAAGCAAAGATATTGCAGGATCTGATATGCTCAAAGAGGTCGACTGGTTATTGAATGAAGCCGGTGATATCGCAACTACTTCATCTGTTCGTAATCTGCTGGGACCGCAAACCCGGCTTGTAACCTGCCTTGCAAACTGGAACGGACAGGATCCGGCAAAAGTAATCCCTGCAGCAATTAATGAAAAAGTCGGATTGTATGGTTTTACAAAACCAGTTTCAGGCTCCATAATGCCACCGGTTGATTACTATCTTTCGAAACCTGTAGACAGCCTCAAAGGCGATGAACGGAATATCGCCGTACTTGCCCGGGCTTTTAAAAAATTACCTATAGATTATGTAAAAAAATAGGTCATTAAACAGCAAATTTTATTTGCTATTTTTATAACCAATATAAGAGTAAAAAGATGTGTTTTTCTATTCTTAATTCAGTAAAAATTCTTAATGCCACCAAAGCTCTAAACCGCCTTCCTAAGGCCACCCAAAAAAGTTCGAAAGAATACTTTGGTGCCTTTTTGGTGAGTTGGTGTTTTGGTGGCATTTGTTTATTTAAACCTTTAAATATGAACTTAAAAAAATTATCAGCGGTCTTGTTTGTGATGACCCTTACATTTCTGGTGAATGCCCAAAACATCAATATTATTCCACAGCCGAAGCAAGTCAACCTAAAAAAAGGAAGTTTTGCCCTTGATGGCAAAACAATCATTTCGTACAACGATCCGCAGCTTAAATTTCTTGCGGATTATACTTCAACAACCATCCAGTCGCTGAATAAACTAAAACTGACAGTTAAAAACCGAAATGGAACGCAATCGAATATCCAGTCAATCAGTTTAATACTTGATGGAAAAGCAAATACCGCAAAGGAAGGATATCTGTTAAGTGTAACTACTTCAACAATTACTGTAAAAGGAGCCACCTCGCAGGGGATTTTTTACGGCGTACAAAGTCTGCTACAGCTTATTCCTATCAAGGGAGATTCTAAGATTCAGGCTCTTGAAATTCAGGATGAACCCCGTTTTGCATGGAGGGGATTGCTGCTCGATGTGAGCCGCCATTTCTTTACTATTGATGAAGTTAAACAGCTTATTGATCAAATGGTCACCTATAAATTCAACCTGCTTCACCTCCATCTATCAGACGATCAGGGGTGGCGCGTTGAGATTAAAAAACTGCCGGAACTCACCAAAATAGGTGCCTGGAGAGTTCCCCGCACCGGATTATGGTGGGATCGCGAACCACCTCAGGAAGGAGAAGAAGCGACTTACGGAGGATTTTATACCCGGGATCAGATCAGGGACCTTGTCGCTTATGCCTCCAAACGACATGTCGATATTTTACCTGAAATCGATGTTCCGGGTCATAGCATCGCAGCAATTGCCTCTTACCCCTATCTATCCTCATCAAAAGATAAATACAAAGTAAATCCGGGATCGAAATTTTATACGATCGACGATAACTCCCTTTGTGCGGGCAAGGAATCTACATTTGAGTTTTTGGATATCGTACTCAGCGAAATTGCTGAATTATTCCCATTCGAGTACATCCATATCGGTGGCGATGAGTGTTATAAAGGATTCTGGAAAAAATGTGACGATTGCCAGAAACGGATTAAAGATAATGGGTTAAAAGATGAAAATGAACTGCAGAGTTACTTCATTAAACGGCTTGAGAAAATGCTTCAGGCTAAAGGGAAAAAACTCATGGGTTGGGACGAAATCCTCGAAGGGGGGCTGGCACCTAACGCTTCGGTAATGAGCTGGCGCGGAATGGAGGGTGGCATCACAGCTGCCAAAGCCAACCATCATGTGGTAATGAGCCCAAATAACTACGCCTATCTCGATCTTTACCAGGGTGATCCGGCAATTGAGCCACCCACCTATAGTTTGTTACGTTTGAATACAGTTTATGCTTTTGAACCGGTACCTGAAGGGGTAGATTCCACATTCATCCTTGGAGGACAGGGAAACCTCTGGGCGGAAAGTGTGCCAACATTCCGTCATGCCGAGTATATGTTCTGGCCTCGCTCGTTCGCTTTAGCTGAAGTTCTTTGGACTCCCCGAAAAGGGAAAAACTGGAACGACTTTATCCGTCGGACGGAGGTTCATTTTGATCGGCTCGAACATGCTGATATCACTTATGCCAAAAGTTTTTATGATGCAGTAATCACTCCGTTAAAGGATCAAAAGGGTAATCTGCAGATCAAGGTTGATACCGAAATCGACGGTTTAACGGTTTATTATTCTTTTGACAATACCTATCCCGATCATCATAGCCCAATCTATATAAAGGGGGAAAAGCTATCAATACCAAAAGATGCCGATACGTTCAGGGTGATTACCTACCGGGATGGAAAACCAATTGGAAGGATAATTGCAGTTCCTCTGGCAGATTTGATAAAACGGATTAACTAAATTTAAAATGATCTATAAATTTAACGGCAAAAAGGTGGGTAGCATTCTTAGGTTATTGAACTCAAACCTTATAACAGACAACATTAAAAATCACTCAAAGTCGCAAAGAAATAAAACTTTGCGACTTTGAGTGAGGGAATAGAGATAATTCGAACTTCTAACTACAATTAAATGAAACTATTAATCACAATTTTTCTACTCTTCTTTCTGGGGACTTCGTTAAACGTAAATTCCCAGGAGATCAAACCCGATGATATTGCTGCCGCCCGAAAAATCCGTCGCGCAGAACTCAACGATCCAGTGAGACCCGAATGGCACCTGACCATTGCGGAGGGAAAGGCTATGCCCTTCGATCCAAATGGCGCAATATTTAAAGATGGGGTCTATCACCTCTGGTATATCTATCAGGATGAAGGAAAATGCAACTGGCAACACCTTTCTACGATTGATCTGTTTCACTGGCGCTGGTATGCCAATGACCTGAAGCCCAATGTGGGTGATCCTGAGCATGATATTTTCAGCGGAAATGCATTCATAGCCAAAGATGGAAACGTGGTTTTAGCCTATCATGGACTTGGGACAGACGGAAATTGTGTCGCCTACAGTAACGATCCAAATCTGAACGAATGGACTAAACCGAAATCAAATCCGATTGCAAAACCGGGTTGGGATCCCCATATGTGGGTCGAGGGAGATACCTACTATCAGATCTCCGGAGGGACACCCGGGGCCAAACACCCCAATCCTCCGGTTCTCTATGTCGGTGATTCGTACGATAAACCCATGAAGAAAGTTGGTGAATTCATGACCCATAATATGCCCGATGTAAATGACTTTGAAGATATTTCCTGTCCCGATTTCTTTAAACTTGGCGATAAATGGGTTCTCCTTTGTATCAGTCATTCAAGGGGAGCCAGGTATTACATTGGCACGTGGGACGGGAAGCAGTTTAATCCTGAGTCGCATCACCGGATGAACTGGCCGGGCGGAACGATATTCGCCCCCGAAACATTGCTTGACGACAAGGGTCGACGGATCATGTGGGCATGGGTGCTTGACCGCAAGTCAGGCGTTTCGAGTGGAACGATGTCAATGCCAAGAGTATTGACCCTTTCCGAAGACAAACTCTCACTGATCATTGAACCTCCAAAAGAAATTGATTGCCTTCGATATAATGCGATGGAAGAAAAACCATTTACGGTTAATGGGGGTCAGTCGGTTACGCTAAATAAGGTATCCGGAAATATGCTTGAAATGGATATTCTAATCGATCCGGGAAATGCAAAACGATTTGGATTAAAAGTGTTCACCTCTAAGGATGAATCGGAACAAACCCCCATTATAATAGACCTGACCAGAAATATCCTACAGATTGACATGCAAAAATCGGGAATCAACAGACCTGTTTACGAAGAATTTGCAATGGCCTTTGCATCACCGGATCCAAAACACAATCCGGTAATCTTAACTGAGGATGCCCCATTCGCCTTAAAACAGGGTGAAAAAGTTCACCTTCGCATTTTTCTCGACAAGTCGATGCTCGAAGTTTTTGCAAATGGCCGTCAATGCATTACCCAGGTAATCTACCCAAGTCTGAAGGATGCGATTGGCGTTCAGGTTTTTGCCGACGATGCACCTGTTAAAGTTGAAACTATCAAAGCCTGGAGATTATTTCCGGCAATGCAGTGGTAATTTACAGTATTACATATATGTTGTTTCAGTTTATAATAAAAAATGCCACCATCCGTTGGCTAACGGACCAAAACACTATTGGCCAGCTGGCGGACACCAAAAGAGATTAAAATAAAATTTGGTCCCTTTTTAGTCCCGCAAGTGCGGGATGGTGTTTTGGTGGCAATATTTTTTTTCTTTTGCCTTATTTGTAATCATTAAAATTAACCTTATGAAAATTACTAAATTTAAATTATCCAATCTATCCTGTTTTGCATCTGTTTTATTTTGTTTAATCCTCGCCGGGTGTAGCACAAATCATCAGCCTCCTCAAACAGGGTTGGCAGGCTTGGCTATTCTGGATGATACCAGAACCCGATCTATTTCAGCCGAGAATATGACGGGTGAAAAAGGGAAAGGGGGAATGGCGATTCCTGATCCCACAGAACTCAAACCTGTCGCCTCAGGTCGTGCAGCCGACAGTTTGGGTCAGGGATGGAAAGTTAAACCATTCCTGCGGGTCAATGCAGGTCAGACAGTCACCCTTATGGATGTTGACGGACCGGGAACTATTCAGCATATCTGGATGGTTGAAGGGTTAAGCCGCGCCAATGTACTTCGGTTTTACTGGGATGACGAAACGACCCCTTCTGTTGAAGTTCCGGCACCCGATTTCTTTGCTGTTGGACACGAGAAGTTTGCCCGGGTAAATTCACAGGTTGTGGTCGTAAATCCGGCAAATGCCTTAAACTGTTACTGGCCAATGCCGTTCCGCAAACATGCGAAAGTTACATTTACCAATGAATCGGATAAAGATCTGGAGCTACTCGCCTTTCAGATCACCTACGCATTAAAAGAGGTTGACCGGAATACCGGATATTTTCACGCCCAGTGGCGCCGCGCAAGAACAGGTGGTACGAATCCCTATGTTATTCTCGACGGCGTAAAGGGGAAAGGTCGGTATGTCGGAACATTCCTTGCCTGGACACAGATGACCTCAAAGGGGTGGTTTGGCGAAGGTGAAGTTAAATTCTTTATGGATGGAGACACCAAATTTCCAACAATTTGCGGAACTGGAACCGAAGACTACTTCCTTGGCAGCTATGGATTTGAACAATCATACACAACTGCCTACTCGGGAACCACATTGCCGACAACAACCGAAGGTGAATTACCCAATTTATGGAGTCTCTATCGGTGGCATCTCCCCGATCCAATCTGCTTTGATCAGGATTTAAAAGTGACTATCCAGGCCTTAGGATGGAACAATAAAGGTAGATACCGGCAGCTTGATGACGATATTGCTTCGGTAGCCTACTGGTATCAGGCCGAGCCACATCAGCCTTTTCCTGCACTTCTTCCGCTAAACTTGAGGAGACCCAGCAAATAAAATAGAAATTCATGGACTATTTTCAGAAACTAAGAAATTTTGAAAAAAATGCTGAGCAATACAAAGTTCCCAATATGCGAATTGTTTTATATCTTTGTGTTGAATTATACTAAATATGGAGCGAATATTTTCAAAAGGTACTCTCCGGGAATATTGGGAAATCCATCCTGACTCAGAGCAATATTTGAAAACCTGGTACGATACAGTTATGAACTCAGATTGGAAAACTCCAAATGAGGTTAAGTTGACTTATGCAAGTGCAAGTATTCTGAGGGATGGGAGGATTGTTTTTAATATTAAAGGTAATTCCTATAGATTGGTTGCCAGATTCAATTATGAAAAGCAATGGATTTTTATCCGGTTTATTGGAACTCATTCAGAATATGACAGAATTGATGCAAACACGATTTAATTTTTTTACGATGACTATAAAACCGATAAAATCAAAATCAGATTATCAAGAAACCTTGAGACGACTCGATATCTTATTTGATGCAAAAATTGGAACCCAGGAAAGTGATGAAGCCGATATTTTAGGCTTATTAATTAATGAATATGAAAAAAAATATTACCCAATTGAAGCCCCTGATCCCATTGAAGCAATAAAGATAAGAATGGAGGAAATGCACTTAAAACAAATTGATTTAATCAATGAAATAGGTGGGAAAAGCCGGGTTTCAGAGATCCTAAACCGAAGGCGGAAGCTGACTGTCGAAATGATACGTAAACTGACATTAAGATTAAATCTTTCGCCAGCCCTTTTAATTGGAGATTATCAATTAACACGATAAAATTGGTCATAATGAAAAAAAATATCCTTCTTCTATTCGCAATTTTGTTACTCCATTTTTCAGCTATATCCCAGGATAAACCAACACCTTCGCTGGTAAAGGAAAATCGGCCAATCCCAAAAGAGGTTATCAAAGCAACCCGTGAATTTAGGGAGCGGTTGATGGCCGATCCATACAGGCCCGCCTACCACTTTGCTTTTCCTGAGGATAACGGAAGACCCGGAGATCCAAACGGGGCCTTTTTTGCCAATGGACGATATCACCTCATGTACCTTTATAACCGCGAAGGTGTCGGCTTCTCATGGGGTCATGTTTCAAGTACCGACTTGTTAAACTGGCGCCATCACCCCGATGCAATCGTTCCCGGAAATGGAGATGATGGTTGTTTCAGCGGTGGTGCATTTGTGGATGATGACGGTTCAGCGGTCCTTTCCTACTGGATGTTATGGGGAGATAAAGGGATCGGTCTGGCCAAAAGCAAAGATGCCGATTTTAATAACTGGGAGAAATCAGCAAGCAATCCGGTTATCAAGTCGGCCGAATGGGGAATCACTGATCTAAAGGATGCTTCAGGAAAACTCTTCCATGTTGGCTCAGCTGACCCTTCAAATATCTGGAAGAAAGATGGCAAATACTATATGGCCACCGGAAATTTACTCGTACTTCGGAAATACGGCTCCAGAGGATCAGGGTTGCCCGCAAATACAGACAAACCAGCACTTCCTGAAGACTCCTTAAATTACCAGGGTGACCGGCTCTACCTGTTCGCGTCAGATGATTTGAAACATTGGGAATATCAACATGAACTCTATAAGTCAGAACGCAAATGGACCAATAAAAATGAGGATGATATGTGTCCCAGTTTCCTCCCTTTGCCTTCTTCTGCGGAGGGTGGAAAACCTAGCGGAAAACACCTGTTGCTATTTATCAGTCACAACATGGGTTGCCAATACTATGTGGGAAGTTATAAAAATGAACATTTCTATCCCGATAATCATGGCCGGATGACCTGGAAAGACAATGCCTATTTTGCTCCGGAAGCGATGGTCGACGGAAAAGGGAGGCAAATCATGTGGAGCTGGATATTTGATGACCGCCCTGATTCGGTAATCAATAATCGTGGCTGGACCGGCACTTACGGACTTCCGCGTACCTTGTGGGTTGGAAGCGACGGAACGCTCAGGATGAGGCCGGTAAAAGAGCTGGAACGATTACGCATGAAAGAATCGGTGGTTTCAACTATTAAAGTTGTCTCGGGTAGCAGTGTAAAGCTTCAGGAACCTGGTAAAGAATTAATGGAACTTGAGGTTACCATACCTTCAAATAGCGCAAAGCAATATGGAGTGAAAGTCGGAGTATCAGAAGATGGGCGCGAAGAAACTATTATTTATTACGACAAAGCAGAAAAGAAACTAAAATTCGATACCCGAAAATCGGGTCTTTCGTTTGGCCGAAAAATCATCGAAGAGGCACCCTTTGAACTTAAGGATGGGGAGCCCCTTGTTTTGAGAATATTCATAGATAAATCAATCATCGAAGTTTTTGCCAACGACCGGCAGGCCATCGGACGCATGGTTTATCCAACCCTAGGCGGAAAAGGGATTAGCCTGTTCTCCGAAGGTGGAGATATTACCGCCAATAGCATCAAATCGTGGGAACTGAGCCCTTCAAATCCTTATTAATCAAAATCTAATCTATTAATATTAATCAAGTTATACCAAAGTTTGTAAAGGACTTTGGTGTAACTTGGTGCTTTTGTGTTTTGGTGGCATATTTTCCCTTCTCTAAAATCTACAACATTAAATCGTCAAAATTTATTTTTATAATTTAATTTATATATTTGTAGGATGTCTTACATTCTACCATGTATAAGAAATTAACCGAATCCAAATCATTAAGCCAGCGAATCGAAGCAGAAATCGAAGATGCCATCAGGATTAAAAAGCTAAAACCTGACGAAAAACTGCCCACTGAAATAGCGCTTAGCAAATCGTATGGTGTTAGCCGAAATGCGTTAAGAGAAGCCCTTCGAAGCCTTGACTCCAGGGGGCTGATCCGCATTGAAAAAGGTCGTGGTATGTTTGTGAATAACTATTCTCTTTCACAGGCAGTCTCGTCCGTTAATATGTTTTTGGAGATGAATGCCTCAAAAGAGAACCTTTTACAGATTATCCGGTTACGACAAATGTTTGAGCCGGAGATTGCAGCCGCCGCAAGCAGAAACAGAACTGAAGAAGATTTAGCTGTTTTAAGGGAAGCTATCCGATCTATGGAAAAATGCCCGGCAGATGCACTGACAGAAGAAGCGATCGAGGACAATAAATTTCATAAACTGATTGCAGAAGCTGCACATAATTTCCCGCTTCTGGTCGTTATGAATCCGATATATTCCCTGATGCCAAAGTTTGTCGATTACGTATACGGGAAAACAGAGAACCGAAAGGAGAATACCCTTAAATTTCATTGGGATATTTTTCAGGCGATTGAACAGAAAGACGAAACCAACGTGAGAACGATTATGAAGGAGCATCTCTCATTTACCGAACAGACCTTTATGAATTCCTATAAAACGAAAGAGTAAAACCAGACATAAAACATATTCATTTACATATAATCTTCAATATGAATACAAAACCAATTAAATTAATTGTTCTTATAACCCTTTTTATTGCATTTTTTGCCTCAACAATTCAGGCTGAGAATGATAACACTGCCCAAAAGATCAAAGTTTCCCTTCAAAAAAGGCTCCCCTCCGATTCAGTGAAAGGGGCAACAGTCATCGCCCAGGATATCCAGGAATGGAATCCCAAAGAGACCGCTATTATTATCTGTGATATGTGGAATCAGCACTGGTGCAAGGGAGCCACGGCGCGGGTTGGTGAGATGGCGCCGGCGATGAATAATGTACTCACGATTGCCCGAAGTAAGGGGGTACTCATTGTGCATGCCCCCAGTGATTGTATCAAATATTACAAAAATCATTCTGCCAGAAAACTGGCTCAGAAATTCAGAAGTCATAAAGCTGAAAAGCTGGTGTGTGATGATAAACTTCTATCCGAAAAAGATGCCGTATGGCCAATCGATCAATCCGACGGCGGATGTGATTGTTTCCCGACATGTAAGGAGGCAGGACCATGGACTCATGAGATTGATGACCTGAAAATACTGGATTCCGATGCGATCAGCGATTCGGGCGTGGAGATTGCCGGTCTCTTTGATCAGAAGAAAATAAAAAACGTAATCCTGATGGGAGTTCACACCAATATGTGCGTGATTGGGCGGTCGTTCGGGTTACGGAATATGGTTCGTCTAGGAATGAACGTCGTCTTAATGCGTGACCTCACCGATACGATGTACGATTCAAAACAATGGCCGATCGTATCACACTTTACAGGGAACAGCCTCGTGAATGAATATATCGAGAAGTTCGTCTGCCCCACAATGGTCTCCACCGATTTTACCGGTGAAAAGCAATTCAGGTTCAAGGAAGACCATCGTCGGGTAATTGCGTTTATTACTGCCGAAAATGAGTACCGAACCAATCAGCGTTTTCCCGAATTTGCCCATGAATTATTGCTGTTCAAAAATATGAATTGCGAGTTTGCATTCGGAAAACCGGTTTCTGAAGGACCGGGAGTGCATAATATTGAAAATCTTCAGATTTTAAACGATGCCGATCTTGTGGTTACCTGCATTCGCCGTCGTGCCTTAGAGCCCGATAAAATGAAGCTAATTAAAGATTATATGAACTCCGGAAAACCGGTTCTGGCGATCCGGACATCAAGTCACGCCTTTGATGCCAAAGGAAATGTCACCAGATCGGGTGGTGGTGTCGTAGCTTCCAATGTCCCGGTTTCAGACCAGCTCGCCCAATGGCCGGAGTTTGACAAGGAGGTATTGGGGGGAAACTACCAGGGGCATTACGGGCATCTTAAAAAAGGAACCGACATTGCTCTTGTTCCCGGAATGGAAAATCACCCCATCCTAAAAGGAGTTCCCGCCGAAGGATTCGTCAGCCCGGGATGGCTGTATATCAATCGCCCCCTCCGCTCCGAAAACATCCAGATTTTGCTTACCGGAGCCATCCCCGGACAACCTGTACAACCACTGCTATGGATAAATAATCGCGAAAAAGGGGAGGTAATTTACACTTCATTAGGGCATTGGGACGACTGGCAAATAGAGAGTTTTAGAAACATCATGTTTAATAGTGTCGATTTTCTGCTGAAGAATTCAAAGTAATACGAGATCAAAAAAGCAAAATTTTTTGATACCCCAAATTAGGTACCTAAAGCAACATGACCAATGAAACGAGCCCTGAATAATATTTTTATAATTAACCAGATAATAATCGGTGGCAAGTTATATCAGACCATTAAAATCCAACTAATTAACTGATGAAAAACAACCCTCTTCGTCGATTACCTTTTTGCCTTTTACTGATATTTTCACTTACAGTATTTCAGGGAATTGCCAAAGGATCTCAAGGAAAGATCGTTCTTAGCTGTAAAGCCGATAATGATCTCTATCTGACTTTAAAAGGGAATAAGATTCCATGCATGAGGTACAATTCACCCGAAGAGGCAATAAATAATGCATTAGAAAGTTCGGGTGTTCTTATCCTTGCAGATGGTTATCCGGACCAAACAACAGTTATAAGCACCACGCTTTTTGAAGTGGCTCAAAATAGAAACCTGCGGTTATTTGTGGAATATCCCTCTTCAATTCCGGGACTGAAAATTGGAAAACCCAGTTCAGCTTCCCTTGAACGGGTAGTTGTTTCTTCGGATTCACTGAAAGGTTTGAATAAACTGCAGATCCTCGCCTTTCATGATTGCCATTTCGTTCCGGTTTTGGCAGAAAATCCACTATTGGTAATCAGTAAAGTTGCCGGATTCGACAAGGCGGTTTATGGATTGAATAAAGATTCAACCTTTAGCGCAATCTTATTTGAAAACCCTTCAGAACAGCTACTGATCTCGACAACAAAATTAAGTCAGTTTATCACAGCCCGATACGCTCCGGCAAAGGGGATACAGGTTATCTGGAGTTATATTTTAAACTGGATTAATAAGAATGGAACTGTTTTCCCACCATTAACGTGGAATCCATCGGTACGTCCAAGCTATTCTGCAACTGAAAAACTACAGCCGAATGCCGGAAGGCTGGCTGTCCAGCGCGGAATCGACTGGCACCTGAAAGCCAAAATGGTACTTAATGCACAGGGGTGGGAGGAGTATAAAGAATTATGGAAACTCAATGACTCCAATATGCATACCACTGTTGAAGCCATCGATAACGCGGCTCCACAGCCCAAATCCGCGGTTGGCGACGGAACTTATGGCGTACTCGAAGGAGTTGCTTCAAAAATTCTTCCTGATGGAAGTCAGCCCACCAGATGGTGGCTTCGCAGCGACTCGAACGGCGAAAGCTCCATGGCCTTTGCACTGCGCTGGAAAATGGACGGCGACAAAAAAAGCAAACAGATTGCAGGAAATCTTCTTGACTGGCTCTATTTTAAATCGGGATTATTTCAAACCGACTCCACAAAATCCAATTACGGTCTGCTGTTATGGGCTCCCGGACAGGCACAGGCTCTTTACCAGGACAATGATATTAAGGCAATTCTTGGTTGCATGGGAACATCTGCCATACTAGAAACAGACCGGTGGGACGAAGTGTTGGTAAAAGACATCCTTGCAAATTTCAGAACCACAGGGGTAAACGGATTCCGGGGAGGCCGAATAGAAAATCCCGATTTACTGCGTGATGGGTGGCAAAAATATTGGAATGCAAATACCATTTTATACCAGCCTCATTATGAAGCCTGGACCTGGGCTTCCTACCTGTGGCTATACGACAAGACCCATTGGAAACCGCTTCTCGAGCGTACCCGGATGGCAATCACCATGATGATGAAAGCATACCCCAACAACTGGAGATGGACAAACGGAATTCAGCAGGAGCGCGGAAGGATGTTGCTTCCTCTGGCGTGGCTGATAAGAATCGATGACCGTGCTGAATACCGTTCCTGGCTCAAACAGATCGCCACAGATATTGAAAAATGTCAGGATAGCTCAGGGGCAATTCGTGAAGAACTTGGAGCCTTGGATCATGGAGATATGGCACCTAACACCTCAAATGAAAGTTATGGAAGCGGAGAGGCGTCACTTATTCAGCAGAACGGAGATGCCATATCAGACCTTTTATACACCTGTAATTTTACCTCCTTAGGCCTTAATGAAGCCTATGCCGCAACAGGCGATCCACAATACAAAAGAATGGCTGACAAACTCTCAGAGTTTCTGATTCGGATTCAGGTAAAAAGTGAAAAACACAACGAATTAGATGGAGGTTGGTTCCGAGCCTTTGATTACCGTCAGTGGGAATACTGGGGATCGAATGCAGATTCAGGATGGGGCGCCTGGTCAATCGAAGTTGGGTGGACCCAGGCGTGGGTACCATCAGTTCTGGCCATGAGAGAACTAAAGATTAATCTTTGGGACCTTACAAAAGGCAGTAAAGCCGGAGATACATTTGTAAACATTCGAAAACAAATGATACCGGATGAGCTGATCATTAAGATGAATAATATCCAATAAACACGCATATAGCCGTTTAACAATTTTAATATAACTCAAACTATCAATATCAAACTTCAAAAAAATGGAAAGACGTAATTTCATTGAAAAGGCGGTAATCGGAACTACAGGGATTTCGCTCGGCACCTCAACAGGACTTCTTGCAGGAAATATCAAGGGAGCAAATGATAAAATTGTTCTGGCATTAATAGGATCGGGAGGTCGTGGTACCGGTACCATAATTAATTGTTGCAAAATAAATGACAATGTGGTCATCAAAACAATCTGTGATGTAAATGATATTAAGGCCGCCAACGCCATAAGCGCCGTTGAGAAGGAGCTTGGATATAAACCTCAGCGTTCACATAATATGAAGGAGGTTTTTAATGATAAGGATATTGATGCCGTGTGGATTTCGACCCCTGAACATTGGCATGCATTAGCGACTATATGGGCCTGTCAGGCAGGCAAAGATGTGTATGTTGAAAAAAATCCTACCGTCAGTGTTTGGGAGGGGCGCAAAATGGTCGAAGCAGCAAAGAAATACAATCGTATTGTTCAGGTTGGTTTTCAAAACAGGAGCGCTCCCTATGCTTTTTCGGCACGCGAATATATAAAAAGCGGCAAACTGGGTCAGATTGTCCACGTAAAATCATACAATATGCTGGGAGGTTCCAAATGGGAGCCTCAACCTGATGCCCCGGTTCCGGCAGGACTTGATTGGGATCAGTGGCTTGGACCGGCCCCTTTTGTTCCCTTTAATCCGGGAATTCACGACATGGAAGGACGAGGCGGCTGGGGAAATTTCTGGGCATACAGCGGCGGTCATATGGCCGATGATGCCAGTCATGTTCTCGATCTGGCACGGATGGTACTTGGTGATCCGGGTCACCCGAAAGCCATTTATGGCTGGGGAGGGAATAACGCCTGGGGATCGAACCGTGAGGTGCCGGAAATTCAGACGGTTACTTACGATTTTGAGAAATTTGCACTCACCTGCGTCAGTGGAAATGCGACCAATTACATGAAGAAGACACCTCAGAATATTCGTATGGATCCCACGTTGTTCCCCGACTGGAGGACCAACGCCACCCGAACGGAGATTTACGGTACCGAAGGACTCATGTACCTCGGCAGGCATGGAGGTGGCTGGCAGGTAAAAGGTGAAGATTCGGTACTGATAGCCCAGGGAGGAGGAATCTTCCCGGATAATGATCATCAGAAGGATTTTATTGAATCGCTTCGAACCCAAAAAAATCCGAATGGCGATGTGGAGCAAGCGCACCTAAGTGCATCGCTGATCCATTTTGGAAATATCGCCTATCGCGTTAATAATAAACAACTGAACTTTGACGGAGTAACTGAACGATTTGTTGGTAATGAGGCTGCGAATAATCTGCTCAGAAGATCCTACCGGGATAATTACAAAATACAGGATAAAATATAAATAATCATTAGAGTGACCGGGTGACTGTTCAAGTCCTGAACAATCACCCCTTCACTATTCAGTCACCCGGTCACTCCAAAAAAGAAAATCATGGAAAAAAGAAAATGTAAAAATACCGATCTGAAACTTTCTCTCCTTGGAACTGGTTGCTGGACCTTTGGTGGAGGCACCTATTGGGGAAATCAGGATCAGAAAGATGTGAATGAAGTGGTTCATGCCTCCATTGATTTAGGGATCAATTATTTTGACACCGCGGAGGCTTACAACGATGGGCGAAGTGAATCTTCACTGGGTGAAGCCATTCGGGAAATCCAGAGAGATAAGGCCCTGATCGGCTCCAAAGTGAGCCCATCGAATTGTTATAAAGATACATTAATTAAACATTGTGAGAAATCCCTCAAACGGCTTCAAACAGATTATATCGATATCTATATGCTTCACTGGCCAATTCACCCTCACGCTATCAGGCATTTTACAAACAGACCCAACATCATCGAAAATCCACCCGAGATGGATGAAACCCTTGACGCTTTAAGGATCTTAAAAAAACAAGGGAAAATCCGCTATTTTGGAGTGAGCAATTTCAGCAGTAATCGTCTGAAAAATCTTCCGGAAGAGGAGATTACTGTGAATGAGCTTCCATACAACCTCCTTTGCCGCGCTATCGAATATGAGACCCTCCCGTATTGCAAGGAGAAAGGGATTGGGGTAATCAGCTACATGGCGCTGCTTCAGGGAATTTTATCCGGCAAGTATACTTCAATTGAAGAGATCCCACTAATGCAGCGACGGACCCGTCACTTCGACAGCGCAAAAAACAGCGAATCCAGACATGATGAAGCCGGAGCGGAGAAAGAATTCCTCCTTGCCCTCGAAGGAATCAGAGCCATTTGCAAAAGTTCAGGTCTGTCAATGGCGGAGGTGGCCATTCAATGGATTATTCAGAATCCGGCGATTACCTGCACCCTGGCAGGGGCCAGAAATATTGCCCAGCTGGAGGCCAATGTAAAAGCAGTTAGTGTAAAATTGAGTGCGGATATCCTGGCTGAACTGGACATTGCAACACAACGGCTGATGAATAAACTTGGTAATCACTTTGATTATTATGAGAGTGTGGAAAATGACCGTACCCTTTAAACGAAAATATACTTAACAAGATCTGACTATTGAATACAAGAAACGTCAATCTAAAATAAGAATGGAAAAGTTGCTTAAAAAATAATCGAATATTTAAACGATTATAAATCGGGTTAATAACTTTCATAACGAAAAAGGGCACCATTGGAAAAGATCCAAAATTTAAACCAGTCAGATGACAGAAATAGATTTAATTAAATATTCTATAGGGTTCTAAAATGTTTAACAACCTAAATTTTCATAAGTCAGTAACGATCCTGATGTTGCTTATTTCCTCTATACTGCAGGCTCAGGAGATACTGAAAATCAGTTCTCCTGATGGAAAAACAGAGAGTGAAATCACTTTAGCGGGAGGGAAATTATCTTGGAAAATGAATTACAATACTAAACCGGCAATTCTTTCCTCTGCTCTTGGTATAGGCAGATTTTCAGATGGGCTGCGTTTGAAAGAAGTAAAAGAGAGTAAGCATGACACCGTTTGGCATCCGGTGTGGGGTGAGAAAAGTAGTATACGGGATAATTACAATCAACTAAATATCCGTTTGGTTAAAAACACCGGAGATTGTCTGTATTGTTTTGATCGGGAGATCGACCTTGAAGTGCGGGCATATAATGAAGGGGTAGCTTTTCGATACAATCTTTTGGAAATCTTAAAACAGGGAGCTGATCAGTCAGACCGGATAGATAAGGAGATGACAGAATTTACGTTACCTGAGAATACGAAAGCCTGGTTTACAGAGTGTGCACAATGCCTGTATCAATTACTTCCTCTGTCGAATTGGCCGGATGAATGTGAGCGACCATTGACCTTAGAGCTGCCAAATGGACTTTATGTTTGTTTATCAGAAGCCGAATTGGTTGACTTTGCAAAGACCAAATTCGTTATCAGTGATAAAAAACAAAATACCATAGCTTGTGCGTTGTATGGGTCGGTAGAGAATGTAATTTCGTTTTCGAGTCCATGGCGGATCGTAATGGCCGCAGAGCAACCCGGGCAATTATTGGAAAATAATTTCATGATTTTAAATCTTAATAAGCCATGTGCAATTCAAGATGTTTCGTGGATTAAACCCGGTAAAATAATGTGGGATCTGTCAAATTCAACCACTGGCAGCAAAGCTGCAGTTGATTACGCAGTTAAAAGGAATATGCAATATGTTCATATCGATGCGGGATGGTACGGATTTGAAGGAGGAGACAAAAGTGATGCGACAAAAGTAGCTGCTGATCCAATTGGCTACGCTACGAAAGGAAGTTTAGACATAGAAGAAGTGGTTAAGTATGGCAGGGAGCGTGGAATAGGTGTTTGGCTTTACGTTAATCAAAAACATTTAGCCAGACAGTTAGATGATATCTTACCCGTATTTAAGAAATGGGGAATAAAAGGGATCAAATTCGGGTTTGTAGAGGTGGGTTCTCAATATTGGACAACATGGCTGCATGAGGCAGTTCGGAAATGTGCAAAATATGAGATTTTAGTAGAAATTCACGATGAGTATAGACCTACGGGGTATAACAGAACATACCCTAACTTATTATCAGTGGAAGGAATATTGAGTGAGATGACACCAGATGCCACCCATGATACCCGTTTGCCTTTTACTCGTTTTATTGCCGGAGCTGCTGATTTTACATTAGCCTATTATACTACAACCGTCACAACTTATGGGCATCGTTTATCCTTGCCAATTGTGTTTTTCAATCCTATTCCACCTTTGTATTGCTATGATGGACCTGATAAATACCAGGGAGAACCTGAAATAGAGTTATGGGATAAAATGCCAACAACATGGGACGATACAAAAATATTGCAGGGGGATATCGGTAAATTCATAACGGTGGCACGGCGCTCAGGGAGTGACTGGTTTGTTGGCGCTATAACGAACAGTGAAAGCCGGACACTAAAAATCCCGTTATCGTTTTTGGAAAATAATGCCTCCTACACGGCAACTATCTATTCTGATGGCGGTTCAGAGATAAAAACAAGAACGCATGTAAAAGTTGAAAACAAGCGTGTTAAATCTAATCAAACACTTTCGATTGATCTGCAGCAGAGCGGCGGCGTAGCCTTAAAAATAGTAAAAGAATCACGGCTGTCCGATAAAAAATAAGCCCTATTTATGAAAATAAGTATTGAGAATATAAAACTAACTAAATTAATCGTTATGAGATCAAATTTTTCATCGCTATTTCTCTTTTTGCTACTGTGTACTGCTGGTTCACTTTCACTAAAGGCTCAAAATAATGGACATAGTTCAAAAATAAAAATATCACTTCAAAAGAGAGTTCTGTCCAGTCAAACCGGGAAAGATTTCAAGGTTGTAAATGAGCTGCAGGATTGGAATCCAACGGAGACGGCGATTATTATTTGTGACATGTGGAATGAGCATTGGTGTAAAGGGGCTACCGAAAGGGTTACTGAAATGGCACCTTTTATGAATAATGTGGTGACGCTGGCTCGCGACAAGGGGATGTTGATTGTGCATGCTCCAAGTGACTGTATGCAATATTATAAAAACTCTCCGGCACGGAAACTGGGGAAAAAATATTCGGATAGTCAGTCTAAAAATTTAATCAGCGAAAAGAACCTTGACTCTGAAAAAAATGCCTTATGGCCAATAGACCAGTCGGACGAAGGTTGTGATTGTTCTATTGAATGTAAGCAACATAACCCTTGGACACACCAGATTGATTTAATAAAAATCAAAGATAATGATGCCATTAGCGAATCAGGAGTCGAAATTACCGGACTTTTTAAACAAAAGGGGATAAAAAATGTGATTTTGATGGGTGTTCATCTGAATATGTGTGTGATAGGACGCTCCTTCGGTCTTCGAAATATGGTCAGATTGGGATTCAATGTTGCGGTAATGCGTGATCTTACCGATACGATGTACGATTCAAAACAAGCACCCTTTGTGTCCCATTATACCGGAACCAGTTTAATGACTGAATATATAGAAAAATATATCTGTCCGAGTATGGTCTCCAGCGATATTACCGGAGAAAAGCAATTCAGATTTAAAAATGACAAACGACCTTTAGTTGCGTTTATTATTGCGGAGAATGAATATCAGGCGAACCGAACTTTACCTGAGTTTGCGCATGAGTTACTGCTTAAGAAAGGTGTGAATTGCGAATTTGCATTAGGAAAAGAAGAATATAAGGAGCCCAATATTCACAATATCGAGAATCTACAGATACTTAAAGATGCTGATCTTGCGGTGATTTTTGTGAGACGGCGGGCCTTACCGTCAGAACAAATGAGCATCATTAAAGAATATATTAATAGTGGAAAACCTGTGCTGGGAATCCGTACGGCGAGCCATGCTTTTTCAATTAATCAGGTTGTCCCAATAACCGGTGGAGGATTAGTCGCAGCAACAGCACAAGTTGCTGAATCTATGGATCAGTGGCCTGAATTCGATAAAGATATTTTAGGTGGAAATTACATCGGTCATTACGGGAATATAGATGTTGGAATTGTGTTCTCAATGGTCCCAGGAATGGAAAACCATCCACTTTTTAAAGGAGTCTCTCCAGAGAATTTTATCGGTCCCGTAGCTTTAAACGAAAGCCTTTATCAGAACAGACCCCTGAGAGCTGAAAATGTTCAGGTACTCCTTGAGGGGACAATCCCTGACAATCCCGCCGAGCCGGTGCTATGGATCAATCACCGGGAAAAGGGACCAATAATTTATACCTCGATGGGGCATTGGGACCATTGGAAAATTGAACAGTTCCGCCAGATCATGTTTAATTCTGTTGATTATTTACTCAAGAGATAACATCAATGTCGGTAAGTTCTGAACCGATTTTAACGAAATAGGAGCATTGCATGGCAATATTCCACGAAAAAACAGAAATAATATATCCGAATATTATTAACCTTCCGGCCGGCCAGCCGATAAAAAAAATAAATTATGATGAAAAGACGTGATTTTATAGGGACAGCGGCGATCGGTACTGCAGCGATATCGCTTGGAGCATCAGTATTGCCAAAACTTTCGTTTCAAAAAGGGGCAAATGATAAAATAGTCCTAGCACTTATTGGTGCAGGTTCCCGGGGACCGGATACCATCATAAGCACCTGCAAGGTGAATGCAAATGTTGAAATAAAAACGGTATGTGATGTAAATGAGCTTAATGCTAGAAAAGCCATCCTTAACATTGAGAAAGAGTTGGGGTATAAGCCTCAGTTTATAAAATATATGAAAGAAGTTTTTGATGACCAAGATATTGATGCAGTTTGGATAGCGACACCTGAACACTGGCATTCCCTCGCAACGGTATGGGCTTGTCAGGCCGGCAAAGATGTTTATGTGGAGAAAAATATCTCTCTAACCATCCATGAGGGTAGAAAAGTGATCGAGGCAGCCAAAAAATATAACCGTATTGTGCAGTGTGGCACTCAGAACCGCAGTGCCCCTTATGGTTTTTCGGCACGCGAATATATTCGAAGCGGAAAGCTCGGTCAGATTGTTCACGTTAAGAGTTACTGCATGCTGGGAGGTGAAAAACGAATGCCCAAACCTTTTATTCCCTCAATTCCTAAAGAGTTGGATTGGGATGCCTGGTTAGGTCCGCGCCCTACCCGACCCTATATCGGAACCAGTGGCTGGTATGATTATTGGGATTTTGGCGGGGGACTGGCACTTGCCGGCGATGCAAGCCATGTGATGGACTTAGCCCGTATGGTCTTGGGTGATCCCGGTCATCCAAAATCGGTATATGCCTGGGGAGGTAATTACGCATTGGGTTCGCAGGTTGAAACTCCTGACTTCCAATCAATAACATATGATTTTGAAAAATTTACACTCACCTGTGATAGTGGACTTGCCACCAATTATATGAAGAAAACTCCGTGGAATATCCGGATGGATCCCACCCTGTTCCCCGATTGGAGAACAAATGCAACCAGAACAGAAATATATGGAACCGAAGGGTTGATGTATCTTGGCCGTCATGGCGGAGGATGGCAGGTAAAGGGTGAAGATTCAAAAATCATTGCCCAGGGCGGAGGTGTTTTCCCTGATATTGATCACCAGAAAAACTTCATTGATTCGCTCAGGACACGTAAAACACCTAATGGGAATGTAGAACAGGGACACTTGAGTGCTTCCCTTGTACACCTGGGAAATATTGCTTGTCGGGTTGGAAATAAGCAACTGATCTTTGATGGAGAAAATGAACGGTTTATTAATAATGACGACGCAAATAAGCTGATTAAAAGCTCTTATCGCGATAATTATAAAATGCCTGACAAGGTGTAAGCGAATAAAAAGCCAGGCATGAAAAACATTTAAACATTATTTTTATTGCAATTATTTTGCTGCAATTTATATGCGCAAAATAAGGGGATATAGTTTTACCGCAAAAGATAAAAAATGAAGGCACTTGTATTAGAAGCATATAACAAATTTGATTTCAGGGATGTTCCAAATCCAGTCATCGGTGATGATGAAGTACTGGTCGAAGTTAAGGCTGTCGGAATCTGCGGCAGCGATGTTCACGGCATGGACGGAAGCACAGGTCGACGAATTCCGCCCATCATCATGGGTCACGAAGCCTCAGGGCAAATAATTTCCACCGGCAAAAATGTTGATGGTTGGAAGAGCGGAGACCGGGTTACGTTTGATTCTACGATCTATAAACTTGACGACTGGTTCACGCTTAACGGGCATTACAACCTGAGCGACAACCGGATGGTGTTGGGTGTCTCGTGCACCGAATTTAAACGCGATGGTGCGTTCGCTCAATACGTTGCCATACCACAACATATTCTTCACCGCATCCCTGAAAATGTAACGTATGAGCAGGCTGCACTTGTAGAGCCTGTTGCGGTTGCACTTCACGCCGTTAATCTTTCCGGAATAAAGTTAAACGATACGGTGGTCGTATTTGGAGCAGGGATGATCGGGTTATTCATTATTCAACTCTTAAAACAGGCAGGGTGCACTGTGATCGCTGTTGATATACTGGATGAAAAACTTGAAATGGCCGAAAAAGCGGGGGCAGATGTTATCCTTAACTCCCAATCCGATGATATACCCGGCGAAATCCGGAAACATACCCACAATCGTGGTGCCGATGTTGCCTTTGAGGCGGTAGGTATTTCGGTGACGATAAATTCGGCTATAAGTAGCCTCCGCAAAGGCGGCACACTTGTTTTAGTTGGGAACCTATCACCATCAATTGACTTTCCACTGCAAAAGGTGGTCACAGGCGAGATTACCGTCAAAGGTTCATGCGCCATTAACGGTGAATACCCTGCAGTGCTTGAGTTGATTTCAAAGGGGATGATCGATGTCGACAGTCTGATCAGCAATGTAGTTCCTCTTTCTGAAGGGGCAAATTATTTCGACAAACTCTATAACAAAGAGCCTGGGATGTTAAAGGTTATTCTTAAACCATAATTTTATGGCTAACCAGCTAAAAACAGGAATCATTGGATGTGGAAAAGTGGGACACATCCATGCGGCAGTTCTGGGTTCAATTTCAGAATCTGAATTTATAGCCGTGTGTGGCAGGGATGAGAAACGGACGCAAGAGTTTGCATCCAGATATCAGGTTAAAGCCTATACCGATGTCACAGAAATGGTCATTCAGGAGAAACTCGATATCGTAACGATCTGCACTCCCCATCCTGTGCATCGGGAACCAGCCATACTTGCCATGAGAGCAGGGGCACATGTGTTAATCGAAAAACCGCTTGCCTCTTCATTGGAGGATTGCGACGCGATGATGGCAGTGGCGAAAGAGACCGGAAAACAGATAGGAATAATTTCACAACGGAGGTTCTACACCCCATGCCTTCGTCTGAAAAATGCGATTGAGGCAGGGAAAATAGGGAAGCCAGTACTTGGAATAGTATTCATGTTCGGCTGGCGCGATCAAGCCTATTATTCCAGTGATCCCTGGCGGGGATCATGGAAAGGCGAAGGAGGAGGAGTCCTTGTGAACCAGGCCCCCCATCAATTGGATTTATTGCAATGGTTTATGGGAAGTGAAATTGACGAGGTCTATGGCACGTGCCAGAACCTGAATCACCCTTATATTGAAGTGGAAGATACAGCCCTGGCAATCGTTAAATTTAAGAATGGGGCTTTGGCAAATATCATCGTGAGCAATTCCCAGAAGCCCGGGATTTACGGCAAGGTACATATCCATGGCGAAAACGGAGCCTCTGTCGGGGTTCAGACTGATGGTGGAGCGATGTTTATTGCAGGGATGAGCACTATTCTGGAGCCTCCGGTTAATGATTTATGGACAATTCCGGGAGAAGAAAAACAACATAAGAATTGGGTGGAGGAAGACAGTAATTTGTTTAACAGCATCAATCCGGTGGAGTATTATCACACCCTTCAGATCAACGATTTTATTGATGCAGTGAAAGTAGGACGGAAACCGATGGTAACCGGAGAAGAAGGAAGGGTGACAGTAGAACTCTTTAGCGCAATTTACCGTTCACAGCGCGATGGCTTACCCGTCAAATTTCCGCTTCAGCCTGAATATGGACGAAACGATTATGACGGAAGAATTTGATATTATGAGAAAAATCTCCGCAAACGAATCCCTGCTGAACCAAACCACTCCATCCCGAATGCGATGGGTCATGATCTCCTTTGCCTTTGTGGCCACGGTTTTGAATTATCTGCATAGGCTATCCTTTAATTATCTGACAGCAAAAGGATTTTTACACGATATTATCCCTGATGACTATTTCGGGTATATCGGCTCAGCCTTCTTTATTGCCTATATGATCTCGAATGGTTTCTCTGGATTTGTAATCGATAAACTTGGGACAAAAATCGGATATTCACTGAGTATGGCCTTCTGGACAACAGCCGGAATACTTCATGCACTGGCGATGTCACCATTCCAATTCGGATTCTTTCGTTTTTTATTAGGAGTCGGTGAGGCGGGAAACTGGCCGTCAGCGCTCAAACTAACCGCCGAGTGGTTCCCGGCACACGAACGTTCAACGGCTTCCGGGATATTCAACAGTGGAGCAGCTGTTGGAGCTGTGGTCGCACCACCGTTAATCGCATGGCTAGGTTCAACATACGGATGGCAAACCACCTTTGTTGTTATCGGAGTGCTTGGCTACATCTGGCTGGCGGCTTTCTGGTTCACCTACTACACTCCAAAAGAGGTTCTCAAAGAATCACAAGCACGAATCATCCCTCCCCGAAAATTGCTTAAAACCCATTTTGTTTGCTGGTTTACGCTGTCGAAAGTTTTTATGGACCCAGTCTGGTATTTTATCACCTTCTGGATCGGCAGGTATTTGGCCGATGTCTATCACTGGGACCTGGTAAAAATTGGATGGTTTGCCATGTTCCCCTTTATTGTTGCAGATTTTGGGAATATCTTAGGGGGGCTGTTCACCCAATATATTATAAAAAAAGGTGTTGAGATTCCTAAAGCCAGGAAGATATCGGTTGCAATCTTTGGCCTGATTATGGGCTTACCCTTAATCCTTGGACCATTTATCATAACTGGTCCTGCCGGCGCACTTGTCATCCTGGCCATAGCAGGTTTCGGATATGCAGCCTATACCGCTAACACGCTGGCCTTTCCTGCCGATGTTGTACCTCAAAGTGCCACCGCTTCAGTATGGGGAATCGGAAGCGTTGGTGCTGGCCTTGGGGGAGTCATTTTCCAGTCAGTATCTGGGATTGTAATAAAAAACCTGTCAACACATTATAACTATACGATTGCTTATGGTACGGTTTTTATTGGATACGGAGTTATTACCCTTATTGGATTGGCAATAGTCCTCTTCCTAACCGGACCATTGGTTAAAAATCAGGAGTTGCAGGATTACGTGGATCAATAGATACGAAAAAATTAGAGACTCGTTTCATTGTTGGATGATAACGATGAGGCTGTATCAAAAGTGAAAAATTAATGGGACAAATATGAATAACTTAATAAAACCAACTCTTATGTCACTTAAAGTATTAATAGCAGGATTTATTTTGGTGACAGCCAATATCCTTTCTTGTCAGTCGCAGGGCTTTTCAAAGGTTGTGCTATATGAAACCTTATTAAACCATGAGATTAACCCGATTGGCATTGACGTTGAGAAACCGGTTTTTTCATGGAAATTAAAATCTGAAAAAAGGAACAGCTATCAGAAGGCATATCAAATTGTTGTATGCTCTGCAAACGCAAAAGATACTTGCTGGAACAGCGGAAAGGTTATTTCAGACAATAATATTCTTGTAAAATACGAGGGAAAAGCCTTAAAATCAGTTCACTCCTATCAATGGAAAGTCCGGATTTGGGATAATGATGGAAAAATAAGTTACTGGTCGCAGGAACATCCTTTTTCGACAGGTTTATTGCGCGAACAGGATTGGAAAGCAGAATGGATCAGTTCTCCTGATTCTGTTTATTCCCCGGTTTTCATCAAAAAATTCAGGATTGATAAGATTCCTGATTTAGCCAATGTATTTGTCAATTGCCTGGGATATTTTGAACTTTACATCAATGGAAATAAAGTGGGCAAAGATGTTCTTTCGCCGGCTGTGAGTGATTTCCGGTTTGAAAATTACTATTGCACCTATAACATCAGGGATTTTCTGAAGACCGGAGAGAACACCATTGGTTTATGGACCGGACGTGGCTGGTATTCATTTGGATTGCCTGGTGTTAATCATCACTCACCGGTTTTTCGTATGCAGGCCCATTTTATTTCAAATCAAAGTTCAACAATATTAGCCTCCGACACAACCTGGACCACGTCCAACAGCAATATCAGTCAAATTGGTGACTGGCGATGGAATAATATGGGGGGTGAATTGGTTGACAGTAGAATCTCAATGATTAATTGGCAAACCGATAAGATTAAAAAAAACAGTGTTCGTATTCCAAAACCCCAGGCTGTTACAAAATCTCAGCTTTGCAGACCAAACAGTATTTCTGACACTATTTTGGTAAAGAATATTTCACAGATTAATAAAGATACCTGGCTGATTGATTTTGGGAAGAATTTTACGGGCTGGATGGAAATGAAAATTAAAAATCAGAATTCAGCAGACACGATAGATTTCATTTATTCAGATTTTTGCAATAAAATACCGGAACGGAAATCAAAATATACCTGGGATTTTGGAAATGCGAATATTGATCAACGGGATGGTTATATAAGTTCAATTTCAGACAGTGGAATATTCTGCCCTAAATTTAATGTTCATGCTTTTCGTTATGTAATTATTCAGGGCTTAAAATACAAACCTCAGAATCGGGATATCGCAGGATATATGATAGAATCAGATCTTGCCCAGGCGGGAAGCTTTTCATGTTCTGACAACGATTTAAACGCTATTTATGATTTAAACCGTTTTACATTTCGATGTTTAAATATTGGTGGATATTATGTGGATTGTCCCCATCGTGAACGTCTGGGTTATGGTGATGGTCAGGTGGCAGTCGAAACCGGCATCTATAATTTTAACCTTGAAAATTATTATAAAAAATGGGCGCTCAATTGGATCTCCGCACAAAATGGTGATGGTGAATTTCCCAATACCGCACCTTCGCCTTATAGTGCTGGTGGCGGACCGGGCTGGGGAGGGACAGGTGTAGTTTTGCCCTGGAAAATCTTTAAATATTACGGTGATACAACATTTTTGAGTTCCGCCTATAATTCAATGGTGCGTTATGTCGATTTCCTGGAAACAAAAAGCAAAGATGGGATTCTAATGCATTACGGTGATGAAACCTGGGGATTTATTGGCGATTGGGTACCCCCGGGAAAAGGGATGGATTCGAACGACAAAGTGGGAAAATCTGAAAAAGAAGTATTTAACAACTGTTACAAGATATACTTATACAATATTCTGGCAGAATGTGCCGGAGTCCTGGGCAAAAACAAAGATAGCCGAATGTATAAAACGCAGTCTGAAACATTGAAGAATAAAATTCACCAAATCTATTTTGATCACCAAAAAGGAATTTACGCCAATGGAGAGCAGCCGTATCTTTCATTCCCGTTACTTATGGATGTTCCATCTGATTCTGAACGAAGCAGAGTTCTTTCAAATCTCGAGTCTGAAATAAAAATAACCAATAATGGGCATTTGAATACGGGTATGCTGGGAACCTATTTTATGCTGCAATATCTTACTGAGATAGGGCGCTCCGATCTCGTTTATTTAATGATGAAACAAAAAACTTATCCAGGCTGGGGCTATATGATTTCGCAGGGGGCAAACACGTGTTGGGAACAGTGGAATGGTTATTGGTCTAATATTCACTCTTGTTTTACTTCCGGGGGAGGCTGGTTTTTTACAGGGGTAGCTGGTATCCGTCAGATGGAAAAATCGGTGGCATTTAAACACTTACTTATAGCCCCCCAATTAACCGATGTAATTAAATCGCAAAATTCTAAATTCAATTCTCCCTATGGGAAGGTTGGTGTTTCATGGACCCATAAAGAGAATTCCTCCCTTCAAATAGAAATTGAAATTCCTGCTAACTCAAGTGCAGATGTTATTTTGCCGGTCTCAGGGAATCAAATCGTATATGAATCCGGCAGGAGGATGATTGAAAATTCTGATATTAAGATACTTTCTAAGCAAACTGATCAATTGCGTTTATTTGTCACCTCAGGAAATTATACATTTGAAATAAGAAATAAATAGTAAAATTGAACGTTGAACCATCAACATCGTTATGATATGCTGAAAACAAAATTATTACACCCCGAAATATTGTCATCCCTTGCCAGTAACGGTCATGGTGCACGGGTACTGATTGCCGACAGCAATTTTCCCTTTTCAACCTGTCCACCAACGACAGCAAAAAAAGTCTTCCTGAACTTTGCACCAGGATTGCTTGCTGTGCCAGAGATATTGTCCGTTTTAAAAGATTTTATCCCGATTGAAACCGCAATGGTGATGGTTCCCCCCGATGGGTCCAAACAAATTATTCATTCTGAATTCGAAGAGATATTGGGTCCCGAAATCACGCTGAAGAATTTAACGCGATTTGAATTCTACGAAGAGGTAAAATCATCCGATACCTGTTTGGTAATTGCAACCGGCGAGCAAAGACGCTTTGCCAATATCCTGCTGGTAATTGGTGTTGTAAAATAATAATCCTGCTAACTAATAACTCACTATGAACTTTTACCTAAAACTGATTTTTTTAACTTTACTTGGTCTGGTACTTATTCCAGATGACGTATGGTCACAGGAAAAAACTCCATCATTCAATTATACTTTACCTAAAGGTGACTATCATTATAATTGTGTTAAGGATTATGTGGAGGATAAAATTGATACTGATTACCACCACCCATCCGCTGCGGCGATAGAGGCATTTCGTGACATCAAATTTGGGGTGCGGATTCACTGGGGACTTTACTCCATTGAGGGTAAAGGTAAAGAATCGTGGCCCTTCCTTACCCTTCCAAATAAGAAGAAACAGGCTTATCAGGATTTATACAAGACTTGGAATCCGACCGGTTTTGATGCAGAGGAGTGGATGAAACTATTCAGTGAAAACGGGATTAAGATGTTTGCTTTCACATCGATGCACCACGAAGGCTTCTCGATGTTTGACACCAAAGCGAGAGTGAAAAAGAGAGTTAACTGGGATGCCTCTGGCGGACCGAAGATTGAAGATTGCGACATGGCATACAGCATCATGGAAACCCCTTTTCATCGTGACGTAATTAAGGAACTATGCGATGCAGCACATAAATACGGTGTAAAAATAGATCTTTATTTCTCGCACCCCAACTGGTTTAATGCGGACTTCAGGCCTTATAACTATCATCCGCTGCAGATTCCTGATCAAAAAATTCATCCTGAACTTTACGGTAATGCCCCATCTGAAAACCCCATTTTTGTATCCGACCCAACTGCCGAAGAGGAGGCCAGGATGATGGCAAATCACCGTCAGCAGCTCACCGAACTGCTGACTAATTATGGGAAAATCGATATGATCTGTCTGGATCAATGGTTAGGGAAAAAAGTGTGGCCTCAAATGCGGCAGGAGATGAAGGATTTACGCAAAATCGAGCCTGAGGTGATGTTCCGGGCCCGTGGAATTGGCAATTATGGCGATTATTACACCCCCGAAGGATTTATCCCGGGAAATCAGGAAAATACCGATATGCCCTGGTTTGTGATCTATCCTTATGGCGAATCTTTCTCCTATTTAAGGACAGATCATTTCAAAGGTATTCCATGGATCATCAACAGCCTTACTGATATTGTAGCAAAAGGTGGTAATTTCATGATGGGGATTGGACCCGATGGAACTGGCCGGTTCGATCCAAGGGTGATTAATGCACTTAAAGAGGCCGGGAAGTGGCTTAAAGTAAACGGTGCAGCAATCTATTCAACCCGATCCAGGGAAGCTGACCGATGGAAAGAGGGGGAAGCGATCAGGTATACACGCTCAAAAGATCGGAAGACCGTTTATGCGATCATACGCGGCTGGCCCGGACAGCAGCTCAGACTTAAATCAGTGGAACCGGTTCATGGTACTGATATTTTCATGCTTGGTTATTCAAAACCGTTGGACTGGAGTTATGACAAAATCAATGGTCTCGATATATCTCTCCCCCCGGAATTACAGGATATGACAAAAAGACCCTGCAGATTTGCATGGAGTTTTAAAATTGCTTGTCTGAATTAATATCCGCACGACGAAAAATTCAATTATATTTGGTTGTTTTGATTACTTTCGTCTCAAACCAACTACCGAAAATAATTTATAATTTATGAGAAAAATTAGCTCAGCAAAACTCATATCCGGCTTAATATTAATAGTTGTGGCCTGCCATATTACCTACGCTGCTGAGACCCAATTTTCGGTTTCCTCTCCCGATAAAAGAACAGAACTTAAAATCGCACTTGGAACTAAGATCACCTATGCCCTCTATTCTGATGGCAAAGTATTAATTGCACCTTCACAAATATCAATTGAGCTTTATAACGGCAAAATTATCGGAGCAGATCCACAGCTTCTTCATCAAAAAACCAGATCGGTTAATAACCTTGTAAAAAACCTATACGGGAAGAATTTGCAAATCAAAGATAATTACAATGAGCTGAATTTAACTTTTAAAGATAATTATTCAGTCACCTTTCGGGCATACAACGAAGGATCTGCATATCGTTTTACTACTAATTTTAAAGATAGTCTGAAAATAAAGAACGAAGAAGCAACCTTTGTTTTCCCGGAAAATTACAAAGGGTATTACCGCAAGGGGAAAAAACAGGATTATCTCTATGAGGCGATCTATGAAAATTCGGAAATTGCGAAGATCGATTCCGGCAGGGTTGCTATAATCCCCTTACTCGTCCAGATTCCGGATGGACCTAAAATCGCGATAACAGAGTCTGACCTCAATGATTATCCGGGAATGTATCTCACGGCTGATGGCAATTCACTCAAGGGATCATTCCGAAACTTCCCGCTTAAGACTAATCTGAATGAAAAAAGATGGAGCGTGTCGGTAACTAAGGAAGCAGATTATATTGCACAAACGTCTGCCAAGCGAAGTTTTCCTTGGCGGGTGATCATGATCGCACAGCAAGACAAGGAGTTAATGAATAACGAACTCGTTTACCTTCTGGCACCTGACCCACCAAAAGATCTCGATTTTTCGTGGGTAAAGACCGGCCTAATTGCCAATGACTGGTGGAATTTGTGGTGGGATCAATCTCCCCGCTCCACGGGTGTTCAGGAAGTTATCCTGACCGGAGTTGATTTCAAATCCGGGACTAATTTCAATACTTATAAATACTACATCGACTATGCTATAAAAAACAATATTGAGTTTGTCAACATTGATTATGGATGGTGCGATCCGTATGATTTTTCAAAGGTGCACCCGAATCTTGACCTTCCAAAACTTTTAGCCTATTCAAAAGAGAAGAATAAAAGGTTCTTTTTGTGGTGTATTGCCAAAACCCTCTACAATGATTTGGAGAATAACATGACCATGTTCGAAAAATGGGGAGTCGCAGGGTTGAAAGTTGACTTCCTCGAACGGGATGACCAGTTAGGGGAGCAGGATTATCACCGGATCGCCGAGAGCGCAGCACGTCACCATCTTTTGCTTGAATACCATGGAGCGACAAACCCTGCCGGACTTACACGCACCTACCCTAATCTGCTCACCTTTGAGGCTGTATATGGCTCTGAACAAAATATGGGAGGCAATAAAGCGGATCCGCAACATAACGTAACTATCCCCTTTCTTCGCGGCCTTTCAGGACCTTTCGATTATGCACCGGGTGCGATGAACAATGTAAGTAATTCACATTTCCACCCTTTTAATGGATTTCCAATGAGTTTGGGAACTCGTGCCCATCAAATTGCTATGTTTGTAATTTATTATTCACCTTTGCAATTCATGTGTGATGTTCCCTCAAATTATATCAGGGAGCCCGACTGCCTCGATTTCATTAAGAATATTCCGTCGACATGGGATTTAACCTACCCGCTCGACAGCCGGATAGGAGAATATGTGGCTATTGCCAGGAAGAAAGGAAGTAGCTGGTTCGTAGGGGTTATGACCAACTGGACCGCCCGAAAAATAAAGATAAAATGCGATTTTCTGGAAGATGGGATTTACAACCTCCGGATTTTCAAAGATGGAGTGAATGCCGGACTAAATGGGAATGATTATAAAACCGAACAACTAAAATTAAAAGCAGGGGACGAAATATCGGTAGACCTGGCTCCCGGAGGTGGCTGGTCGGCAAAGTTTAGCCGCGAATAACATAATTAACCAACTAATTTCCAAGGTGAGTTATCACCTCTAAAACACAACTAAAATTTAAAGAATGAAAAACAAACCAAACAACAAAGTATTTATCTGGTCATTAATTGTAGCATTGGGCGGTTTCCTTTTTGGTTTCGATACAGCCGTTATTTCTGGCGTTGAAAAACATATCCAGGAACTGTTTCAACTTACCCCATTCTGGCATGGATTCACAATATCGTCAGCACTCATTGGTACCGTGATCGGCGCCTTGGTTGCCGGGGAGCCTGCAGATAAATATGGGAGAAAACCGATCCTTTTTATCATCGCCGGCCTCTATATTCTGACCGCAATTGGAAGTGCCCTGGCAGGTGATGTGACCACTTTTATCCTCTTCCGCTTTCTTGGTGGAATCGGAGTAGGCGCCTCATCGGTCGTAGCACCAACCTATATTGCCGAAATATCACCGGCAAAAATAAGGGGTAAAATGACCGCCATGTTTCAATTCAACATCATCTTCGGAATCCTGATCGCCTTTATTTCTAACTATTTATTCCGTGACTTTGGAACAGAACCCTGGCGCTGGATGCTCGGAGTTGCAGGAATTCCGGCATTTTTGTTTTTCGCTTTCCTTTTTCTAATCCCTGAAAGCCCACGATTCCTGATTAAAATAGGTCAAATTGCAAAGGCAAAAACAATCCTCGAAAGGATTGAAATTGATTCAATCGATAAGGAAATTGAAGAGATCAAACATAGTGTGGATAAATCGTCCACCGGAAATCAAAGACTCTTCTCTGTCAGTTATATAAAACCCATTTCTATCGCATTTTTAGTGGCCATGTTTAACCAGTTTTCGGGTATCAATGCCATCCTCTATTATGCTCCCCGCATCTTTGAATTAAGTGGCCTTTCAATTGCGGACTCGATGTTTCAGTCTATCCTGATTGGTGTTACAAATGGGATATTTACAATCCTTGGAATGATGCTTATTGACAGGGTCGGAAGAAAAAAATTACTCATTACCGGTTCCATCGGTATGTCGATCTGCCTGGGATTGGTTGCCAAAACATTTTACACCCAGAATTTTTCGGGTTATGGATTACTCTTAATACTTCTGGTCTATATTATGTTTTTCGCTTTCTCTACAGGTGCAGTTATCTGGGTTTTAATCGCCGAAATATTCCCCAATAATATCAGAGGAAAAGGACAATCTCTGGGAAGTTTTACTCATTGGTTCTTTGCCGCAATAATCACCTTCCTCTTCCCTGTAATCGTTAAATTATCCGATTTCGGAGTAGGTCATGCCTTTATGTTCTTTTCAGTAATGATGCTGGTTCAGGCGGTTGTGGTCTGGAAATATTTCCCCGAAACAAAAGGGAGAACTCTCGAAGAACTGGGCGAAAATCTGTAATAGAACATATCAGGCAACAACGAAGTGGTATACATCAATTGACGAAATCAAAGTGCTTAATATCGGAATTATAAAATGAAACAATTACAATCCATCAGACTTCTCATCTTAATTAGTACAATCTCTTTATGTGCCTGCCAGACAAAGCCGCCACCAACCGATGCACAAGGCCGGCCGCTGATCGAAAAGATCGGCACTATTGACTGTGACATGGTGGAGACGACACCCGTTGTTTTTAAGGATAAGGTTTACCGGTTCGAATATGTGCGAACCAACTATTGGGATAATAAAACTGGCGACTCTTACTTCCGGTTTACAGACCATGAAACGGGGAAAAAAACCTCCCCTTTCGCCAAAGGATTTCACTTTGGAAGCGCCTTTGTTTATGATAATACGGTCTATGTAACTGCCGTAAATAAGGGTGATGGCGAACAGATTCATATTTTTAAATCTCATGATCTGGAACATTGGGAGTCATGGATGGCATTTGAACTTAAAGGATGGGGGATGTTTAATACCTCAATGACCAGAGCCAAAGACAAGTTCGTATTGATGTTTGAAGTTGGAAAACCAGAGATTGAGGCGGGATCTCCTTTTACTGCCCATTTTGCCACTTCTACAGATCTTAAAAATTGGGAGATCTTGTCGCGCGATCACAACTATGCCATGGACCGCTATACCGCTCCCCATTGTCTGCGATACCTCGACGGCTATTATTACGATTTCTATCTCGAAGCATTTCAAGGGTACGAAGCGAGGGTCGTGCGCTCAAAGGATTTGATCCATTGGGAAGCCAGTCCGTTAAACCCTATTCTAAAAGCCTCCGAAAAAGACAAACAAATTGCCAATAAGAACTTATCAGATACCCTCTTGCATAAAATTGCCGATGCTCAGAATCTGAACAACTCGGATATTGATTTTTGTGAATATCATGGAAACCTAATTATCAATTATTCATGGGGAAACCAAATTGGTCAGGAATTTTTGGGTGAAGCAGTTTATCATGGGACACAGGAACAATTCCTTAAAGGGTGGTTTCCGGATAAGTAATTCGGAGTTCTCATATTTTTGACTTTAATCGTTACTTGAAAACGATTATTTTTAAAGAATTAGTATGCATCCAATTTCTCTTTTAAAAACATCATTTTGTTTTTTGTTTTGTCTGGCCGTATTTACGTCTGCTCCCGCCCGGAACAAGAAGAAAAACAATTTTGAGGACTGGTCAAAAAAACCATTAATTGTAGATCCTGGGAAAGGAACCTCTGCACCTTCCGATGCAATAATGCTTTTCTCCAAAAATGATCTTAACCTATGGGAAAGTCTTCTGATTAAGGGAAATCCTGCTCCATGGAAAATCGAAGGTGATTATTTTACAGTTGAGCCCCGAACCGGAGACATTGTCACAAAACAGTCGTTTGGAGATTGTCAGTTGCATGTCGAATGGAAAACTCCAGAAAATGAAGTTCAGACCGCATTGAATTTCGGTAACTCGGGGATCTATTTTATGGGATTGTATGAAGTCCAGATCTATTCCTCCTTTAAAGACGAGCACAAAAGTAAGGTTGGTTACAGGAATATCTGGATAAGGAATTATAAGAACTGATGATACGATACCTGAAAAATAATTGCATTGAGCCTTAAAAAATAAAAGAAGAGAAATTATGGACAGAAGAACTTTTATTAGAAATACCAGTATTGCGGTTGCCGGTGGATCGATCATTCCGTTGCACTCCGGATGTATTGGAAAACATCCAAACGAACTCATAACCATTGGAATGATTGGTGTAGGTTCACAGGGAGTTGACCGGAACCTAAAGCACTATCTCCAATACCCTGAGCTTTGCCGGGTTGTTGCTGTTTGTGACGTAAGTATGTCCAGGGCAACCAGTGCAAAGAATCTTACTGATAATACGTATAAAACAAAAGATTGCAAAGCTTACCAGGATTTCAGGGAGATACTGGAAGACAAGTCAATCGATGCCGTGCAAATCTCAACACCCGATCACTGGCATGTACCCATTACAATTATGGCAGCATTGAAAGGGAAGCACATCTGTTGTGAAAAACCGACGCTAACCATTGATGAAGGAAGATTACTTTGTGATGTAATCAATAAAACAGGCGTTGTTTATCAGGTGTCGGTAGAAGACCGGTTTGAACCAGTTTATCATCAAATGGCTGAAGTTGCCTTAAACGGTCGGCTAGGCCAACTTAAACATATCGAAATTTCAGTTCCTACACCCGAATTGCCCAAAGAAGGTCTTGAAATTACTGCACCTCCAAAAGATCTTGACTTTGATTTATTTCTGGGCCCTGCTCCCGAGATTCCTTATATTTTTGCCCGAACTTTTTACAATTTCAGATGGTATGATGCCTTTTCGGGTGGAGTACTGACCGACTGGGGAGCACACTTTTGCGATACCGCGCAGTTAGCTTCAGGCAATGACCTTAGTGGTCCAACAGAGGTTACTCCGTTTGGTGAAACACGATTTTACAATGACGGCATTTTCAATACAGCCTGTCAGTTTGATTTGCGTTATAAATATGCCAATAATTTGACGATGAGGATAAAATCAGGGACTGGCGGCATCAGGCTTGAAGGTGAAGAGGCGTGGGTGGAATCACTTGGCTGGACAACTAAATTAACTGCGAGCAACGAAAAGATCCTGGATCTAACTACAAAAAAAATTGCATTACCCACTGCTAATGATGAATTTATAGACTTCCTAAACAGCATCAAAGAGGGAAGAAAAGCCATTTATACTGCAGAGACAGGTCACCGTACCAGTACACTTTTACATTTTGGGAATATCGCAATGAAACTCAACCAGAAATTAGAATGGGACCCTGCGAACGAAAAGTTTATTAACAACCCTGATGCAGATAAATTAAAAAGAAGATCCATGAGAGAGAAATGGAGTTATTCCAGAATTTGTCCCGATTTTAAATACTAATAATCTTCACCCAATGAGATTCAAAATACTTATCATTCTTGGTTTGATTTTTTCGTGTTACACGGTAACTGCAAAGAAAAAAATCAACAATATTTTCTATGCCCAAAATACCCTTGATGGATTCGATAATGCGCCGAAAACCGCCATCAGTAAAGCAAGGCTATTAAAATCGATTGGGTTTAATGGATTGGAGGGATTCGGAGATCAGAATTATCAGGAACTCCAGCAGGCTTTAGAAAAGGAAGGTCTCCGGATGCCGGTAAATTATGTGCCACTAAATTTCGAAGCAGCTGGAAAAACAGAAAACCCTTCCATTAATGAGATTAAAACAATAATCAGAGCTTCAGAAAAAGGAAGTATCATCTATTTTCATATTCACAGCAAAACCTTCAACAAAGACAAGGAAAAAGGAGATCAGATAGTTGCAGGAATATTACGTGAGCTTTCCGATTATGCAGCTCAATTTAAAGTAAAGCTTTGCGCCTATCCGCATGTTTTATTTTATTGCGAAACAGTGGCTCACAGTTTTGCACTTGCAGAATTAGTTGGTCGTAAGAATTATGGTTCAGTTATTAACCTTTGTCATTTGCTAAAGGTAGAAGGATCAGCAGGAATTGATAATAAGATTAAAAAATATGCACCAAAGGTGTTCGCTGTAAATATTTGCGGAGCAGATGACGGTGATACCCAAAATTTAGATTGGGATCGATTGATACAGCCGTTAGGCCAGGGCTCCTTTGACACGTACCGGTTCGTAAAACTATTGATCGACAATGGCTATACCGGGCCATTCGGATTACAGTGCTATAACCTCAAAGGAGACGTATTCGAAACCCTTTCTCAATCGTTTAAAACCTGGAAAGGGTATCAGACCAGATATTCCGAAGAGCAATAAGTCGACTGTTAATACGTAATTGAAAAAACTATTTTAATTAAATTACTTAATGACCACTACTAAACCATGATAAAGAATTGTATTCTATTATTTAAGAGACTTCTATTATCGCTCACGATCTTATTTATTGGAAATATCTCCAATATGCCCGATGCTTTAGGATCTTCGCTGAGCAATCCGGCAGTAATGAAAAAGGGAATCCCGATATGGGCTGCCGGTCGCGAAAAGGAGATGAACCTAAATCTGGGGTTTCGCGGAGTTTTCAATGCAACGAAGAATCAGCAAGCCACCTTGAGGATAACCGCATCCACCTTATACCGTGTCTCGATCAATGGTGAATACCTCGGTTATGGCCCGGCACGAACGGCTCAGGGTTTTTTCAGGGTCGATTCGTATGATCTGAGTAAATCAGTGAAAAGCGGTGAAAATATTGTGGCAATAGAGGTTGCCGGATATAATGTAAATACCTATTACACATTGGATCAACCCTCCTTTCTACAGACAGAGGTTGAGTCAGACGGAAAGATCCTGCTGGCAACCGGAACAGGTGAGGGCTTTGAGGCATTTCAGCTCGAGGAGCGGTTGCAGAAAGTGGAGCGGTACAGCTTTCAGCGCCCGTTCACCGAATATTACCGGATAAAACCAGATTATGACCAATGGAAAAGCTCTGCACAATTCCCCGTAAAAGCGTTAAAAACAGCTCCCTATTCACCCGGAAAACTGCTCCCCAGAAATCTATTGCTTCCCGAATTTAAAATTGTCCATCCGGCATCAGTATGTTCGAACGGTACTATTGAGTTTAAAAAACCTGCTAAGTACTACAAAGACAGATCCTTAAAACTTATCAGCGAAAAATTTAAGGGATATAAGGAGGAAGAACTTGAGGTTTTACCTTCACAGGATATCCAGGAGATCTCAACCAAAATACTGGAATCCAAACCTTTTCCCTTCAATCAAAATGGTATTTCAATAAACCTGAATGAATTCACAACCTTTGATTTTGGAATCGACCTTTCAGGTTTTATAGGTGCAAGACTTACCTGTAAGGAGCCTTCAAAAGTCTATTTTTATTTCGATGAAGTTCTAACCGACGGCGATGTGAATACCAAAAAGAGGATGGCCGATGTGAATAACCAGCTTGTCTATGAACTTGCACCCGGAACCTATAATCTGGAGTCCTTCGAACCGTATACTTTTAAATATCTTAAGGTTATTGTGATAAAAGGTTCCTGCACGATTCAGGATATCTACCTCAGAGAATATGCATGTCCCGAGAATCCAAAAGCATCATTTATGAGCAGTAATCCCAAACTGAACGAAATTTATAAGGCATCACAGGAATCATTCCGGCAAAATGCAGTTGACCTGTTAACCGATTGCCCCTCGCGCGAACGGGCAGGATGGCTTTGCGACAGCTATTTCTCCGCCATTATGGAGAAAGACTTTACTGGTCATTCGGCAGTAGCACATAATTTCTACGAAAACTATGCGTTGCCCGATAGCTTCCCCTTTCTTCCCAAAGGGATGATCCCCATGTGTTATCCTGCCGACCATAACGACGGGGTATTCATCCCCAACTGGGCCATGTGGTTTGTTATTCAGGTGAACGACTATGCACAACGGGGAGGTGATCCAATCCTGATAGCAAAACTAAAACCCCGGATCGAAGGTATTCTGGACTATTTCAACAAATTCGAAAATAAAGATGGCTTGCTTGAGAACCTCCAAAGCTGGATCTTCGTCGAATGGTCGAAAGCCAATAATTTCATTAAGGATGTGAATTACCCCACCAATATGTTATACAGTGCAGTTCTGGCCAATGCAGCCGAATTATACCGGAATGACACCTGGCGCCAAAAGTCGGAGCAGATTAAAAAAACCGTGATTATCCAGTCGTTTAACGGAGCATTTTTCGTCGACAATGCCATCCGCAATAAAGTCGGAAAGCTTGAGATCACAACCAACACGACAGAGGTTTGTCAGTATTATGCATTTTTCTTCAACATTGCCTCTCCCACCACTCATCCCCAATTGTGGAAGAAGCTGACGACCGAATTCGGGCCCAAACGTGACGACAAAACGATCTATCCCCGGGTTTTCAGAGCCAATGCCTTCGTGGGCAATTATATGCGGATGGATATTCTTTCGCGCTACGGATTAAAGACCCAGCTAATGAATGAGGTCCAGGATTATTTCTATGCCATGGCTAAGCAAACAGGCACCTTATGGGAACATATGGGAACCGAGGCAAGCTGCAACCACGGCTTCGCCTCATATATTGGTCATGTGCTTTACCGCGATGTGTTGGGAATTAGTCATATCGACTACCTGAGTAAAGTGATTACGATTCAGTTTACCGACAGCGAACTAAAGGAGTGCATCGGGGCCATTCCTGTTGATGACAGTTCTGTTGAGCTGAGGTGGAACAGAATCGGAAAACAGATTAAATATTCTGTAAATAAACCTCAGGGATATAAGATAAATATTGATAATCGCAGTTCGGGTGAAGTTATAAGGAATGAGAATTGAATTTAAATGCAAAATTCAGGCATCACAATATCTCAAACAGGAATTAAAATCCTTCCAGAATAATAATTTCAGATATTTTGTACATATATTTGTACTTATGGAAGTACGTAATAAAATAAAGCCATGTTGACAACAACGATTTCCGACTTTCGAAAGGACATTAAGAAATATCTTGACCGTGTGACTGATAACTTTGAAACCCTTATAATTAATCGGGGCAAAGACAGCGGTGTCGTAATTATGTCATTGGATGAATATAATTCACTCAGTTCTACCTCTCACGAATTATCTTCAAAGGCAAACGAAAAACGGCTGGATTCGGCTATTGAGAAATTTAAAGCAAACTCTTCGTTTGAAAAAGACCTTATCGAACAATGAGATACATATTTGTGGATGAATCATGGGAGGATTATCTCTATTGGCAAAAGTCCGACAAGAAAATGTTATCGAAAATTAATGAGTTATTAAAGGATATTTCACGAAATCCATTTAGCGGTATAGGGAAACCGGAGCCTTTGAAATATAAATACAAAGGATATTGGTCACGCAGAATTGATGGAGAACATCGGCTAATCTACAAAGTCAGGGAGGAGGAGATACTTATTGCTAAATGCAGATTCCATTATGATTAAGCAATAAAAAGGTATTTTTCTGAAAAAACCGAATATCCTCAATCTGCTGCAAACCATATCTCTGATTGCTCTATTAGCCAGTGCTTTAGTATCACTTTGCCTGGCATTCTCGGCAGGACATAACAATGCTCGGTTCTATCGCCTCTGCCTTTTGCAGTCTGGGTGCTTTCACCGTAAAAAGTTCTGACCATAGAAAATGTTCTTTCAAAGCGTTGTCCAGATTCTGTCCGGCTTACCCTGTACTGCCTGATACTGCTGATTGTGCCTCTCTCAATACTTGGATACCTTGGTATTTTTAATCCTCCGGGCACAAAAAACGCATTGTATTCCTTGTAATTTCTATAATCTAGTGGTTGCTGATTGCTCTTGTTTTGCCAATTTAAAAATTAACTTACTAAGTTCAATATGCAAATGACACCAAACCTAAACCACCAGAAATTCCCGCACCTACCACAAGAACAATTAAAGCCGCTGGAAAACTAAGAATAGGAAACAGCCAGGATCTCCTGGTCTTGCCTTTATCTTTTATATAGACCTCTGCTTTGGAGAATGCCGATAAAGGAATATTGATGCTGCTCTCAGACCTTAATCCGGAATATTGAGAATCATTCAGATACAGATGCACCTCTTCAAGTACTAAGGTTTCATCTTCTTGGGGATTATTCTTATACCTTGTACTACCTTTTAATTTGGTAGTTTTGAATTTATAGCGATTTGCGGGTAGGTCAGAAAGATTTCCGGAAAGTGCATTTAATATGATTTTTTCATCTGATAAATGCCATGCAGAATCTCCACGGTGCAGTATGAGATATTTATTTTGCGTGGTATATTGCAGCAGCGAATTTTCTGAAACCGACTTTTCAGTTTGCACCTTGTAATACGACATGCACCCTGTAAAGAGATACAAGAGAGCAATTAATAATATAAATTTCCTCATCTTTATAAAATTAAAAGTTATATTTGAAATGCAGCCTCTGATGATAATTCATTAACTGAATTTTAAATATACCATTTAAAAATTTAATTTATACTGTTTAGGGACAAAATTTTAATGCATAGCCGGATTATTTAGGCAAATGATATTTGGGGAAATAGAAAGGGAACTATTTCCTCAGATGCCTGGCAACATGCAGGCGACGATATGAAGGAGTTGCAAAGGAGGATAAAGCAAAAGGGGAATGCCCGAGAGCAGACCGGTATTTTTCTGCGATGTGAAAAGTGGTGTCAACCATCTGCCCGACAAATTAAAACAAACTTTTTGAATTATACGGCAGATGACCAATTCAATCCGACCTTCGAACTTCCATTGGAATTTCCGGACAAAATATTAAGCCATTAAGTTTTAAAAAAGAAATAATATTGCATTCCAATAAATCAGAAATTAATAAATCCTATTTTTCGTGGAAATTACTGTACGGGATAATCAATTGAACTCATTTATTTTGAAATCTATCAACATTTACCTGTTGGTCTTGGGATTGACTGCATTAACAAATTGTTGTTATGGTCAGAGTCAGTCTTTAGCTGGCCAATGGCAGTTCCGGCTGGACTCGGCACAGGTATTTTCAACAATTTCCTTACCAGGCTCATGTGAGGAACAAGGTTTTGGGGCAAAGAGTACACTAAAAGACCCTAACCGCCTAACCAGGGAATTCAGATATATTGGTAAATCGTGGTATGAAAAAACATTTGAAATTCCGGTCTCCTGGCAAGGGAAGCGGCTGGAGTTGTTTCTCGAAAGATGTTTGTGGGAAAGTTCAGTCTGGCTGGATAATAAACCTTATGGAATTCAGAATAGCCTCTCCACCCCTCATACATATGATTTTGGAGTCATCCCTCCCGGAAAACACACCATCCGAATTTGTATCGATAATACGATAAAACTGCCCATTGGCCCCTGGGGATTTGCGATCGCTGATGATACCCAGGGAAACTGGAACGGTATTATCGGACGGATTGAATTGCATGCGACTCCCCCCGTATGGATCAAACAGGCCCAGGTATTTACTGATCACCTTCAAATAAAAGTTGGCAATATCACCGGAAGAATTCTGGAAGCTACCATCCAAAATACAAAGCAAATCATCCCTCTATCCGGTGTCATTATTGAACTTCCCTTCAAATCATCAGAACCAAACTGGGATGAATTTTCACCCAAAACAAATAAACTAAAAATCACACTAAAGACTCCAAAATATACTGACACGAAAATCATAACCTATGGAATCAGGAGTTTAACCACGAAGAATGGGCAGTTTATTTTAAATGGCCGGGCGACTCTGATGCGGGGACCCAACAACGAGTGTGTCTATCCCAAAACGCAATACCCTCCCATGGATAAAGAGTCGTGGCTCCACCTGTTTGGAATTTGCAAATCGTATGGATTCAACTTTATGCGTTTCAATTCGTGGTGCCCACCCGAAGCTGCCTTTCTCGCTGCCAATGATCTGGGATATTTTTTACAGGTCGAGATCCCCTTTTGGTCAATCTTCACAACCAGTTATGGTGAAAATCCGCTCCGTGAACAATTTCTGAGTGAAGAGCTAACCCGTATTCTTGAAAATTACGGCAACAACCCCTCGTTTGCTTTTATGGCAATGGGGAACGAATCGCCAGGCTCCATGGAGGTTCTGGTAAAGCAAGGAAAAAGTGTCGATACCCGAATGTTATACCGTTGTCAGAATGGCGACACCCTGACGAATGGCGATTACGCAGAACGGGGAACAGAGATTGGCATGAGGGGTGTCAAAGGGCCACGGACCGATTGGGACCGGTGGTCATTAATTCATACCCTGGAGGTTGAAAAATATAAACAAATGGCATTGCCTACCATTGGCCATGAGATTGGTCAATGGGCCAGTTATCCAGACTTTGATCAGTTGTTAAAGTTCACAGGGAACCTTAAACCTTACAATTACGAGAATTACCGAAATTCCCTGGCAAGTCACGATATGGCCCACCAGAACAAAGCCTTTGCCAGGGCAAGCGGAAAGTTTGCCGTCTCACTTTATAAAGATGAGATTGAAGGTTGTTTCAGAACCTGGCCGTTTGGTGGTTTTGGAATCGTTGAAGCCCGAGATTTTACAGGCGAAGGGTGTGCAATAATTGGATGGCTGGACGCATTCTGGGATTCAAAAGGGCTCATCACTCCAGAAGAATTCCGACGTTTTTGCGGACCCACCGTCTGCCTGTTGCGAATGCCCAAACGAATTTTCACCAACAATGAGATATTTAATGCCCGGGCTGAGATTTCACATTATGCTCCAAAAAATATAAAATCGGAAGCTAATTGGAAGATCGAAGATGATAAAGGTCAAAGAATTGCAGCAGGAAGTTTTGAAGCAAGGGACATACTGACGGGAAAAGTTAACCACCTAGGCGAAATTCACGCATCATTAAAAAATGTTCATACACCATCCCGCCTGATTGTTACGGTGAGTGCAGCCGGAACATCCAACAACTGGAACATCTGGGTCTATCCTTCCCAACAACCGGAACCTCCTAAAAATGTGAGGGTATCCTATGCCTTTGACGAACCAACAAAACAGGCTTTGGCAAACGGAGAAAATGTACTCTTGTTTTCATCCCCAAAGGAAGGATTGAATGAAATACAAAGCTCTTTTATGGGTCCTGATGAAGTGCGACTGTTTCCTAAAGTTACAAAAGGGAGAAGCGCAATCCCGGGATCATTTATGCCGGCATTCTGGAGCATGCGCCTCTTTAATCAGATTGGCACGCTGGGAATCCTCTGTGATCCAAAACATCCCGCTCTAAACAGATTTCCGACTGAGGATCATAGTGACTGGCAGTGGGCTGATATTCTGGGAAGATATACCGCGCAAACCTCCTATAAAATTGCGGGTGATAATTATGAACATGAATGGGACGACCGGTTTGACCGCTCAAAAGCAATTATACTCAATGAAACACCTGCAAACTATCGTCCCATTGTGCAGATGATTGACAACTACGAACGAAACTATAAACTGGGCATTGTCTTTGAAACGAAGGTAGGAAAAGGAAAACTATTGATCTGCACATTGGATCTGGAAACAGATTCCGAAAAACGAGTGGCTGCAAGAGAGCTAAACACAAGTTTATTAAATTATGCAGCCAGCGATAAATTCAATCCGGCCTATGAACTTCCGATGGAATTTTTGGAGAGAATATTAATCTTTAAATAATTAAATGTATTTATTATTATATTTGTAAGTACTTATCGCTTTTTTACCTTCTTATGACTTATGACCGAAATCTAAATGAAAACCGAAAGGGAGACAGTTGAAGAATTAAAAGATGGAATGGCTAGTGCATTTGATACGCTATATAAAGCATATAGTCATAAACTTTATGCTTTTGCACTTTCTATTTTAAAATCAAGGGAAGATGCTGAAGAGGTTGTTCAAAGTACCTACTATAAAATTTGGGAAAAAAGATTGAGTATCGATAGCAATAACTCTTTTAAGTCGTTCTTATTTACTGTGGCTTACCATGTTACTATTGATATGCTTCGTGACAGATTAAAAGAGAAGAAATACAGGGAAAATATTCTTCAAAAGGCAACATCCAATTACAATCTTGAAGAGGCTATTGAGTTTGGTAATTTATTAGAGCATGTCAGTCATATTGTAAAAGATTTACCGCCACGTAAGCATCAGATTTATCACCTGAGCCGCATAGAACATCTATCGTACAGCGAAATTGCCGAGCAATTGAATATTTCGGTTAAGACGGTTGAAAACAGTCTTAATTTTTCGATGAATTTTATTAAATCCCGCCTGGGTAAGGATTCACTGGTTATATTGCTCTATATCGCACTTTTTCTATAATCATTTCTATTATTTTCATTCCTCACCCGGGGGTATTCTCTTTCTGTTACGTATTACATACAGATTTAGGAATAGCAAAATTCTGACAATCTAAATTTTACCATTAACGATCAATTTAAAAATGGCAGTTAACAGATCAGAATATACCAAAATATCATTCCTTTTTGCAAAATACCTGAATGGGACCTGCTCCAAAACGGAAGCTGATGAAATTGTCTCTATTTTGGAAGAGGCAGAGAATGACATATCCCTGTTAGATGAGGTAAGTAATCAATGGGATAGATTAAGTTCAACTCAAAATGACGAATCGAATCTCATTGAAAATCAACAGACAATGAATCAGATTCTGGACAAACTACACCACCGGATACGTTTGGATAAAGAGAAGGATGCAAACAAAGCTGTGGTGTTAAAAAAATCAGTCGCTAAGTTCTTTACCGTGTTTTCGCGGGTTGCTGCTATATTAATCCTGCCATTGCTTATCTATTCACTATACCTGTCATATGGAAAATTCAAAACAGGTTCATCGGCAGCTGGTCGCTTGGTATGGCAAACGGTAAAAACGCCTGCAGGGATGCAAACAGACTTTGTCCTTCCTGACGGTTCACATATCTGGCTAAATTCAGGATCCGTTTTAAGTTATCCTCTCCCGTTTGTACAAGAAAAACGTGAGGTCACTTTAACCGGAGAAGCCTTTTTTGATGTGACCCGGGATAATGCACATCCGTTCGTGGTTGCTGCAGGAAAAATGAACATTGAGGTTAAAGGGACTCGCTTTAATGTGATAAATTATACAGATGAGAAATTCACGGAGTTAATCCTTGAGTCAGGAAGTGTTCATTTAATTTACGTGGATCATAAAGGGGATAAAAACGAAACTCAGATTAATCCCGGAGAACTTGCAACTCTTGACAATACCCGAAACCTTTTGTCGGTGAACAAGGTCGATGTCTCAAAATATACTGCATGGAAAGAGGGGATGTTGATATTCAGGGATGATCAGATGGATGAAGTCGTTAGAAAGTTAAACAGATGGTTTAATGTCGAGATTACCCTTCAGTGTCCTGAACTTAAGGATTATGTCTATACAGCGACCTATCGGGATGAGACTTTGCCTCAAATACTCGAATTATTGAAAATATCATCACCTGTAGAATATTCGATAACCGATCGCAAACGATTGCCTGATAACTCTTACACCAAACGGAAAATAACTATAACCAAACGAAATTAAGACTGCCTATGGAGAAAAAAACTAAACCGTATAAATGCCGAAAATCAAGGAGATGTTGTAGCATCCCCTTGACAATCACCTTCTTTTCATCTTTAACGATCGAAAAGTTTTAATTTATTCTAGTATAAATCAAACATTACAAAGTTATGAAATTAAAATTGCTAACCAATTGGCCGGAGTTAAAAAGCATGGCCAATAAAACATTTTTAGTTATGCGGATAACCCTATTCCTCATACTTTTAAGTGCAGTTCAGCTATTTGCGATAGAAACCTATTCGCAAAATGCCCGAATTAACCTTCGTTTTTCGAATGAATCGGTTAAGACTGTTCTAACCGAAATTCAGAACCAATCGGAATTCTCATTTATGTTTAACAGCAAAATTGTTGATGTTGAACGGAAAGTCGACATCCAGGCCGAAAATGAGAAAATAACCGAGGTTCTCGGAAAGCTGTTTGTCAATACCGACGTGGCCTATACGGTGGTTGACCGGCAGATTGTCCTTTTTTCGACCAGCTTGTTAACAGAACAGGATCAATCCAGAAAAGTATCAGGAAAGATTTCAGATAACACCGGATCTACAGTACCCGGTGCATCGGTGGTGATAAAAGGGACCACAACAGGTGTAATAACTGACAATGATGGAAATTACACATTGTCTGTTCCGGTTGAAGCAAAAACACTGGTTTTTTCGTTTGTGGGTATGAAAACACAGGAAATTGCCATAGGCACCCAAAAAACAATTGATGTGACCATGCAGCAGAATGTCATTGGTCTTGATGAGGTTGTCGCCATTGGTTATGGTTCGCAGAAAAGATCATCCATAACGGGTGCGATAACGACTATGGGAAGTGATGATATCGCAAATATGCCGGTAACTGCACTGTCAAATGCACTTGCTGGCCGATTAAGCGGAGTTTTTGTAAATGAGGCATCCGGTGCACCGGGTTATGCTGCAAGTATTCAGGTACGTTCAGTCAATACATGGAAATCATCGGGAAATGAACCCCTTTATGTTATCGATGGAATAATCTCCACCAAACAACTTTTTGATGCTCTTGATGCAACTGAAATTAAAAATATTACGGTTCTGAAAGATGCTGCCTCAGCTGCTGTATATGGCGCCCGTGGCGGAAATGGTGTTCTTCTTGTAACAACCAACACCGGGGAAAAAGGTAAGTTCAAACTTTCCTATGATTACTCGTACAGTTTCGACAATCCTACACAACTGGTTAAATTTGTCGGTGCAAAAGATATGGTTAGATTGGCAAACTATGCCTTCGAATCAATAGGTCAACCCGACGCGTTTGGACCAACAGAAGTAGCTTATTTTAATACTCATGATCCTGCCCTCAACACGTTTAATGACATTTATAAAAACCCTACGGTAAAGAAACATTCTGTTTCTGCCTCAGGAGGTAATGATAAAATTAAATATTTCATCAGTGGCTCGGTTATGGATCAGGATGCCTTTGTGAAAAACGCCAATTATAAAAAATATAATTTCCGTTCAAATATCAATGTCGATTTCACAAAAAATCTTAGCGGTTATTTTAATGTTTCATATCATGAAGCTACAAAAAACAGGTTCGTGATGCAGGAAGATATGCGGGATGGCTTTGAGGTAGATCCTACTTTTGGCGGATTCTGGGCCCGACTTCAATTTCAGCAGGCATATGCCCCTTCTAAAACAACTGATGGCCATCTGATTAATCCTGGATGGATCGGAAGTCCATTGGGCTTTGTAGAACAGGGCGGAACGAATACTGCCAAAGACTACAATATCAATACGGTGATGAATTTAACCTACAAAGTGCCAACTGTAAAGGGCTTATCTGTCTCTGTTAATTATAGTCCCCAGTTTTATATCAGGGATATTAAACATTATGAAAAAAAATATCCCGTTTATAATGTCGAACAAAAAGGCGAACATGGATTGATCTATACCGATAATATAACCAGCTCAACACTATCCGCCTGGCCGGATAATGAGCGTCTTGCCAAAACACATGACAAAAATACAGCATATCAGTTAAACTGGTCTGCAGATTATTCGCGTAGTTTTGGTAAGCATAATATTGGTGCAATGTTCAATGCTGAAATTAGCGAAGGTAACCGTGACTATTTTTATGGGGTAAGGGAAACTTTCCCGCTGGTTCAAAGAGACCAGTTCTGGGCTACCGGAGGCTCGCGATCTAATTCCTATGTAAATGGATCGGAATATGCCTCCGGGCGTATGTCGTACATTGGGAGGTTAACCTATCAATATTCTGATAAGTACTTCGTAAATGCCTCAATGCGACGTGACGGTTCCATGCTCTTTGCACCTGCATACAGGTGGGGAAATTTTCCCTCCGTGTCATTGGGATGGGTTTTATCCAATGAAGATTTCATGAAGGATAAATTTTTTAATTACCTGAAACTTCGCGGAACCTATGGAATTACCGGGAATGATATTGTCGGGGGCTGGAAATGGCAGGATTCATACAGTGCCGGTGGCAACTATATGATTGGAACTTCAATGGCACCAACAGTACAATACTCAGGTATTGTTAATGAGAAACTGACCTGGGAGAAAAGCCGTGAATTCAACATTGGAGTGGACTCACGTTTTTGGGATGGAGCTATTCTTAATTTTGAATATTTCCGGCGACATAATTATGATATCCTCGACAGCCGTATTGTCTCCCTGCCCGCCTCTTTCGGAGGATCGATGCCTCCTGTGAATTATGGCATTGTAGATGGACATGGATTAGAGATTGAAGCCGGCTATTCAGGCCATGCCGGAAAATTCAACTATCAGGTGAAAGGGAACTTAACCTACGCTACAAACAAGGTGGTAGAAAGAGATGTACCGCAAAACGTTCGGGATGTCAACAATCCACTTGGCAGAAGTACCGATTACGTGGCTGCCCTGGTGTCAAATGGCATTATCAGAACCCAGAGTCAGCTCGATGCTATACCTGCCAATTATATTGCTTACGGCCTGAAGCCACGACTTGGAGATGTCTGGTATAAGGATGTCAGCGGACCGACCGCTGGTACGCCGGACGGAATTATCGATGATTTCGACAGGCAGGTCATTAAAGGTGAACATTACGCCCCCCCTTATATGTATGGTTTAAATTTGACCACAGCCTGGAAAGGTTTTAGCTTAGATCTTTTCTTCCAGGGTGCAATGGGTGTTACTAAAATGTACAATGGCGGCCCTTATGGCAGACATTTCGAAGCCTGGGCAAAGCCTAATGCAAATTGGCTCAACTCCTGGTCTCCGACCAATATCAATGGTTCATTTCCAAGACCAGACATTTGGGGTAATTCAAGTAATGATTATGAATCAACCTTCTGGTTAAAGAGTGGTGATTATATGCGATTAAAATATTTGGGCCTCTCTTATTCACTCCCTAAAAATATTATCAGGAAGTTGAATATTTCGAAAGCTACATTGATTTTGTCAGGGACTAATTTATTTACAATCACAGGATTTAAATACTACGATCCCGCAATTTCTGCCGCGGGTTCCTACCCCACAATGAAAGCATATACCCTCGGTATAAATGTTTCCTTTTAAAATAATTAATTTAATTTAAGACAAAATGAATAGATTAACATATTTTATAGGCAGTATTTTAATAATACTGGTTATAGCCAGTTGTCACCCTCTGGATAAGGTAAACTTGGCAGCATTAACCAAACCAGATGTATACACGCTCCCTGCAGTCGCAGAAGCTTATGTAAATAATCTTTATGCAGCTTTTTTGCCAGGTCTTAACTCTGATGAAGGATTCAATAGTGATGAGGCAGAAGCTGGATGGCCGAATACAACCAATATCAGCCCTTACCTAAGGGGTATTATCAATAGTAATACCTACGATTACATGCCTTACAATGGAATCCGGACTATCAATCTGTTTTTGGATGGAATTGATGGCGCTACTTTTGATGCAGCAACTAAAAACCGTTTAAAAGGGGAATCTCTGTTCTGGCGTGCATGGGCCTATTTCGGAATGGTTAAGGCATATGGAGGTGTTGAGCTAGTGCTTAAACCTGCAGCTGTGGACGACAATGCGGCTATTTTTACGGCAAGGGCTACAACATCGGCATGTTATACTCAGATCATTAAAGATCTGGATGAAGCCATCGGTTTACTTCCTGATGCATCAGGCAATGCCCGTATCAACAAAGCAGTTGCCATGGCATTCAAAGGGCGCGTAACGCTGTTCGAAGCAAGTCCACAATTTAATCGTACCAACAGTGCCCAATTGTGGCAGGCTGCCTATGATGCCAATAAGGCAGCAGTCACCTATCTGGACGGTAAGGGATTTGGTCTGGTGGATAATTTCAAGCAAATCTGGTTATCCGAAATGAGTAAAGAGGTGATTATGGTAAAAAGATATTCATATCCTGAAGCACCCAACGGATATTTCCAGGTAGCCATTTGGCCACTGAAGTATTCTGAATCAGGAGCTGCCAATGGCAATATGCCTTCACTGGAACTCGCAAGTACCTTCCCTATGAAAGATGGCTCTAAATGGAATCCGAATACCATGAATTATGCTGATTTTCATCAAAATCGCGATGACAGGTTCTATTATTCCATCGCTTACAATGGCTTTCCACCTTATCTCTTACCTATGGTTGGTAAAGAAAATTTGTGGACTTACTGGTATGATAAAGATGGTGATGCTTCAACAGGGGTTAACGGAAAAGAGATGAGGGCTGACTTTATCAATGGTTATGAAAGTCGTTCGAGTTTTTACAGCCCTAAAATGGTTGACTCGAGCATTGGTGTAACAAATAAACTCGCCGGACAGATCGACTGGGTTGAGATCCGCTATGCCGAAGTGATCATGAACCTCGCGGAGGCTGCCAACGAAGTAGGTAAGCCAGATGAAGCGGTGCAAATCCTTGGGAAGATTCGCGACAGAGCAAAAATCCTTCCCGGATCAGACAACAAATATGGTATTACAGCTACGGATAAGGGTGGGATAAGGCAGGCGATCATGGATGAACGTTTTGTTGAATTTGCCTTTGAGACCAAACGGTTCAATGACCTCCGCAGATGGAGAACGTATAAATCAACAATGGAAGGTCTTCCTGGAAGCGCCAAGCATGGTTTAAGAATTGAATGGTCCGGAACAACAGCCACCCGCCCGATTGGACTGGAAAATATCGATCAAATCTGGAACCAGTTTAATGTTACGGTCATTGAAGATGTTGGTAAGATTACAATGATGACGGAAGATAAATATTCTTTCTTTGGTATACCTGCAACTTATCTGGAACGCAATAGTAAACTCGAGCAAAACAATACGTGGGGAGGAACATTTGATCCACTAAAATAAATTAAGTATTTCTTAAGAGGCTGTCTTTAAAGTGGTAAACGAAAAATGTTGCTTCTGAGACAGCCTCTTCTTTTTTTATACCTAATTAGCCTATTATATTTGCTATTTCAACTTGAATCAGCTAACTATGAAAGCAGCTAAATCCACCCTTTTTTTCCTGCTATTTCCGGGTCTCCTATTCGTCTGTTTTAGTCAGACCAACGATGCGAAGAAACAGATTAAGGCAGCCCGATATGCTCCTCCTGAAATGTATATCAAAGACCATTGCCTGATTTTGAAAGATAAGGAATGGCATCTTTTTGCACCTCTCGGACCGGCCGGCTCGATGTGGCATCACGAAGGCTCTGAAGAAAGCGCTGAACACATGGTAAGTGAAGATCTTATTCACTGGAAATATCTCGGAACAGCAGTTGCATCAGATAAAACTGAAGGTTATTTCGACAGGATTATGTGTGGACTTGCACCATCTATCGTAAAAAGCAAGGACAAATATTATATGTATTATTCGGGATGGGACTTCAAAAGCAAAAAACCACCCAATTTTGAGGGTTTCCGTCAGGGGATAGGTATTGCTGTAAGTAGTGACCTCGTAACCTGGGAAAAACCTGAAGAGTATGCCAAAGATGGTCTGACTCCTAAAGGTTCTGATCCTGTTGTAGTAAAAGATGAGAAAAATAACCGTTGGTTGTTATTTACGGCCAGATCCAATGCGGTTGCTGTGTATGAAAGTATCGATCTTTTTCATTGGACAGAAGCAGGAATGGCACTTGATGAATCAGATCTTAAAGTTGGCATGACCGGCATGAATCCAGGAGAGAGTCCGTTTGTGATGAGACATCCGCTATCCGGAAAGTGGATCATATTTATGAACGGAGGTTATTCCGTCTCTGATGACCCGCTAAGTTTTCCCCCAATAATACCGTACCCATTTAAGTCAGGGATTTATACCTTTCCGAAACCTCACGATGAAGGGAAAGGAACATATTACTATGCTGAAAAGGAGGGCTCAGGTTTTGCTCACGAGATTATTGAATTTAATGGCCAATGGTATATGACCGGGGCTGTAGGAACAGATGGACACACCAAATTGAAAATTACTCCCATTGAATGGACAAAAGAAGCATTCCGGTTAGCAAACTAAATAATCTGGTTTTCGGTATGTTTTAATTATATATTTTCAGAAAAACCAGTCAGACAAGTATTTATCAAAGTCTCTCCCATTTCTTTGCAGGAACAAAAAGGAAACAGTTATGCTTAAGACATTTAAAAATTACCTGACGCGACTAATACCGTTGATCGCAATCACTTTTATAGTCTCTTGCAACGGAAGACAAAAAGATTCTAAATCAGAATCATACATCCCCATCGTACTGGTAAGTGCGAATCAATTATCAGCTATTATAGTTACGGCAGAGAATCCGACCCCATCAGCCCGACTTGCGGCACTGGAAATACAAACCATGGTTAAGTGTATCACAGGAGTGAAGCTTGCGATAACATCCGATACTGTCAAGATTTCAAAAAAACAGTCAAGAATTTTCGTTGGTGAAAGCGAAGCCACACGAAAGCTGGGTTTTAAGGCTGATGATTTTCAACCACAGGAATACGCCATTGCATTCCGGCCCAACACAATTATTCTTATCGGACGCGATTGGCTTGATACTCCCGAGAATAGGGCAGAGGCTGGAAGAGGTACGAATTGGGAATCATCACTGGCCCAAACCCGGCAAACAATCAACTATGCTTCCGCGGTTGAATGCAATTCGCCCGATGCTCCGGCAACAATTGAACTTCCCGGTCCTTTCGATGACCAGGCATCTCTTTATGCAGCCTACGACTTTCTTGAACGTTTTCTGGGTGTACGGTTTTACGGTCCAACGCCATTGAATACAATCACCCGCCAGATGACTGAGTTAGTTGTCATGGGATCTGATATCAGGCGCATGCCCGGGTTTAAATACCGCGATGCCACAGGTGGTAATGGTGGCCCGATTCTCGCCAAACAATGGAACGACCCCACACCGGATCAAATCACGCTCTACCAGCGTCGTTTGCGTTTGGGCGGAGAAAAATGGGGAGGTAATCATTCTATCCGAACCTATTACGACCGCTTTTTAAAAAAGAATCCCGAGGTCCCTGAACTTTGGGAAGGTAAGCATCCTGAGTTTTTTGCCAAGGGTCGTAAAGGAGATTCAGGTGGCCTGCAGTTCTGCTATTCCAATAAAGGTCTGATCAAACAGATGGCCAAGGATGCATGCGACTATTTCGATGGTAAGGGAATCAAAGGTTTTCAGATTGCGATGGGCGATTACTTTACGATTGTTCCAAACGACAACAACGCCTGGTGCCTGTGCGATAAATGTCAGGCAAGCCTTGCTCTGGACAAGGACAACCATTTGGGTGGACACTTCAATTCCGGAACGGCATCGCATTATCTTTTCGGTTTTGTGAATGCTGTGGCAAAGGAGGTGGCCAAAACCCATCCGGATAAAAAAATTGCTACTCTGGCATATCATGTGTATGCCTGGCCTCCAAAAGATTTCAAACTCGAACCAAACGTTTCCGTTGCTCCTTGTCTGCAGCCCCGCAACTACTGGGCACCACGTATCCGTCAGGCCGAAATGAGTTGGTATAAGCAATGGGTTGAACCACGTGATCGCCCGATATACCTTTGGAATTATTACTGCTTTCCAACGGAAGCAGCAAACATGCAGGGTTGGCATTGCTTCCCGGGATCAAGCGCCCGTCATCTTGCGGAACTCATCAAGATGTATTATGCCGATAGTGTCAGAGGTGTCTTCCTGTGCGGTATCGGCGAACAACTCGATTACTACCTGACCATGAAAATGTACGATGACCCAACCTTAAACGCCGATGCATTTATTGATGAGTTTTTCGATCTATACTTTGGTGCAACTGCCTTACAAATGAAAACCTTCTTCGATCGGACTGAAACTATTTTCTGGGACACCTCCCGTTACCCCGAAGCAGTAGCAATTAAGGATGATCAATTTCATCAGACGGAAGAAATGGCCTGGAAATACCTTGGAACAACAGAGGTTATGACTGAACTTCGAACTCTGATAGAGAAAGCCAGGGAAATGACGACAAATGATCTGGAGCGCCAGCGTCTGGCAACCTGGGATAACGGCATGTGGAAATATATGGTCGAAGGCCGCGAAATGTGGCTGAAAAAACAAGGTAAGGGAGATGAAACACGATGATAATCCCCTTAAATTCTGGCCAAATCGACTATCATTGTGTTAGCCACTCAGTGTTTTTTCAACGTCATGACTCAATACCAGTCAACATTGCCTGGAATGTTGGTCCTATCTATTTTAATAATCAGTTAAAAATCTAACTAATAATTAAAGATTATGAATAAACTCTTTATGATTGGTATTGCACTGACCTTTAGCGCTGCTCTATCCTTCGGTCAGGAAATTCCATATGCCACCGGCCAATGGAATCCGGAAGGATTGGGTAATCAGCGGGCTGTCATATACGTCAAAGGACCTTCAGATGCAGTTAAATTAAAGATTCCCTGGCGCAGATTGGATAATGTTGAAGAGAAGAATCTAATTCTCATTGATGGATTAACCAATCAACGGGTAACAGACTTTTATTGCACGCAAAAAAATAAAGAGTTTGGTGAAATTGTATTCAAGCCCATTTCTGGCGAAGGCAATTATTATTTGTATTATATGCCCTCACGAAATACCGGAAAGTCGTGGTTTCCGGATGCTACCTATGAAAAACCAAAAGAGACTTCCGATCCTTCCTGGAAATTCAGGACAGCAAATAAAACAGACACGCTACTGGCAAAAACAATTGCTTTTGAAAGTAAGAGCAATTACCATAGTTTTTATCCGATGGAAGTCCCTGTTACGCAAAAAGAGTTGGCAGAACTTTTGGATAAAAATCGGGATAAAGAATTCCTGATTTTTCCTGAGAACAGGAATTATCCGGCCCTAATGATGGAAACCATTCCCCTAAGATGGTACAAAAAAGGGGCGAATTATAGCTTTGATGGTTCAGCCAGGAAGAATGAATCCTACTCCTGGCAATTGGGGATATTTGCTCCGTTCAAAGAATTGGATAATGTGAAACTGACGTTTTCTGACTTGAAAACTAAAGAAGGAGTTATACTATCCTCAAAATCATTTAAATGCATCAATATGGGAGGGAAAGACCATTTAGGAAATCCTTTCGTCAAAAATGTGGTCGTTCCAAAAGGGGAAGTCCGTTCCATGTGGGTGGTGTCAGACATTAAAGCTGATCAGGATCCGGGTACCTACCTGGGAAAAGTCACCGTGACCGCCAGCGGAACCCGAAGTTATGCTATTGTTGTCAAGCTGCAGGTTGAAGATGAAATTGCAGTAAACCGCGGTTACGATACACCTCAAAATCAGTCGAGACTAAATTGGCTCGATTCGGAGATAGGTATTGACAATGAAGTTGTCGCTCCATTTACTCCCGTAAAACTAACCGACAGAACGGTATCGATCTTTGGACGAAAACTCAGCTTCAACAAAGCAGGGTTTCCGGCAAAAATAACCAGTTCCTTTACAGGCAGTAACCATTCAATCGATGGGCAGGATAAAAATATCCTTGCAGAACCGATTCACCTGGATCTTATTCAAAACGGAAAAGTCATTAAATTTTTATCCAAAGAGCCTGAAATAATTCTGCGGGCCAGCGGTGCTGTTGCGTGGAAAACAGTAATGACTTCTGAGGATATTGAAATTCTCGTAAAGGCAAAAATGGAATGTGACGGATACATTAACTATGAAACCAAAATAAAAGCAAAAAAAGCGATCAATCTGGATGATGTCAAACTGGTGCTTCCTTATAATAAATCGACAGCAAAATACCTCATGGGAATGGGTAAGCAGGGTGGCTATATTCCGGAGAAGCTGGAATGGAAATGGAATCAGCAATATGCCAACAATATGATCTGGTTAGGAGATGTGAATGCCGGACTACAAGTTAAACTTAAACACCTGATTCCCGACTGGAAACTATTTACATTTGAAAAAGTTGGCACTTACCGCGATTGGAGCAATGAAGGCAAAGGGGGCTGTAATGTTGTTCCCTCCATAAATGCCGTTACGGTAACTGCATACGTTGGCGTTAAAGCCTTGAAAAAGGATGAAGAGATGATTTTGAATTTCGGGCTACTTATCACTCCGTTTAAAATTCTGGATGACAAACATTGGAATGAAAAGTATTATCACGCCGACAACAATCCGGTTAGTGCCGCTAAAAATGGGGCAACCATTATGAACATCCATCAGGGTAATGTTTATAATCCCTATATCAATTATCCATTCCTCACAGGCGACACCCTGAAATCGATAATCAAAAAAGGGAATACCATGAACATCAGAACCAAATTGTATTATACTGTCCGGGAATTATCCACAAATGCATCTGAACTATGGGCACTGCGACAATTGGATGATGAGATCTATTCCCGTACCAATGTAATCGCTTTGGCCGATACACATGAGAAAAAAGATCCGAATAACATCTATGGAATGACTGGTCATACCTGGTTACTTGAACACCTTCGGACCAATTATGATCCGGCCTGGCATGAGCCTAAGGTCGGGCCCGACTGGGATATGTCCATCAGAACACAAGGATTGTCGCGTTGGCATAATTATTACATCGAGGGTTTGAACTTCCTGGTAAGACAATATGGGGTTCGGGGAATATATCTGGATGGGGTTGGCTACGACAGGGAAATAATGAAACGTATGCGCAAAACCATGGACAGGGCTGCAGACAGCTGCCTGATGGATTTTCACTCGGGAAATGCCTTCGAACCCGCTTACGGTTGGAATAGTCCTGCGAATGATTGCATGGAAGTTTTCCCATTTGTAAATAGTTTATGGCTGGGCGAAGGGTATGATTACAATTCAGATCCTGATTACTGGCTGGTGGAAATTTCTGGAATTCCGTTGGGCCTCTATGGTGAAATGTTGCAGAATTGTGGAAATACCTACCGGGGAATGGTTTATGGGATGTCGACACGCTATTATGGAGATTGCAGACCAATGAATATTTGGAAATTGTGGGACTATTTTGGTATGACTGGTTCAGAATTTATGGGTTATTGGGACGATAATAATCCGGTTAAAATTAGCAATAAGGATATTTTGGCCAGTGTTTATCGCAAAAAAGATAAAATAATGATTGCAATAGGCAGCTGGGCAAAAACCGATCAGCCAGTTTCATTGGATATTGATTGGGGAAAAATCGGGATGGATCCTAAAAAGGTGAAAATCGAAATCCCCAACATTGATGGATTACAGACAGCAGGTAATGCCGATATAAAGAATTTAATTATTCCTGCTTCCCTGGGCAAAATATTAATAATTTCAGAGAAGTAATTGCTAAAAACAGATAAAAAAATACCAAAATTTATAAGCACCATTAAAGTAGCAATCTAATAAACTTTTAAAATGAATCATAAATTTTCAATTTTACTTATACTTCTGATTTTCTTTGCATTTACGAGTGAATGTATGAGTCAGATAGAAAACACAAATCAGCAAAACGACTGGCTGATCAAAGGAGACCAATATATTTCCAAAGTAATTCTCTCTTCAAACGGAAAAGATCTGCTGATATCGAACGGGATTGTTGAAAAAAGCTTTCGCATTACCCCCAATTTCGCCGGCACCGCGATTAAGAATCTCGTTTCTGGCCAGAATTATCTAAGGGCAGTGCGTCCGGAAGCACAAATTACAGTGAATGGCCAGAAGTTCAATATTGGAGGGCTTTCAGGACAGCCGATCCAGAATTATCTCCCTTTCCAATGGATCGAAAAACTTACGAATGACGAAGAATCATTTCAGTATGTTAAATATACCATTCAGGATATTAAACCCAGGTTCGACTGGAAAATCCGTAAGGAATGGATAACCACTGATGTTAAATGGCCGGCCTCCGGGAAAGAACTTATTGTTGAATTCAAAGCCCCTGACTTTAAGGTGAAAGAAGCACCCCTGGCCATTCTTCTGGCAGATAATTTTATTAAAATGAATTCGGTCTGGAAGGTTTCTGCCAGTAAGGGCAACGAGCGCAATTCATTTATCAATGAAGGGAAGCCGGGTGAAATCATGGCCACTGAAAATGTTTCGGTTTATGCCGAGCGTACTTTTCCACAAGAAGCAACGGCTGCAGAATGTTTTGTAAGCCCGGGAACGGACAAAAGCTCGATTTATGGACCTGGTTTAGCGTTGGTATTCAGCGATAAAATTATTAAATTAAACCTTAAACCCTTGAAGGGCTGTTTTGGAATATGGAATGGCACTCGTGAGCAAGAGTTTGGAAAGTTAACCGATGGTCAATCCTATCACTTACGATTAAAATCATTCAATAATAATATTCTTTGTGAAGTATCTGAAGATGGAAAAACCTGGAATGAACTGAACAGGATCTATTGTCCTGAAAAGCCGTTATCCGTAAGAATAGGTAAGATGGATCGTGAGGGGAAAAACTCTGATTCCAGAAATCCGGGAAATCTCCAACGCTGCCAGATTAAATCCTTCGCTTTTTTAGGCAAACCGATTATTAATCAGGCCGAGCCTTCAATGGTGAAGGGACTCATTGTGAAAGTACATTATGAAATTTATGACGGTTTGCCCTTGATCAGTAAATGGATAACGGTACATAACAATTCAGGAACGAGCATAGTTCTTAATCGTTTCGTTAGCGAAATAATGGCTGCCGTAGAAGCGGAATCGAGTGTTGAAGGGGAAGCAGACTGGCAATTACCCAATATGCATGTGGAAACAGATTTTGCATTCTCCTCGATGAGCAACCGGAAAGCAAACAATGCGGCTGTACATTGGATGCCTGATTCAACTTACACCTCGCAGGTGAATTATGCCCTGAAAACTCCTTGTTTGCTTGAAGTTCGTCCTCCAATGGGACCGGAATGGGAGATTAAGCCGGGAGAGGAATTTTCGTCCTTCCGGGCCTGGGAACTCTTTTTTGACTCATTCGACAAGGAAAGAAAAGGGCTGACTGATAGAAAGATGTACCGCACAATTGCGCCCTGGATAACCGAGAATCCTATACTCATGCATGTTCGTAATGCCGATCCGGATGCGGTTAAACTGGCGGTTGATCAATGTGCCGAAGTTGGTTACCAGATGGTGATCATGACCTTTGGCAGCGGATTTAATATGGAGAGCGGAGATACAGCATATTACCGGGGAATAAAGATACTGGCAGATTATGCGCATAGTAAAGGGATTGCTTTAGGAGGATATTCGTTACTCGCGAGCCGTTCAGTTGGACCAAAAGACGATATTATTAATCCTGCAACCGGAAAGAGCGGAGGTATTGCCTATTATGGAAACTCCCCATGCCTGGGAAGCGAATGGGGAATTAACTACTTTCGAAAAATAAAAGAGATGTACCAGGCCACCGGACTCGATATCATTGAGCATGATGGCTCCTATCCCGGGGATATATGCGGATCAACCGTGCATCCGGGTCATAAAGGATTGGATGATTCGCAATGGAGCCAGTTTCGCACAATTTCTGAATTCTATCAGTGGTGCCGTGCAACCGGAGTTTATCTGAATGTTCCGGACTGGTATTACCTGAATGGTTCATCCAAATGCGGAATGGGTTACCGCGAAGTGAATTGGTCGCTACCCCGTGCTCAACAAGAAATTATCGAACGTCAGAATATTTTTGATGGAACCTGGACCAAAACGCCCAGCATGGGATGGATGTTTGTTCCGCTTACAGAATACCAGGGAGGTGGGGCTGCTGCAACTATAGAGCCATTAAATCAACACCTTGAACATTACGGACAGCGGCTGGCAAATTTATTCGGTGCCGGCGTACAGGCATGCTACCGGGGGCCAAGGCTTTACGATACCGATTCAACAAAAGCAGTAGTGAAACATTGGGTTGATTTCTATAAAAAACACCGGCAAATTCTCGATTCGGATATTATCCATCTCCGACGGGCAGATGGCAGGGATTGGGACGGACTGCTCCACGTGAACCCTGCAGGGGTAGAAAAAGGACTCTTGATGCTCTACAATCCTTTGGAAGAACCGATAACCCGTGAGCTGAAAATACCTGTTTATTATACCGGGCTCAGTGATAATGTACAGGTTATCCAACAGGAAGGCCAGGCTAAAACCTATTCAATCAGCAGGGATTATGATATAACGCTAAAGGTAACAATCCCAGCCAGAGGCCAGCAGTATTTTGTCATTAAGTAGCGTCATTTATTACCCTTTTTAGAACAAATTTACTGTAATAAGAAATGAAAAGACGAACCTTTCTTTCGGTTTCCGGCGCAGCCGGCACACTTCTGGCTGTTTCGCCGACGGATCTGCTCGCCGGCTATCCGGATGAGAAACAGCAATTCAAAATGTTACTGGAGATCCTGAGAAAACAACTCGTGGACTCATTCGAAAAATCGAAGGTGGTTTTCGACAATAATCTGTTGTTGCATTCACCCTGTATCAGTGAAACGTATCGCGGGATCTGGCCGGATGATTTTCTGTATCCCCTGATGGTGCAGCCGGGCTTGTATGACCGGGAGAAACTCAATCAGATAGCCGGTTTCCTGACCAACAGTATTGTGGATCTTGAATGCTTTCCCGATCGGGTGGAAGCCGACGGGATGCCGGTTATGCAACCTGGGGCGCTATCACACCCGCATGCCCGGGTAATGCCAGTACACCTTCCGGCTGCCTGGGTACGGCTGATAGACAATCTTGAGAAAATGGGTGCCACGATCCCAGCAAAGGATGACTGGGCCAGAGTTTTTAAGCGGAGTATTGACACCATTTCGTTTTCCTGCGGACTAGCCTATATTGATCCCCAATTTCCAAGGGTTGGCTTTGGATTTCATGATCCTGAAGCCATAACCGGATTTGAGCTGATGAGTTCACTGGTCCTCCATTTTGGTCTGAAACGGGCAGCCCGCTTGTTCAAGGGTCATATTGATGAATCGGAAATCAACAAATGGACACGGCTGTCAGACGGAATATCGAATAACCTCTACCGGTTGTTTGATAAGGAACAGGGAGCCTTTTTTGCCGGTTCCAAGGATTGCCGCCAGATCAATGTATGGGCTAACGGACTCGCTTACTGGATGGTTAAACCTGATATTCAGAAAACTATCGGTGAATGGTACTATAAAAACCGAAAAGCGATCTTTCTGAAAGGATTTACGCGTCAGATTGCAGAACCGGAAGGTTGGCAGCGGCACTTTTTCCCTTCGAAAGTAGGCAGTTACACCAATGGCGGCTTCTGGTCGGTAGGTACCGGTTGGATTCTGCCTGTAATTGCAGCGCAGAACCCCGGTTTTGCACTGCAGATAGCTGAAGAGCTGGTCGAAAATCTCGTTAAGTACGAATTTCGGGAATATATTTCGGCAGATGGTACGGGAGGAGGTGCGGTCGGTTTTCTGGCAGCAATAGCAGTTCCTATGATGGGGCTTACCGCTATTGTTGAAAATCGGCCGTTCAGTGAATTTTTCTAAATCAAAACCGGAATTGATTCTAAACGTGCGGTGCCAGAATGGATATTTCTATTAGTAAATCAATTAACACCAGTAAATCATGGGTTTAATCTTAATGGACAGACAAAAATAATCATCCATTTTAAACGAAAAGAAAACCATAAAAAGCCTAAAACTAAAATTTCATGAAAAAAGCATCGTTTTTCGTCGTGTTATTAATGTTCAATCTGAGTGCATTACCTCAGGCTTTTGGCCCATATAAAAAAATGTTCGATCCGGGTATTGACGATCTGACCAAACCATGGTGCTATCTGGCGAAATCCACGACCGTAATCGGCGTTCCGCATCAATCGGGTTATACTTCGGGAACACCCGAAACTGCAATATATACTTATGGCGCAGTAACCCAGGTGACCTATGATGGTTCCCTCTTCACAAACAATGCGGAGCTTGGCTTTTTTTATGGGAAAAATGATATGCCTTTAATGGCACGTCAAAAAACGTTTTACAAAGGATGGATTCCTATCGTGGAATATTCGTGGAATCACGATCAAATCCGGTACGATATTGAAATGTTTGCTACCGTCGTGGATGGTTATGATGAAACGAACACGCTTAATTTAGTCAAAGTTAAGATGACAAATAGAGCCAAAACTTCACATGATGCCTATTTTACTTCCGTAATGAGGGGCAAATATCCCGATTGCAGGGAGGGAGATCTTGTCGGATTCTCTCCCGATAACAGGTATGAAATAACCAATTCAATGGTATATCGGGACGATAAACTAATCTATACATTCCCCAAACCGGTGAAAAATGAGGTTGTTGACGGGGTGGATTATAAGACACCATTTACAGGAAAAGAGTATTCCATCAAACCGGAAACCGCGGTGGCCCTCGCCCGCTACCAAATCAATTTAAAACCCGGCCAGCAAACCAGTTTGATTTTTAAAATGCCAAAAACACCTGTTGCTAAAACAGATACAAAGTTCATTGAGAAAATCAATCAGGCGGATTATACGTATTACCGGGAAAAAAATATCCGATATTGGCAAAAAACAGTTGAAGGAAATACAACCTATGAGGTTCCTGAATTATCTATTCAAAATGCCCAAAAAGCGTCGGCAGTCCATCTCCTTTTGGCAACCCGGACAGTGAATGGGAACATAGTTCAAACCGATGGCTTACCCTATCAAAGTTTTTTTCTTTATTCATCACCAGAGATGACCCTGGCTTATCTCTACATGGGACTACCATCTTATGCAAAACTCTTATCCTTAAATGCTGCTGAAAAACAACAACCGAATGGCAGGTTTGCAGATATGGCTTTAGAACAGGGAAATGGAGAGCCACCCGCTTCTCATGGCATTGTCTTGTTTACGCTATGTGCATATAGTTTATTCACAAACGATATGGAAACGATTGATAAGATTTATCCCAATATCCGAAAAGCCATCGGCTATATTTCAACGGAAACGAAAAAAACCCAATACGGGCTGTTACCTCCGGCAATGCCTTATGATGCTGAAATGATCGATGGGCATTATACAACAAACAATCTTTGGGCCTTGTGCGGACTCCGGTTTGCGATACGATTGGCAAAAGAGTTACAGCACACGGATGATCTGCAAGACTGGGAAGAACTGGAAAAGCATTACAGTGCAAGTATGATTAAAGGTATTGAAGCTTCGGTAAAAGAAGATGGCTATGTTCCTCCGGGTCTTTATCCCTATTTAACCGGGAAAGCTGCCCGACGCGGGTTTAATGAATATCAGACAAATTCCGACTGGGAAAATATGTTACTCGCCTATCCATCGGAAACTTTATTGCCTGAAAACAAATTTGTAAAAGGTACCGTTGATCATATCAGGAAAGGATATGCTGAAGGTATTATGACCTACAGGCACGGACAGCACCTTCATCAGTATATAACTGCTAATCTGATAGAACAATACATGGTTATGGGTGACAGTAAACAGGCGTTGATCGATTTTTATCATCTGCTGCTGCATTGTGGTTCAACCTATGAAGGTTTCGAAAATCTGGTACGCCCCTGGACAGACCGGCAAGTTGAATTTTGTCCCCCTCCTCATGCCTGGGGTGCTGCAAAAATTGTAACTATAATCCGAAATTTACTTCTGTATGAATTCGGAGGTAAAGCAGGAATAGAAAAAGGGAAACGTGATTTATATCTGTTCCCTACCATCTCACCTGCCTGGGCAGGTACAGGAAAACATATTTCAATCAATAACGCCCCAACAGAGTTTGGGAATGTGTCAGCACGCATCACATTCACCGAAAACGGTGCCATGATAACTGTATCACATGCTTTTAAAGAACAACCTCAATTTATAAAAATTAGAATTCCATATTTTAAGGAATTAGTAAAGTTTGATTCTGATGCAAAAATCTTTAAATCAGAGGGTGGTTGTATCTCAGTGAGTTCTGATGTCACTAAAATAACTGTTGTCTGGAAAGATCGGCCCAATGTTAATAAAGGGCTTTATGAAGAATTATTGACAGCATACAGAAGCAGTAATTCATTTGAAGGTGTTGATGCCAGTGGATTTCAAATAGTGAAGAATCACCTCCCATTTCTGTTGGACAGTGAGAAGAAAAGTCGAAACGATACGTTAAGCTTCAATTTTGTTCTAAAAACATTTCTACACGAATTCGACAGAAGGAGAGCAGAAAATCTGAAAAACGGATTTGAATTGTTTAAGGTTAGTGGACCTAAAATCACGAGAACGTCCGTTTATTCAGATAAATAACTTAAATAAACCCGAATGAAAAACCTGACAATTTTGCTTGTTCTGCTGTTGGCTCTTTCATCCTGCGGGAAACAGGAAAAGCAAGAGATCCCCCGAATTGATCAATCATTAATAAAAGTGGATGATTTAATCTGGGATTTAGATCTTCTTCAACAAACGCCTGATTTCAAATATCTGGATAGTACTTCAACAGTAAGAGAAATTCTTTTTGATGGCCCGCTTAATAATGGTAAAAAAACGAAAGTATTTGCTTATTACTCTAATCCTGATATTTTGAAAACAGGAAAGAACCAGGGGAATAAATTCCCGGGAGTGGTGCTGATTTCCGGAGGCGACCAGCCAGCCCTGAGTGAATGGGTTGAACGTTGGGCTTATGAAGGATATGCTGCCATTACCTGTGATTATGGAAATAACAGGAAATTACCCGATGGTGGCCCTACCTCTTCCATGGAATGGATATACGATTCAATTTCACATGGACCAAAGGCAGTACGGGCCTTTCGAACAGCTTCAATTTCAATTTTAGCTCACTCACTGTTGCTTGGTTTTCCGGAAGTTGAGAAAAACAAGACAGCTGTTACCGGCATTAGTTGGGGTGGTTTTCAAACGTGTATTGTTTCAGGAATTGATAATCGTTTTAAAGCTGCTGCTCCCGTTTATGGCTGCGCATTTCATGATGAAACAATTTTTAAGAAATATTTAGATCAACGTATGAATCAGAAAGATAAAAACCTGTGGATGAGCAAAATTGACCCAAAGAATTATCTGATATTTTCACAATGTCCGACTTTATTTATCAATGGAAATAAAGACGGTTGCTTTGATATTGTTCCATTTAATAAAACTGTAAAACTTATTCCTGAGAAAAACAGGCATATACGAATTACCCCAAACATGGGGCATGATCATCCGGTTGGATGGCAGCCACGAGAAATTGCTGCATTTTTCAACTCCATCTTTAAGGGAGGAGTCCCACTTCCGAGGATTACAGCTATCGAAAAACAAGCTGCAATGATTAAATTCACCTATGAAAGTGATTTAAGCCTTAAGTCCGCGAATTTTTGGTATTCAAATGATACAATCCATATTAATGCAGAACGTATCTGGAAATCAATTCCGGCAAAGATATCAGAAGGCAAAATTGAATGTCCCTATCCCGGTGAAGGCTTTTTAATGGGATTTATTTATGTAAATGATGTGATGAATTTAGCAGTGTCCAGTGAACTTATTAATTCAAACGTGGGTAATTAAAACCCACGCATGATGTCAACTAAAAATTAATATTAAGAAAATGAAGAGATATTTAAATTCAGTTAAAAAATCCCTCAGGCAAACTGGGTTTTCGAAACTTTTAAAACCTTTTGTTTCTAAAGTTATACGTACAGGATTTTTTCTGGCGCTGTTGGTTCAGGTTAGTGGATTCAATTCAATAGCTGGTAATGCTCTTGAAATTCCGATTTCTGACAGAATAAAGATAAAAAACGTAAAGCTTGATGGCGAACTTATCGCAAAGAATGTGCTTCATGTTAAGTGTAACCTCCCTGATAATATCCGGAAAACGGAATACAACTGGTACTCTGCTACTACCCCAGCCGGTGAATGGTCAAGGATTCAGGGTGTCCGGACAGACAAGATTATCTTGTTGACTTCGTATGTGAACAAATATCTTAAATGCGAAATAACCTGTCTGACAAATGGAACCGATGAGAAAATCACAGCTTCTGTAATATCTTCAAAACCTGTTGAATACAAAGAAAATCCGAATGCCGATTGGTTTCTCGATGCTGGATTTGGTATTATGGCTCATTTTTTAAAGGAGGTCTTTACGCCGGATGGAGGCGCAAAAGAGTGGAATGATGCGGTAAACAATTTTGATGTTAAGAAATTTGCCCGTCAGGCCAACGAAGCAGGGGCAGGATTCGTGATGTTTACCCTGGGGCAAAATTCAGGTTATTATTGCTCCCCTAACTCGGCCTTTGATCATGCAGTTGGGGTTAAGCCGGGAGAGTTATGTTCAAAACGCGATTTGCCGATGGATTTAATGAAAGAGCTAAAAAGGTATAATATCCCGTTAATCTTGTACCTGCCAAGTAATCCTCCGGTGGGAAATAAGCTTGTTTCTGAGAAATTCATTTACCCTTTCAAAAAAGACTCAGCGACAAGTCAGTTTAACCAACTAATCCTGGAAGATATGATCAGCGAATGGAGTCTGAGGTATGGGAAAGGGGTCAAAGGGTGGTGGTTTGATGGATTATATACATGGAATAATATCCGCAGTACCAGAATGGATATGTCATTTGACCATAATATCAGCACGCATACCCTTGCAGCCAAAGCCGGGAATAAAAACAGCATAGTAACCTACAATAGCGGTTTTGGAAAAATCAGCGCCAATACACCCTACTGCGATTATAGTTCCGGAGAGAAAATGACCATTGATGAGTTCCCTTCCAGCCGATGGGTTGAGGACGGTGTTCAGTGGTTTTTATTTACCTATCTGGGAGAAAAATGGGGTGGTAAAGGTCTCCAGTTTGAAACTGAAAAGCTTACTGATATGGCAAAAAGTATTGTGAAAAATGGGGGAGTATTATGCCTCGAAGTGGTACCTGAACCAACAGGTGAAATTCTGCCGCAACACCTGAAACAAATCAGTGCTGTGGGGAGAAAATTGGGAAAAGTCAAATAAATGGTTCTATGATGTCTAAATATGGGTAATATAAATTTTGTTCTCATTGTCACGAAGCCTCGGGAGCAATTGGCAACTAACAGCTGGCAGATTTTTGCTTGGATAAAGTAGTCTTTTCCAGAACAAGGTTAAGAATGAAAGTCATTTATTGACAGGCCGTCGAGCTGTCAGCCAGTAGTTAAAAGCAAGTCGCGAATCAATATTTACCCAATTTGTGTCCTAATTTCAAAATTTACTAATAAATCTAAATACATGAAATCAAGAAGATTAAGTTTTCTGTCTGTCATAATTTGCATTTACATCGTTGGCGTAGTTGGGTGCAGCACTGCCGATAATGCACAGAAAAAGGACTGGTTCATTAATGGTAAAAGCTATATTGGCAGGGTTACCCGATCGGATAACGGGAAGGAGATAATTCTTTCCAATGGCCTGATTGAACGCAGTTTCAGGATTACCTCAAACCTTGCAACCGTAAGTATTAAAAATCTTGTCACCGCTCAGAATTATCTTCGTTCTGTCAGGCCTGAAGCCAAAATAATTGTTAATGGCAATAAATTTAACATCGGCGGATTAACCGGACAGCCTGTTCATAGTTACCTTTTACCCGAATGGATCGACAATCTCAATAATGAACCGAACTCATTTGAATATACGGGTTATACAGTAAATAATATTAAGCCCAGGTTTCAATGGAAAAAACGGATGGAATGGATGCCCGAAGATTTACCCTGGCCCCCTAAAGGTGTTGAATTAATTCTTGATTTTAAAGCACCAGATTACAATATTCTGGAAGTTCCGCGGAAAGAGGTCTATTCAGATAATTTCGCAAAACTAAATGAGGGTTGGCGCATTCAGAAAAGTAAAGCAAACGAACGTATATCATTCACCAACGAGGGTAAAATTGGGGAAATCATGGCTTTTCCAAATAGTCACTGTTTTGCAGAGCGTGACTTTCCTGCAGGTGCACAGGCAGTCCAATGCCGTATCGATCCTGGCACCGACAAGAGTGAGTCATTTGGCCCGGGAATGGCACTTGTTTTTCAAACCTTCACGATTAAGTTCAACATTCGTTCCGGTGAAGGAAAATTCGGGATTTTTAATGGGATGTTAGGACAGGAATTCAGTTATGGAAAAGCCGAAGATGGTAAGGCGTATTATTTAAAAATGTCCCTTGCGGGGAATCTTCTGATTTGCGAAGTTTCTTCTGATTCTAAAAAATGGGAGGAGATTAGTCGGATTACGGTCAATGAAAAGCCACAAATTATACGGGTCGGGAAAATGGGGCATTCCGGAAATGCATCAGATGCTGATACAAAAGGAGATTTATCACGAGCACATATTCAGAATTTTAAGATTTTTGGAGAACCAGACCTGTCAAAAGCTGAACCATCCAATTTAAAAGGGTTGAAAGTTAAAGTTCATTATGAGATTTATGATGGAATTCCGTTGGTCTCTAAATGGATAACCATTGAAAATCAAACCACTAAAAATGTCATGTTAAACAGTTATACCAGTGAAGTTATAGCTGCCGTCGAGGGGAAAACGGAGGAAGATGAACACACCGATTGGGAGAAGCCAAATATCCATGTAGAAACCGATTATGGTACTTCTATCCGGGGCAGGACCGATTATGAAAAGGTGGTTACATGGATACCGGATTCGATCTATACTTCACAGATCAGCTGGGAGTTGAAAACACCCTGTTTGCTAACGGTTCAGCCTCCATTGGGACCAGAATCTGTGATCAAAAACGGGGAAAGCTATGAGTCATTTCATACCTGGGAATTATTCTACGACAGCTATGACAGAGAGCGAAAATCTTTGTCTTTGAGAAAGATGTATCGCACCATAGCACCTTGGGTAACTGAGAATCCAATACTTATGCATGTCCTGAAAGCAGATTCAGCTGCTGTAAAACTCGCAATTGACCAATGTAACGAAGTTGGATTTGAAATGGTGATTATGACTTTTGGCAGTGGATTCGATATGGAGAGCGGCGATCCTGCCTATTATCAAAAAATGAAAAGATATGCAGATTATGCCCACTCAAAAGGAATCGCGTTGGGTGGATACAGCCTTTTAGCCAGCCGTTCAATAAATGAAAAAGAGGATGTTATTAATCCAAAGACCGGCAAACCAGGGGGATTCGCTGTCTTTGAAAATTCTCCGTGCCTTGGCAGCAAGTGGGGAGAAGATTACTTCAGCAAATTGTACGGATTGTATACGGCTTCAGGGCTCGATATTATTGAGCATGACGGCTCGTATCCCGGTGACGTATGCGCTTCAACGACACACCCCGGACATAAAGGACTTAAAGACTCTCAGTGGAATCAGCGCCAGACAATCACCGATTTTTATAAGTGGTGCCGCTCAAAAGGAATATACCTCAACGTACCCGACTCGTATTACCTGAATGGTTCTTCCAAAAGTGGAATGGGCTACCGCGAAGTAAACTGGTCACTTCCCAGAGCCCAGCAGGAAATTATAGAGCGCCAGAATATTTTTGAAGGTACCTGGAACAGAACTCCAAGTATGGGCTGGATGTTTGTACCCCTTACACAATATCATGGTGGTGGCGCTGCCGCTACTATTGAACCATTGAATGAGCATCTTGAACATTACAACCAGCGATTAGCAAACCTTTTTGGCGCAGGTGTGCAGGCATGTTACCGTGGCCCCCGTTTGTATGATACCGATTCAACAAAAAATGTTGTAAAGAAGTGGGTTGATTTCTATAAAAAACACCGGCAAATCCTCGATTCTGACATCATTCATTTGCGTCGCCCTGATGGCGGCGACTGGGATGGATTCTTACATGTAAATCCATCGGGAAAAGAAAAGGGGTTGCTGATGCTCTATAATCCATTGAATATTGAAATTACCCGAAAATTGGATATACCGGTCTATTATACAGGATTAGATAAAATCGCAACTGTATGTTCCTCCAATGGGGTAACAAAAAAATATAAAATCAACCGGGATTATAAAATAACTCTTGACGTATCTTTACCCTCCAAAGGATATGAATGGTATACAATTTATTAAAAGTATTAATTCAGACGGCATATTTGATCTCTAAAAAACCAGGGGGTTTGAACTAAAATCCAAGGCAGGGTTATCGAAAACAATTAAAAGTAAAACAGAAGCAAAATGAATAAAAAAAGAATTAGAGTATTCCAAAAGAGAGGTGTTGTATTAATATTCTCCATGGTACTGTTGTTGTCTGGGTTTACTGCCAAAGCCCAATGGGATTTTAAAACCAACTATCTGAAAATCCACATCGACAACAAAGGCTTTATCAATAGCCTAAAAAACAGCACTGTAATCCCCAACCGGGAGTTCTGCGCTGCAGAAAAGCCTTCGCCACTTTTGTGTTTATACAATTATAAAAACGGGTTGTATTTTTATCCTGAAAAGGCAACATGGTCCATTCCTGAAAAGCAGTTTACATTAAGTTACAATAATGGCTCTGTTGCCACAGTCAAATTTGAGACTCATCCCAAATTCTTCAAAATAACCTTGCTTTCACTAACTAACCGTGATCAGATTACCGATATTCAATGGGGATCTTTTCACACCACGATCACAAATCTTTTTGGCGAAATAATTGGGGTAGCCCGCGATACAAGCGATGCGGTGAATTATGCGATCGGTGTATTGGCATTAAACGATATCACAACCGGGGGTACATCAACCACCGTGGGGGATGCAGCACCCTTTCACTATATTATTCACTCTCCTGATCAAAAAAGCTATCCCTTGCCCGATAGTTTACATGAAGCACAGCCGTTTTCAATTGGTGGCGACGGGATAAGCGATGTCGCTTTTTTTTCACATTCCGAACCCTATTTCAGGATTTTATTTGGAAACTCGGCAAGCATCGACAATAAGGGTCAGATCTTTATTACTTATCATGCCGTTGACCGAAGAATAAAAAGAGAAATTGCATTCTCCTTAATTCCTTTTATGCAAACAAATACCCCCAATCATCTCGAAGTTCAGCCATTACCGGGGGTTGATTATATCGGATCGTCCATTGCCCTGTGGGGAAGTCCCGACAGTACGGCACTGATGAATGTCATTCAAGATATTGTCCTTTCTGAAAAACTACCTTATCCCAAAGTAAACGGTAAATGGATCAAGGATCCGGCAAGATATCTGCCCGATATCCTGGTTAATGATGGGGAAAAGTATGACAGCATTGTTTCTTATACTTCCCAAATGGGGTTCAAAGCGATCGAAACCGGTGTATATCCTTTTTTGAAGGTTGATCGTGCCAATGAAGGTTATATTGATGGAAAGAATTTTGAAACCAAGCCTTTCCATTTTACTTCGGGAGACAAATCACATAAAGAGTTCTCCGATCTTTCTAATCCACGCGGGGTTTTTATCGGGAGACATAATATCACAACCGCGCTCGCACCAGGCACAAAGGATGCAAGCCCTTTCCCGGGAGACAGTGTCTGTTGCCAGCAAAAGCGAATCCTTGCCAAAGGAATCTCGGCTGCAGATACACTAATTGAAGTAACGAATCCTCAATATTTGGATGAAATATCCGGTTGGGAAGGTCATGCCAAAAGCCTCAACATGATAAAAATAGAAAAGGAACTCATCCACTATTCCGGGATCTCAAAAACTGCGCCCTACAACTTACTGAATATCAAAAGAGGATACTGGGGTACTACTCCCTCTGTACATGCCACCGGAGATACTATCTGCAAAGTCATGGTAACCCTTGAATATGGGTACGACGGACTGATCCCCAATATGTTTCTTCAGGATAAGATTGCTGAATATTATGCCGATCTAAGTGCTGTTAACGGACTCTATTTCCATGATTTTGACGGTGAAGAATTCCTCTTTGATACCGGCCACGGTTATTACGGGGTTAAGCGATTCTTCAGGAAGATGTTTGAAAGAGCCGATAAACTCAAGATTCCCTATCTCCGTTTCACCGGGGCCACCCTTTCAGAAGGTTCGTGGCATTACCAAAGCATCTGGAATGTCGGTGGCGGAAAAAATATGTATGATTCTGAAACCCGCCAATGGGGCAGCACAACAAGCGAAGGAAAGGATATCCGTGATGCAGCCCTCTCCAACTATTTCCCGGCAACTTTAGGAAGCAACTTTTCGATTGATTCAACCTCCACAATTGAGCTTTATGAACATGTCCAGGCAATTTCGGTTGGTGCAGGTGCCACCTATTTTATACCTTTAAACCAAAAATCGGTAGAGCGCTGCCCCAATAAATATGCAATTTTCAAAACACTCAGAACATGGGAAAACGCCCGCGCAGCAAACGCCTTTACCAGAACAATAAAAAAACAACTGGCAAATCCGACAAAGAACTGGAGATTGTTTGAAATAAATAGAAATACATGGAAATTGTATCAAAGAGTGAATGGAGAAAATAGAAATCCTGTAATTTTAACAAGGGATAAAGGATATTAACCAATGGTCAGTTTTTAGCTGAAAATCATTAAAATCTATGAATTTAATAGCCAATCCTATCCATCCAATAATAAAACAAAACCATCAATGTTTTGCAAAATATAGTTTGGCAATATTCCTGATCCTTTCACTGTCATGCCGGAGCTTTGCACAAACATCGGTTTCCC
>CANJNY010000002.1 GCA_947475715.1 Prolixibacteraceae bacterium
GGTGTTGTTGCTCTTATTACATACTTGTTTCGCAATTATCTGATCAAAAAAAGAGTTAGGAACGCTGTTATTAAGACCCTCCTCAAAGATGAGCAATTTCAGGAGAATGAGCAATGAAACCCTCATGAGCAGTGCACAACCAAGATTAAGCTGTGTCAGCTGACGCAGAGGATTCCCCACGATGGATTGGGGCAAGACATTGGGAGGCTTAAAACAATTTATTTTCACATTAAATAACTACTTTACTATAAAGTTTAAAGGCTATACTGAGGTTATATTGATTAAACACTATGCAAAAAATAACAACAGATGAAGCACTGAGAGTTGCGATTATAAAACTAGAAACCAGACAATTAAGCGAGGATAAATTGCTTAAAGATCAGTTTTATATTACCTATGTAAGCCTGAAACCTGTAAACGTATTACGGACAGCCATCAATGAATTTCTCACTCTATCCGATTTAAAAGAGCCTTTGATTGAAACTACTGCAGGTATAATTACCGGCTATCTCTCGCGAATTCTAATCATAAGAAACTCTAAAAACCCTTTTATTCGTTTGGCCGGAATTTTTGCACAATATGGGATAACTAATCTGATTTCAAAAAATTCATCAAAAATATTGAGGGTAGGTCATCGCTTTATTAAAAGTCTGACCAGCCCTTCAAAACAAGTTCCCCGGTAAACTATCTTTACTAGGAAAAATAATTCAATTCCTTGTTTTAAAATGCTGATTTGACAAAATAGTCGCCTTATTCAAAAAAATTAGTAAAAACCTTATATTAGCAATTTAAAAATCAATTAGTAAAATTAATCAAGTTAAAATGAAAGAGAGTTCAGTAAAAGTAACCTTTGCAGGAAATCCATTAACACTTCTTGGAAACGAGATTAAGGTTGGAGATTCCGCACCAGATTTTAATGCCATCGGAGGGGGCTTAGCTCCTGTAAAATTATCCGATTTCAAGGGTAAAACAGTTATAATTGCAGTATACCCATCAGTTGATACAAGTGTCTGCGCGTTACAAAACCGAAGATTTAATGATGAAGTAAATAATCTTAATGAAGTCGTTGTGCTATCGATATCGTGTGATCTCCCATTTGCACAAAGCAGGTTCTGTGCCGCAGAAGGTCTGGAAAATATCATAACAATCTCAGATCATAAGGACCTGGATTTTGGTGAGAAATACGGCTTTGTAATTAAAGAGCTTCGTTTACTCACACGCGGAACAGTTGTGATTGATAAAGCAGGAATTGTACGTCATATTGAATATGTTCCGGAAGTAACCAATGAACCTGATTATGATGCGACCCTTAAAATAGTCAAAGCATTATAATATGTCGTTTAAGAGCGCAAAGATCAATAAATGGGGCTTGGTTCTTTGCGCTCTTTCTCTACTTAAAATACATATTGTAGAATAAACTCTAACTTGCCTTGACTATATTATTCGGTTTGTTTTGAAAATCCGATAAAATTATCTTGTTTTGTGAGGCAAAATTCGCATTTCATGGGAACATCACTTTTGTTATAAATATTGCCGCAACCTGAACATACATACCAGATAAACGGAATTCCGGTTTCATTCCCCTTATCAAGAATTGAAGCAGCTGTTCGAAGATTCAGTAAGTATCTTTTCTGACAATTATTTACCCATGAAAATGACCTTGCTATCTCTGACGACTTCTCCCTTTCTGCAGTTCTGATAAAACCCGGATATATCGATAACATCTCAAAAGTTTCAGTTTTTATTGCCGATTTAAGATTCTCCTTCGTAGATTTTACTTCGAAATTGCCAGTTTCAGGGGTTGCAGAGTCCTGGCCGTAAAGTTCTATAATTTTACCAAAATTCGTTGAATGAATACGTTCGGATTTAGAAGCCGCAATAAATAACTGAGCCAGCGTATCATAACCTTCATTTAGAGCTGCCTGTGAGAACTTTTCGTATTTTTCAGCCGCTATAGATTTATTAGTATAGGCAAGACGAAGATCTTCCAAAGATTTTTTCTTGGGTTTCAGAGATCCACAATACGAAAAAAGGACCGAAAATATGACTAGAATAACCAATCGAAAAATATGGTTCATTTGCGATATGATTGTAATAACTTCTTTTAAGATAACCAAAAGCTGTAATAATAGTTCACGATGATCCAAATTATTTGCCGGATGCTTTTGCCAGCATAGGATTGTCATATTTTATTTTCTGATCGGTTTCAAAGTCGTAAAGAGTCAGAATCCGCAGATTATAATATGCTAACCAATAAGTTGAAAGTGAGCCTATATAGTCACGCTTTGCACTTTCACGCTCAGCCAATGCAATATTCAGGTCGGTTATACTAATCTCTCCGTTCTGAAATCTTTTTAAGGCAATTTTATACCCATTTTCGGCAACACGATCAGCCTCCTTTGCGGTTACTAGCTGCCCTTTCAAAAGACTAAATTGTTCAACCTGAACAATAACACTCCTGTCAAAATCTTCCTTTGCCTTTTGTACATCAAAATGGGCAAGGTCGCGTTGCGATTCGGCCATTTTCACTGCTGAAGCTGCTCGCCCCCAATCCAATATTGGAACACTAACTGTTAATTGCAATACCTGTGAACGGTTGGGTGACTGATAGATATTAGCCATATATTCGGCACTGTTCGATAATCCATAACTGCCTGAAAGTGTTGCAGCCAAACCCGTAGCACGTTTAGCGGCTGTCAGGTCTCTATCCGCATTAATCAGTCTTCTCTCAAAATTTACCGCTTCAGGCCGATTGGTTTTGGCCTCTGCAAGAGCCTTTTTTGAATCGATATCAAAAAGTGTAATATTCAATGGCATTTGTAACTCGATATCCTGATTCTGATCAATTCCCACGTACGATTTAAGCTCAAAATCAGAATTCTTTAATGCCATCCCTGCTGAATTCAAAGCCTTTTGAGCATTCAGCACAGAGAGTTCTATACGCGAAAAATCATTTTCTGAGATTTGACCTAGTTTCTGCTTTGTTTTGGCTATCCGAAGATTGTCATTGCTGTTTTTTAACGCACTCTCAGCAAGTTTATAATCTGTTTGGATCCGAAGATAATTGAAAAAGCGCAACGTAGCGGTATATGCAATACCTTCAATGGATTGAATAAAATTCTTCTGAGATTCATTATAAACCATCGGCTCAGTCTTTTTTGACCACTTCATCCAGTTATATGCAAAAATAGGCTGATAGAAACCAAAAGAGATTGGATTGCCGGAGAAGTTCGTCTGCTTTTTATAGTAATCCTGAACCCTGCTGGCTGACGTAGAAGCATAAATATAGGTGCCTGTAATCGGAATAGCCTGATTTAAAGAGAGATTAGCGGAGGCCATCAGATTAGAAACCTCTTTAAACTCAATACTTCCATCAGGTTGGGTAACTGGTATGGTAGATTGATTAAAATTGGGTAAGGTTCCAGATACAACAAGGTTAGGAAGAAATGTTTTCTGAAAATTCTTCCATCTCCAGAAATAATTTACATTCGTATTTTGAACATACTTTACTGCAGAAGACTGCCCAATTGCTAGCTCTACAACATTATTAAGACTTAGTGTAATCTTCAACTTCACCTCATCACCCGATTTATCATCCTGAGCAAAGAGATCACTGAAAGTACAGAAAGGATTTAGAATGATTAAAATAAAGAATATTATTTGCTTCACCATTACTTTAATTATTTATTACCACACTGGCTGCATTATGGAAAACAGAAATTCCCCTCTTCGGAATCACAATTGTATCTCCTGCCTCAACCCCTGTCAATACCTGAATATGATCGGTATTCTTTATCCCGGTGGTTAATTCATGACGTGCAGCCACTCCACTTTTTAACACATAAACCACATTTGGAATCTCCTTTTCAAATAGGTTTAAATTATTAATCATCATCGTATTGTCAGCCTGATCCTTAATAACCCATAAGGTTATCCGTTGATTTTGAATCAGCTTTGGATGATTCTTTTGTTCAAGATGAACATTAAAAAGCATTTTATTATTCTCAATTACCGGATTAACATTTCCAATTTGACCAGGTAAACGTTCGTTATCAATAATAGCTATAACTTTTCGACCGGTTTTAACAAAATCTGCTACCTTATCTTCGACAGAACCCACGATTTTAAATGTAGATAAATCAGACATCCGAACCAGCACATTATCCGTATTAACTTTCTCACCCAGTTTATAGGCGATAGATAGAATAATTCCATCGGAAGGGGCCAAAACACGCATCTGATTTAAAGTATTCATTTTATCGGCAAGCTCCTTTTCCTGAATTTTAATCCCAAGGTTCAACCCTTGTTCTTCGGCATACAATTGTTTCAAACGAATCCCATTTTTCTGTTTAAGCATCGTCAGATCCTTTTCCGCGAGGGCGATCTCCTCCTTAGTCTTTTCAATTTTGGCAGGAGAGATTCCTCCAACATCCAGAAGTTGTTTTTCGTCCGAAAGCTGAGTCTTCAAAGAATTAATATTCATCTTTTTAACCTCTTCACTATAATTCAGGTCAACGGTGGTGCTATATTCACTCAATTTATTTTTTTCAAGCGTATTACGTTTCAAATCAAGCTGATCGGTTATTTTTTCAATCTCATCCTTAATAAGCTCATCTTCCATCATCAGTATAGCCTCACCTTTATTAACATGACTTCCGGGTTCCTTATAAATCTTCTTCAGAATACTGGTATAAGGGCAACGAATCAATACTTCATTCTCTGATTCTACTGTTCCTATAGCCAAAATAGGTTCATAAACATCTCCTTTTTCGACTGTTAAAAGAATGCAATCATCCAACTTAACAGCCTTTGGCATAAGCCTACACGAGAAAAAAATTACGGTGACTACCATGATAATCCCAAGTTGGGTTAAAGTTGCCAATCGATCTCTTTTATTGAATATCATTGATTTAAAAAATTAAAATAGACTGAGTATCTAAACAATCCCTACCACTCATGAATTGAGATATTTATAAACAGTAGAGGGGTTAAAGTTAACAAATTTTGAGTAGATGCCCACTTCTCACCATGAACAAATTGTTATCGAAAATCTTAAGCTTAACAATTCCAATAATATAAAGATTTAAAAAATATCATTAAATGAGGATAAGAAAAGCAGATAATACCGTGATTACAAGAACCAACCACTTATAAGTCAATTCCGGAATTCGTTTTATGACAACAATTCCGAACCAGGCGCCCAGAGCTATGGCCGGAAAAACCACAAAATCGATCGCAAGGGTATGAAGGTTAATGTTTTTCCATACCAGTGCCTGAAGCGGAAATTTCGACATGTTGATAATAAAGAAAAACCATGCCGTTGTTCCGATATAACTTTTTTTATCCAGATGCATCGCCAGAAGATAAATCGCGAAAATAGGACCGGCCACATTCCCGATCATTGTTGCAAAACCGCCTGCCACACCGAGCAAAGCGGCAAACAACCAGTGATCAGGTGTAAATTCTTTTTTAGTTCCATAATCCTTCCAGATCATTATAGCTATGCTTAGAAAAACAATGATTGCTATCAACCGCTTAAATTGAACATCATTTACCTGATTACCAATCCATAAAGCTAATATAAGTCCCACAACCGCCCAGGGAAGTGCCCGAAGCAGATGACTCCAGTTCGCATGCCGATGATAATAAATTACTGCAAACACATCTGCCATTATTAGAATCGGGAGAAGAATTCCTGTAGACTGCTTCCCTCCAAAAATCAAGGCAAGCGTAGGTACTACAATCATCGAAACCCCGGGAACACCCGTTTTAGACATACCAATAAGCATAGCACAAACCACTATTAGCATCCAGTCAAGAGATGAAAGTGAAAACGAGGAAAAAGATTCTGCCATTCTGTTACTTGTAAATAATGACGCCAAAAATAGAATAAAAATGGTTATCCTCCCGTTTAAAATCTCTTCTGAAAAGTGGAAAAAATAAACCTCATACGATACTAAAAGGACCTGTTATGAATTTTTCAGGGGTAGATTCTAAATTTTTAAATTACCCAAATCAGAAGGAATAATTTATCTTCTATTTAAAAATCAAATCATTAATGCCCATATTTACAAAATATTTAGCGTTAAATATTATTTCCTAGTTGTCGCTGATTTGTCTAAATTTGCAAAAATTTCCCCGAAGGGTTTTTAATCAGTTTATTAATATCATAAATACAAAAGCCAATGGCAACTACAGCAGAAATTCGAAACGGGCTGTGTATTGAGTTTAACGAACAATTATTTCAGGTTGTATCGTTTCAACATGTTAAACCTGGGAAAGGTCCTGCCTTTGTCCGGACAAAACTTAAGAATCTGAAAACCGGAAAGGTGATTGACAATACCTTTTCTGTAGGGACAAAAATTAATACGGTCAGAATAGAGCGCAGACCATATCAGTTCCTCTACAAAGATGAGATGGGATTCAATTTTATGAATTCGGAATCATTTGAGCAAGTTTCAATCGGAACAGAACTTGTTGACAATGCTGATCTCATGAAAGAGGGAATGACTCTTGAGATTATGTATCATGCAGATACAGAAACTCCTCTGACAGTTGAATTCCCCCCATTTATTGAGCTTGAAATTACTTACACCGAATCTGGTGACCGCGGAAATACGGCATCCTCTACAGCTCTAAAACAGGCTACCGTTGAGACTGGTGCAATCATAATGGTTCCACTTTTCATCAATCAGGGTGATCTAATCCGTGTAGATACACGCGACAAATCATACTATGAAAGAGTAAAGAGATAATCTTCTTTCATCTACTCATGACAAAGGCCGGAAATTCCGGCCTTTGTCATGAGTAGATGAAGTTTCTGGTTAATCAACGATCAACATTGCATCACCATAGGTTCCAAAACGATACTTCTCTTTTATGGCAACTTTGTATGCATTCATAAGTTTATCGTATCCGGCAAAAGCCGCAACCATCATTAACAATGTAGAGAGTGGAAGGTGGAAATTTGAGATCATGCTATCAGCAACGGTAAAATCATAGGGAGGAAAAATAAATTTATTTGTCCACCCCTCATAAGGCTTTAACATACCGTTAGTTGAAACAGAACTTTCAAGTGTACGCATAACCGTCGTTCCTACTGCACAAATATGTTGTTTACTAAGTTTGGCATTGTTAACAATTTCAACAGCTTCATCCCGGATCCAGATTTGTTCAGAATCCATCTTGTGTTTTGTAAGATCCTCAACATCTACACTTCTAAAATTACCTAGTCCCACATGCAGGGTAATATCAGCAAAATTCACACCTTTAATTTCAAGCCTTTTTAACAACTCGCGACTAAAGTGCAGACCGGCAGTAGGGGCTGCAACTGCACCTTCATGCTTGGCATAAACAGTCTGATAGCGCAGTGCATCTTCTTCCTCAACAGGACGATTTATAAATTTGGGAAGAGGAGTTTCACCCAGGTTATAAAGGGTGTCCTTAAATTCTTCGTAAGTACCGTCGAAAAGGAACCGCAATGTACGTCCGCGTGAAGTGGTATTATCAATAACTTCAGCAACCAGAAGATCATCTTCCCCAAAGTAAAGTTTATTCCCAATCCTGATCTTACGGGCAGGATCTACCAATACATCCCAAAGTCGTTGTTCCCGGTTTAATTCCCGAAGTAAAAAAACCTCAATCTGGGCTCCTGTTTTCTCTTTATTTCCGTAAAGTCGGGCAGGAAAAACCTTTGTGTTATTAAACACCATTATATCGTTATTGCTGAAGTAGTCAACTACATCTTTAAATATCTTGTGTTCAATTTCTCCGGTACTCCGGTGCAATACCATCATTCGGGATTCATCTCTGTTCTGAGTAGGATGGAGGGCAATCAGTTCCTCCGGCAAATTGTACTTAAATTTTGAAAGCTTCATAGATGATAACTTTTTATGCAGAAATAATTATGTATAACTAAAATAGAGCCTGATACCCGTATTTGTTTATTCTTTTCTTAAAAAAAGATCCAGCCCAATAGCCTGGCTCAGATCAAAATCACCAACTCTGGTACGGCGTAACCCGGTGAGATAAGCCCCGCTGTTGACGGCCACGCCAATATCGCGTGCCAGAGCCCGGATATAAGTCCCTTTCCCACAAACGACTCTGAGTTTTACTTCAGGCAGGTCGAAACTAAGGACCTCTATTTCTTTTATCTCCAGAACCTTTGATTTTATTTCGACAGCAATACCTTTACGGGCATAGTCGTAAGCACGCTTCCCATTAATTTTCACAGCTGAATATTCGGGTGGAACCTGCATAATTGTACCTATAAAATTTTTCAACACTTCAACTAAAAGATCCTTTGATATATGAGCAGTTTCATACTGTGCATCTTCGGAACTTTCAAGATCAAATGAGGGCGTAGTTGCCCCAAATTTTAATGTAGCGATATACTCCTTTTCATCAGCTTGTAGAGTTTCAATTTTAGAAGTGGCTTTTCCTGTGCACAGAACTAATATTCCGGTAGCCCTGGGATCCAGAGTTCCGGCATGTCCCACCTTTAACTTCTTAATATTTAAATTCTTGCAGATAATAAGTCGTACTTTATGGACGAGATCAAATGAAGTCCAGTTGAGGGGTTTGTCAAAAACCAGCACCTCCCCTTTTTCAAAATCATACTCTGAAATTTCTGATGGCATCATAAATAATCCGAACTTTATTTTCCTGATTCGGGTTTCTTCATAATTGCATAGATCTCAAAAACAAACCCAACCATCACAACAATCGGAGCCAGAGTAACGCGCTGAAAATTAAATATCTCTTTATTAAATACAGCAGGATTCGAAGATCCTCCTCCTATCATCAAAATGAATCCAATAATAATTATCAGAAATCCAATCATTAGAAGCCGAAGGTTTTCTTTCCCTAAGGCAAACCTTTGCTCCCCTTTATTTTCAATTTTTATGGCCATTCAAAAAAATATTATTTCTAACCTACGAAGATAGTTCAATAAAAGAGCTGATCAAACCTCATTCGTAAAAATTTATTTACAGCTAAATAAGTGGATAACAATGTAATAAAAATTCCCATTAAGAATATGCACCCGCCAAGTACCACAAGGGAAGTCGGATTTTGGAAATCAATAAACGATTTTAACTCATTTTGATAACTAAAAAAGAGGATAAGAAACATAAAGCAAGCGATTAATCCCCCATAGATACCCTGTAAAGCACTTCTCGCCATAAAAGGTTGGCGGATAAATGATCTTGTTGCACCTACCAGTTGCATGGTATTAATTAAGAATCGCTTCGAATAAATCGACAAACGTATGGTATTATTAATTAACGCTGCAAAAATAACAAACATCAATAAATTCAAAACTAACAGGATAAGACTTATTTTTTTCACATTCGAATTCAATTGTTTAACCAGATTACGCTGATAATAAACCTCCTGAATTTCAGGATGACTGAGAAATTTCCGCTCGAGCATTGCCAGGCTATCCGGATTTGCAAATCCGGCATAAACCGTAACATCAATAGAAGAAAGAAGGGGGTTAAAACCTAGAAAATCGACAAAATCTTCACCCAGTTCCCTTTTCAGTTCAATAGCTGCACGTTCCTTACCCACAAATTTAGTCGATTTGATATAATCATTACCTTCAAGCGATTTCTGAAGTTTCATTACATCAACCTCCTTTGCCCCTTCCTTTAAAATCAACGTTACACCAATATTCTCTTTCATAAAATCAGAAAGCCGTTGCCCATTAATGAGCAATAAACCCATCAAACCAAACAGAAAGAGAATCAAGGAAATACTCAACGTTGTAGAAAAATAGGAATTAAACAAACTATTCCTCACATTTAAGGGCCTTATGTTTACCATTGCAATGGATTATTAAAAAAACTTTCGAATTTAATTCTTGGCTGGAAGAAAATATTTTTTCAAAAAAAGTGCAGCAACAAGTAAGAGTAGCAAGATTGAACTCCAGAATGAAATTACTGACCCTGTTTTATAAGAGTCCGGCTCAAATTTAAAAACGATATCATAATCTCCTTTTGACAAAAGCATACTTCTTAAAACAAAATCAGCCTGAAAATGAGGAGTAATTTTCCCATCAATATAAACATTCCATCCTTTTGGATAATAAATGGCCGAAAAAACAGCCAGTTGATTTCCATTTCCCTGATAATGATAGATCATCTTATTGAGAGACTTTTCTTTTAAAGTAATACTCGCCCGCGGATCATTACTTAAAGTTACACCCGAAAGCAGTGATTGAAATTTTTTGTCAATTACGGCCTCTTTAGCCGGATCAATCAATTTTATTGCTGCCACCTCCTGATCAGCATTTTCAACAACTTTGTATTTATCCACCAGCCAGACGCTACCCAATGCATGCTTATTCAGGATTGGTGCTGCCTGAGGACTATAAATCAAATATTTGGTATTCAACATATTTAAGGAATTCAATCCAATAAAGAGTGAATCCATACCCGATTCGCTCTTTATTTTTTCGAGGCGTTTACCAATTAGGGCCATCTCGTTTGCGATATGAAAATCGATGAGTTCCTGATAACGACGCATCTTAGCCCCATGATAACCTCCGATCGACTGATGAAAATAGGAGGTAGTAACATCATTAAATGTGCTAACTGCCATATTTAATACCCGATAATCAGCGGTTTTATCCTTTAATATTTCAAGATCAGCTGCTGTAGCTTTAATCGGATTTTTAGCTTCCCTGGCAGATACAAAATTTCCATCATTTAGATAGCGTTTATCAACTCCCCACATATCCACGATAATCAAAGCCCCTAAAACCAGCAGGCCCGTGGTTATTTTCAACTTCTCTTCAACTAGCGCCCAGATCACCCCTGCCCCAAGCAAAATAAATATTACAGATCGAATCGCATCATTTTGCAACATTGACTGTCTGTCAGCAATGACAGTACTTTGAAGCCAATCAGGTAACTGGGAGTCTATTGGTGAAACAAAGGAGCCGGCCATTCCCGGAAGCAGAGCAAAAATAAGGGAAATTCCTGCGGTTAGTCCAATACTCCATGCCAAAGGCTTAAGCCATGATTTACGATCAATATCGCGGTTTAAAATCTTTTGTAACGTTAGGATGGCAAAAAGTGGAAAGGTAAATCCGGCAATAACCAGAATCATCGTTACAGTCCTGAACTTATTATAACCCGGAAAATAGTCAAGAAAAAGATTTGTAAGTGGCATAAAATTGTGCCCCCAGGCCAGAGCCACAGATAAAACAGTGGCAATGACCACCCAAATCCGAATTGGTCCCTTCAAAAGGAAAAGACCCAGAACAAAAATAAAGCAAATTATCGATCCAAAATAAACAGGACCTGAAGTCTGAGGTTGCCCCCCCCAATAGCCGGGAAGCGTCTTTACAACTGAACTTACATTGGGAACATTATTGCTTTTCAACGCCTTTCCGGACTCAGAATCTTCGCCAAATCCCACAGCTGATGACCCACCGTTGAAATTAGGAATAAGAAATGTTAAGGTCTCCCCTATTCCATAACTGTAGCTTGTGGCATAATCCCGATCAAGTCCGCTGGTTTTATTGGCCTGATTATTGGTAAGATCGGACTTCCCCCGCATCGAATAATTACCATACTCCATGGTTGTCCAAAGCCTACCCGCATTGGTTGCCACAGCGAGAAATGAAAAAATAACAATTATTGCGGTCCTTTTAAGCAATTCAGGTACCGACTTATTTTTAATTGCAAACACAAACTCTGTGATTCCGATAATTAAGAGAATCAACAACGTATAATAGGTAATCTGGGGGTGACCTGAATAGATATCAAGAGCAAGAAAAATACCAAAAAGAGCCCCTCCGATCCACTTATCTTTTTTAAGGGTATAGTAAAACGAAGCGATAACAGGTGCCATATAACCAATGGCAATTGCTTTGGAGGCGTGACCGGCGGCAATGATTATAAAGTTATATGAACTAAATCCAAAACCAAGTGCTCCCGCAAGAGCCAGCCAGGGAGAGACACCAAAGAGCAACAAGGCTAAATAAAACCCGGCGAAATAGAGAAATATAAAACTGATTGGTCGCCAGTTGTATAAATTCGTAAGATTATAAAGCTCCGAAAATAATGTATTAATCGGAAGAGCCACCAAATAGGTAGGCATCCCTCCAAACATCGAATTTGACCACAAAGCAATATCGTCACTCTTCTTATTGTAATCCGAAACCTCTTTCGACATTCCGATATAGGTCTGAGCATCGTGTTGACTCAACTGTTTATCCTCTAAAACAGGAGAAAAGTAGATAATTGGCAATACCAGGAATAGGATAATAGCAATAATATGAGGGACGCACTTGTTCAACGAAAACTTCTCCATAATATAAACTTTTACAATTTTAAGGACAAAAATACTTTTTTTGAAATACTATCTTACAATTGAAACAATTGAAAACGATTACAGACTAAAAAGAGGCCTATTTTCCCAAATCTTACCTATAGTTGAACTGACTATAACTTGATATTTTTAAATAATTTAAAATTAGAAATATAATATCCTGAAAACATTAAATAAAATGGTGAAATGGGTAGCTTATACCTGGCAAGTCCTACAATACCTATCAAAATTGTAAAAAAAGCAATAACACTGATTAGAAATAATACTAACACAAACCGTTTCTGCTTAAGCAATAAAATAATTCCCAATAGAGCTGTAATATAGCTGAATAATAAATATATAACGAAAATTATTCGGGTGAGAATTACCCCAGGTGAAAGTGAATTTAATCGGTGAGAAGTTGTTGAAAATTTATAGAAACCTCCTGTATCCATCGTAGGTGAATAATCCAAAGTCCTAAAAAATCGATGTGAAAATTCTTTATATCCCAGAGACGAATAAATATTAATCATTCCCAATAAGCTGGATCTCAAATATTCAACCTTATGTTTCTGAATATAATCTAAAGCTAAATCTCCTTGAACTTTTGATTTATAAAATGGATTATCAAGATTCTCTTTTGTTTCGTTTTTTATTGCAAGCGAATTTAATTCGTTTCGGATCTCCGACATTGGGCGTTTTTCACTATTTTGTATTGTGATTGCAGCATTCCAGTTTAAAAGTGAAATTCCCGTGATTGTGGATAACCTGAAATAATCATAAAGGGAATAATTTCGAACAAGCCAGGGTGAAATTGTTAAACAAAAGAGTACTAAAATAACTGTAAAGTTTTTAATTATATATGAAAAACTCCTTTTCTTGTTTCTGACAGTATAAATTACTAAGATAAATAGCAAAACAGATGGATAAAACATCCCAATAGGCTTTACTAATGTTGCGATGCCGATAATAAAGGTAGATAATATCAAATATTTAGGTTTCTCATTCTTTAAAAAATAAGTCAGGTAAAGCGTGGATAATAAAAGTAAAAATACAAATAAAGTATCTGTTAGTAAGGAATAAATAAAGTACAAATGATCTAATTCTAAACTAAGTAAAAGCGCAGCAAGAAACCCTATTTTTTTATTGAAGAGATTTCCACATATTAAAAACAAAATGTACACTGAAGCCAGATTCAGAAATATTTGTGCAAATAAAACCAGGTGAACCTTAATACCAAATAGTACAAAAATCACCCAAATAAACAGGGGGTAACCCGGTGTTCTCAGTGTGTCAATTGTGGAATTATTTATAATGAAATTACCACTTTTAAAAAATTGTAATGCTAATTGATGATATTCTTTTGAATCCTGAAAAATAACTTCATCTAAATGATTGTATGGCTGAAACAAGAAATACAGAATGATTCTCAATATAAATCCAGCAATCAATAAAATTCCAATTGGACTTTGAATAATCGAGATTATTTCACTGTGTGTTTTTTTCATAAGTGAAGTTTTAGCAATAAATAGTCTTTAAACATTAAATAATTAGAAACTAAGCAATAGCTCTCTTAGAGTTTAATATACAAGTATTTGCATAATTTTCCCTATTTTTGTCAAAAATAGTAATTTAAATCCATTGGGAATAATTGTAAATCAGTCTGTAAAAGGGACTATATATACCTATGCCGGAGTTATCCTTGGTTTTGTGACTACCGGAATTTTGTTGCCTAGAATTTATTCCACCGAACAAGTGGGATTGCTGAAAATTTTAGTTGCCTATTCATCACTTGTTGCACAATTTGGAACATTAGGATTTAATGGTGTTACGATCAGGTTATTCCCATTTTTCAAAGATGCTAAAAGCGGTCATCATGGATTTCTGCCCCTTGCAATCTTAACCGGCATTGTGGGCTTCCTGCTTACTTTGGGTTTATATTTAATCTTCAAAAACTGGTTTTTCGAATTCTGTAGTCAAAAATCGCCGCTTTTGGTTGAATATCTTGACCCCTTGATCATTCTAATCTTCTTTCAGATCTTTTTCATTCTTTTAGATGGGTATTATACTGCACTTTTAAACAGTATTCATGGAACTTTTCTGCGCGAAGTTTTTCAAAGAGTCCTGATTGTAATTGGCATAGCACTATTTTATTTTGATTTAATAGATTTTCATCAATTTGTTTTCGGGTATATCGGTGCGATGTCAGTTCCTACAATTTTTATTGCATTTACATTAATAAAAGAGAAGCAATTTACCCTGAAAGCAGACTTTTCATATTTAAAAAAACCTCTTCTAAATTCGATTGGATTGATGGCTCTCTTTAGCATCATCAATGGGCTTTCTGTTCTTATCATTCAAACCGTTGACACAATTATGGTCAATGGGATGATCGGACTTAGTGCGACAGGTGTCTATTCGGTGTGTTTCTTTTTTGGTTTATTTGTAAGCTTACCTGCACGTGCAATATTAAAGATCGCTAATATTGTTTCAGCTGTTGCATGGAAGAACAATGATCTGAATATGATTCGGAATATTTATGAAAAAAGCTGTATAACCCTGTTCATAATAGGCGTTTTTATGTTTCTTGGGCTGTGGGTTAACATCGATAATATATTTAAAATATTAGGTCCGGATTATATCGCAGGGAAATGGGTCATCTTTTTTATAGGTCTTGGAAATCTTATTGATATGACGACCGGAGCTAATAGTTCGATTCTGGGGGCATCACCCAATTATAAAGTTCAAACACTATTTTTAATCGTACTTGTTATCTCCCTAATCTCCACAAATCTCTTGTTAATTCCCTCAATCGGAATTACCGGGGCAGCAATTGGCGGGGCTATCTCACTTACTGTTTTAAACTTACTTCGTTTTTTATATCTATGGTATAAATTTAAACTTCAGCCATTTAACTCCAAATTTATACTAATTGCAGCTATTGGAATAATGGCCTATTATATCACAACATTCATACCAATTCTGCCGGAATTCATCCTGGATATTCTGATCAGAAGTTCAGTCTTAACAATCCTATTTGCACTACCGATATACTTTTTGAAGATATCACCTGATATTAATGATAAAGCGAATGATTTTCTGATAATGTTGAAGATCATAAAATGAGTAGTAAATGACTATATATAAGAAAAATCCTAAAAAGCTGAAGCTCTTAATGCTGACGGATGGAAATTTAGATCAGGCGAGTGCAAGAATAAGGGCGATTCAATACATCCCGATGCTGGAAGAATCAGGTTATTCAGTCAAATTAATCCCCAGAATTGGGTTACTCCCGCATAATCTGATCAGAAAATATATCTGCTCACCAGTAATAAAAAGAGTTCTGTGGATGAAAAGATATTTTGCTATCTGGTTTGTCCGATGGGACATTGTTTTCGTTCAACGATCCTTTATTGATCAATTGTCATTGCGAAGGATAACCTCCAAAAGTAAACTAATATTCGACTTTGACGATGCAATTTACATTGGTGAAAAAAGCCCTCTCCCCTTCAGAAGTGCCGCAAACATGGTGCGATTCGCCCATAAAGTGATTATTAGTACACCACTGCTAAATGAGTTTTGCAATAAATGCGGTAAAAACGGCATTGTTATCCCTACTCCAATAGAATCTGATCTAATTATTCCATCACCCAAAATGAAAGAATTTGCGCCTGTCATTGGATGGATTGGATCTTCCTGGACTACCCCTTACCTGGACCTACTCACTCCGGTTTTGCAAAATCTTAGTGAAAAAATTGAATTTGAATTTATTACTGTTGGAGTAAATCCGAAATATTTGATTCCCGGAGTAAATCATAAGAATTTTACGTGGGAATTTGGAATTGAATCTATCGCTCTCTCTAAAATGGATATTGGAATAATGCCTCTTCCGGATAACGAATATGCCACTGCAAAAGGCGGATATAAACTATACCTTTATATGGCAGCAGGAATTCCATGCGTGGCAAGCCCTGTTGGTATTAATAGTCAGATTATCGAACATGGAGAGAATGGATTCCTTGCCAACACCCCATCCGAATGGTCCGACAGCTTAAAAATCTTATTGGAAGATAAGGCGCTAAGAATGAAAATGGGAATTAATGGCAGGAACCAAGCTGTAACACTTTATGACCGCAAAATTTGTTTTTCCAAATTGATTAAAATAATCGAAGAAAATAATATTTAAAAAACCTAAAGTTTCTTCATTTCAAAATGAATTTCCTGACAAGGATGGCGATAACAACCTGACTCCTCATAACGTTCCTGTGCATCTGAACTGCGGTTAACCCATAATGAATAAAGACGCCTTCTAAAATTCAGTAACCTTCTCAAAGAATAAAATCTTAGATATCTCCTGTTGATATGAAATTTTAGATCATTATAAAAATTAGGCACTTTTCTTTTCAACTTTGAAGCATCATCCGCAAAATAATCAAAAGTATACAACCCAAAAAACCTTCGATGTGTATAATCAGAATAAAAATGGGGATTGCTGAAATGAGGGACGATAACTCTATGAATTCCACCCGGTTTTAAAACTCTGTAAATCTCCTTAATAAGCAGCTCGAGATTTTCGATATGCTCCAGGACATGTCTTGAGAATAGCTCATCCACCGAATTATCGGGAAGAAATGGAAGTCCATTTTCAAAATCAGCTACAATATCCACATTTTCATCCCAGAATTTATCCACTCCAATCACACCGTCCACTTTATTGGGACCACACCCTAATTCAATAACAATCCGCTCGTTAGAATCCGATTTCCTGGTAATTATATCTGGTACATTCATCAAATTATTATTTTTCTAAGTTCTAAAAAACTATTTACTACAAATTCACCGGTTTAAGGATTAAACTTCTAAACCGGTCAGCCCTTTTGCCATTATCATAAAGTTTAACAATCTGGTCTCTTGACAGGTTACGAAGGTGGGTTTTATTATGATTCTGCCGTATATATTCCGCAACTATTTCAGGATTCCAATTATCCAGCGTTAAGCCCGATTCTCCAATTGTAATCCGGATATCTCCAACATCGGTTCCAACCGGAATACATCCGCATAACATTGCTTCACACAAGGCATTGGGAAGTCCCTCTGAACGGGATAATTGAGCATAAAACGAGGCTTGCTGGTAATTGGGCACCAATTTTTCAAATTCCGTTGGCGGGACTAAAATTAGATTTTCAGGAACAGTTTCAAAATATTTTTTAGCACCTTCGGTTATGCCAATTATAATAAATTCAAATTCAGGTAAATAAGTTGCCAGCTCTCGGAATCGATCGAGACCTTTTACCATCAGTCGCTGATAATTTGCCGTACCGGATACCGTTATTATCCTTTGGGCCCTCTGATATTCACTAAAACTGAACTTTACAGAATCAGTGACTGTTGCCAGAGTTTCGGCTCTGACATGAGGGTTTATTTCCAATAGTTTTTTGCGTAATGCATCAGCTACAGGGAAACAAAAATCAACATATTTGAATGTATTGCGGGTAAAAAATGCCCTTAAAGGCTGGCTAAATGCTCCATATCCATACTCCTCCAAAGTAGAGACATCGTAACCACCAATTACAACATATGATTTTTTCTTAAATAGCTTGGCATACAAAACTGGAAGCAGCGAATGATAATCACTAAACCAAATAAATATCCCTTCGTATTTATGCCCTTTAAAGATCAGGAATAATAACTCCTTTAACAATTCCACCCCAGTATGGAGAATCCCCTTTACAGGTTTAAATTGATATTTTGTAACATTAGTGAATGAGGACAAAATTTCAAAATCAGCTTTAACAAACGAAGAGAAATTAACATAAACAAGCAGGATCGACTTTTTCTCCATATCGAATTAACTATTAATCGAGATGAACAAATGGGTGCAATGATAACGGTTTGCCTGCAAAAGGATGAAAATCATCTTTTAATCCAACCGGTTTCTGGTTCCGAATACTATAAACAATTTCGATTGACTTACGTGCCTGATCAATCTCAAACCCATTCCCATTGAGAATCTCCTCGTAACTCCGGGTATGGAGATCAGTAAAACCTTCGCTAAACTCAATCTCCTCACCCTCAACTGTGATTGAACGGAAGGTAGTCTTTCCTTTTTCTTTAACTTCAGGGGGTAATGTTTCACTATTGATACTCAAAAACCATCTGACCCTGGCTTTTTCCAGCAAAAGAATTCCGGAAGCCCTGTCGTGGGTGTGAATATTGACAATGTTCTCTTTAACATCACCAAAAATCCAGGTCAGCATATCAAAAAAATGGATCCCTATATTGGTGGCGATCCCCCCAGATTTCGAAATATCACCCTTCCAGGAGGTATAGTACCAATTTCCTCTGGATGTAATATAGGTTAGATCGATATCATAAATTTTATCGGTAGGGGATGCCTTTATTTTATCTTTCAATGCGATGATTACGGGATGAAGGCGTAACTGCAAAATCGTGTAGATTTTTCTCCCGGTATCCATCGCTACCCTCTGCAATGGCTCAATATTCCATGGGTTTAGCACCAATGGTTTTTCACATATCGCATGAGCTCCGCGTCTAAGCGCCACCCTGATATGGGCATCATGAAGATAATTAGGTGAAGTGATACTCATATAGTCGATCTCCAACCCATTATCATATTTTAGTTTTTCGAGGTAGCGATCAAACCTTTCAAATTCCACAAAAAACTTTGTATCCGGAGAAAAACTGTCAATAACACCAACTCCATCGTACGGGTCGTATGCCGCAACAAGCTTATTTCCTGTATCCCTGATGGCTTTCATATGCCTTGGAGCGATGTATCCGGCTGCTCCGATCAATGCAAAATTTTTCATATCAATTATTTAATTTAGCAATATAGGGTTCCGCAAGTATCATCTTACTTAGCGGGATAAAAAAGAGATCACCTTCAATCTCATTAAGGTTTGCTCCTGCAGGATAGAGGATTTCACCGGTAAGATAAAAACCCCTGTAGGTATATTTTGAAAGAAATTCACTGATCTCTTGTCTGTTAAGCGGCTCAATCTCAATCTGAATAATTGGTTGAAATGGCTTTATCAAAAATTCAATCTGAGGAATAATATGAATCTCATAACCCTCTACATCACATTTAATGTAATCGCAGCGCTCCATGTTTGCAAAGATAGTTTCAGGTGTAAACATTCGCTCGGAAAATGTAAATTCCAACGGTTCATTCTCATCCTTCTCCAGCACCCTAGTCAAACCATGACGAAGATATTTGTTACTCCTGGGAATTCCCATCGTAATGGGAACATCATCCTTTTCACCTAGCGCAAAAGGTATTATTGTCGTATTTTTGAATCCTGAAGTATTGATATCCAATACCTTTCTAAAAAGAGTAACAGGTTCTACGCTAAACACCCTCCCATGTGGCCCAACTAATTGTGCAAAAAGGCGGGAGTAGTAACCCAAATTTGCCCCAATGTCGATCACATGATCACCCTTCGTGACGATTTTTTTTATAAAATAATGACAATCGAAGTTTTTATTTGTTTTTAACCAACCCAAAGTGTAAGAAACGAAGAATAGTTTGCTCACAACAATCAGATAATTCCTGACCCCTAGAATTTTATATAGTGCTTGCTTAATCAACATCCTGTAATTATTTAACTGACATAATCTTTATACGTGAATTTTTAATGTTTTTATCGTCCTTTTTATTAAGCATAAAATACTCCTGAACTTCTAATTTCAGATTATTTTACTCAATCTTCTCCACAATATTGTCAAATAACCTGTATTTTTCCTTGCTTTCAGGACATTCAGCTATTCCATCTTCATCAAATAGAAGTTTATGACCATATTCACTCACCCATCCCTTCTGCCGAGCGGGATTGCCGTAAAAGAGTGCATATGCAGGAACCTGCCTGGTGATCACAGCTCCAGCGCCTATCATAGCATAGTTTCCGATTTCGTTGCCGCAAACAATGGTTGCGTTGGCACCAATCGAAGCACCCTTGCGAACTACTGTCTTCAGGTAGGCATCCTTACGGATAATCGCACTGCGAGGATTTATCACATTTGTAAAAACCATTGAAGGTCCGAGGAAAACATCGTCTTCGCAGATCACCCCCGTATAAATTGAAACATTATTCTGAACTTTTACATTATCGCCAAGTATAACCTGCCGAGATATGACTACATTTTGTCCGATATTGCATCCTCTACCTATCCTGCACCCTGACATAATATGACTAAAATGCCATATCCTAGTTCCTTCTCCAATTTCACAATCATCATCAATCACCGCAGATGGATGTGCAAAATATTGTATCATAATGTGTTAATTGATTTAATAAGAGAACTGAATACGTATTCCTGTTCAGCGCGGACCAATTCAGTGTGAATAGGCAGAGCCAGAACTTCATTACACAACTTTTCAGAAACTGGAAAATCCCCTTGCTTATATCCCAGATAAGCATAGGCTTTTTGCAAATGAAGCGGCGAGGGGTAATAAATCATTGTAGGTACCCCCAGATTCTTAAGCTCTTCTTTTACCTTATCCCGCTCATTTAATCGAATAACATATTGATTATACGTATGATATGCTCCAATACCTTCCACAGGAGGAAAAACGGCAGAAAGATTTTGAAGAAGTTCTCCATAAATCATGCCCGCCTCCCTACGATGTTGGATGTAACTATCAAGACTATTAAGCTTTACGCTTAATATGGCAGCTTGCAGAGTATCTAACCTTGAATTACACCCAATCATCTCATAGCTATACTTTTGTCCCTGTCCATGACGTGAAATCATCAACGCTTTTTTTGCAAGATCCTCATCATTTGTGGAAAGCGCCCCTCCATCACCAAAACATCCGAGGTTCTTTGTAGGAAAAAATGAGTGGATGCTGATATCACCAATTGTTCCGGTCAATTTTCTTACCCCATTTGAAAATTTGTAAGCCGAACCAAGTGATTGCGCATTATCTTCGATCACTTTCAGACCATGGCGGCGGGCTATTTCAAGGATAGGTTCCATATTCGCCGGTTGACCGAACAAATGTACCACAACAATCGCCTTAGTTGCTGGGGTTATAACCTCTTCGATTAAATTCTCATTAATGTTGAAGGAATCTTCCCAAACATCTGCAAACACAGGCTTAATTCCAAGTAAGGCGGCTGCCTCGGCTGCTGCAACATAATTAAAGGTCGGCATAATCACTTCATCACCTGGATTGAAGCCAAGCGATTGGTAGGAAATTTGCAGGGCATCTGTTCCATTCGCACATGTAACTACATGTTTTGCCCCCAGATAACCGGCCAATTGAAGACTAAACGCTTGAACAGGTTTTCCGTTTATAAAAGCTGAACTATCGATCACCTCCTGCATTGCCTGATCAACCTCCCCTTTTATTTTAAGATATTGACCATGAAGGTCAACCATTTTTATTGAATTCACCATAATGCAGTTTTATCGCGTTTACAAATTTGCTAATAATTTTGCGATTGTTTCGGATGCATGTCCATTCCCGTAAAGATTCCTTGAAAAATCAGACGATTTTAACCTCATTTGCTCATATGCGGCAAGTATTTTTGGTTTATCACTCCCTGCAAGGATATTATATCCAAAATCGACGAGTTCAGTCCATTCGGTCTCTACCCGCAAGGTTATGCAATGCTTTTGAAAGAAAAAAGCCTCCTTTTGTAATCCACCACTATCGGTAAAAACCAGGGAACAGTTCTTAATTAACTGAATCATGTCAAGATATCCAACGGGATCGATGGTATCAAACATAGGTGTTATATCGTTTTGCGCAAGAATATTCCTTGTACGGGGGTGAAGTGGGAGAACAACAGGTATATTCAGGCTGATTTCATTCAATGCATCGATAATATTCCGGAGGTTTTGCGGATCAATTGTATTTTCCTGCCTGTGGATGGTTGCCAGAATAAAAGGTTTCTGAATCAATTTCAATTCTTTGAGCAGTGTTGAACTTTCATCCGACCGTTCACTATAAAACATAGCGGCATCCTGCATAACATCCCCGCTGTTTATAATCTGACAATCAAAATTGGCAAATCCTTCATTCGCAAGATTCTCAATGGCAGTAAGAGTTGGACAAAACAGAATAGAGGAAATCCGGTCTGTGAGGATTCTGTTGATCTCTTCGGGCATCTTATTATTAAATGACCGGAGACCAGCCTCAATATGGGCGACACGAATATTCAACTTAGCAGCAGCCAGTGCACCGGCAAGGGTTGAGTTCGTATCTCCGTAAACGAGCAAAACATCCGGTTTTTCGGGAATAAGGATCTCTTCGATCTTCTCCAGCATCCTCCCGGTCATTGCACCGTGAGATAAATTACTGATTTCCAAATTGTATTTGGGTTTGGGAATTTGCATCTCCTGAAAAAACACCTCCGACATATTGTTGTCAAAATGTTGTCCGGTGTGAATAATCACCTCCTCAATCCCTTCCTTCCCCAATGCACGGCTTACCACAGCCGCTTTTACAAATTGGGGACGTGCTCCGACAATTGTAACAATTTTTATCATGATGTTATCGTATTCAAAATTGCGGCTATTTCTGCTGTAAGATTTTTCCGTGAATATTTTTCAATTCCTTTAGCGCTATTATTCAGCTCATTTCGCAGATATTTTTCATACATCGCTTTGACACCGTCCTCGATCCTTATGTTTTCGTCATAATCAAAAATGTCACCTGCGGCAGAATCTTTTAGTATCCGGGCCACATCACCTGATTTTGGGCCAATGGCTAAAACTGGCCTTCCTGATGCCAGGTATTCAAAAAATTTCCCTGTCAGAATTCCTTTGGCATTGGAGCTGTTATTTATGGCCAGTAGTAATATTGCCGATTCCTTCATCAGTTTTGAAACCTGATTATGTGGAACATAACTAATATGATACACCTGTCCTGCCAGATTAAACCGCGCGAGATCTGCAAAAATTGTTTCGTCTACCTGGCCTACCAGTTTAATTTCAAGATCGTTCCTAAAGGTAGGAATAGATTCACACAACCTGGAGAGAGCTATCCAGAGTAACTTTGGATTACGATTGGGGGGCAAAGAACCTATATGTGCGATGGAAAATTTCGTATCCCGTTCCACTATGCCTGGGTCAATATCATCCGAATCATATCCGTTAGTGACCAGGTTGACATTGTGACCACCCATATTTTTATAGTTTATCTGCATATCACGGCTTACGACAACAACCGCATTTGAACCCTTTATAATCTTCAATTCCAGTTTTTTATGTTTTCTGTCAGCCCATGCAGAGATCTTCATATCTTTATAAAAATCAAAATCAGTCCATGGATCGCGGAAATCTGCAAGCCATGGAATATTAAGTCGCTCTGTGACTTTTAATGCAATCATGTGCATTGAATGTGGAGGCCCCGTAGAAACAATAGCATCAACCGGACTACTGTTCAAATAGTTAATAAGAAACTTAGCTGATGGTTTTATCCAGAATTTCCGGGCATCCGGAATAAAGAGATTTCCCCTGATCCAGATTGATAATCGCTCAATAAAACCGACAGTTTCTTTATGGGTCAAAAAGCCAGTATTGATTGTGGAGGTACTCTTTTGACCTGTGATTTTTTTATAGAGCCCATAAGGCTCCCAAATAGATGTTTTAATAACCTCAATGCCTTCAGGGATATCAGCCTGCAAAGTTTCATCAATCAACGAAAATCCTGGGTCTGACGGCGTATAAATAACCGGTTCCCACCCAAATTGGCGCAGGTACTTCGCAAACTTGAGCCACCGCTGAACTCCGGCTCCGCCACTAGGGGGCCAGTAATAAGTAATTATAAGTACTTTTTTCATTTCTTAGGGTATATTTTATCAACCTAAAGATATTTTGTAAAAGCCAAGTACCCATAATTAAGCGGGAGTACCAGATTTAAAAATATTTTTTACAGGTACGGTTGCCACAAAATCTTTTAGATAAAAAGGCTCATAATAGGCCACATCTGAAAATTGACCAGCCTGAAAGTACTTCTCAGCAATTGGAACCATGTTGATCGCGGAGGTATAAATATCCGGAACAAAAACCGCATTAGGATGAATTATAGCTTCACGACATTTAGAAGCCCCATTTCCAAAGAAGAAGACTTGATTACTTTGAAGCATATTAAAATAAGACTCATGATCAATAATATCTGCCTGAATTTCCCGATATAATCTGCCATTAATATCATAAAAGGCAGTATAAACTTCCATCCGACGGGCATCGATCATTGGACAAAAAAGGAGCTTATCCGGGTTATCCAAATAGATTTTTTCAAGATTTTGAGCCACATGTAAAGCCATCGCTTCAAGTGATGTAATGGTAATAAGGGGTAATTGCAATGCGTAACAAATACCTTTTGCAACTGATACACCGATACGCAGCCCGGTATACGAACCGGGTCCTCCTGAGACTGCCACAGCTTCAATCTTTGCCTTGCCCAGATTTGGATCATTGAGTAATTCATTAATAAACAACGTTAATAGACCAGCATGATTTTGCCCTGCCAGATTCTCACGATGATTTATAACCCTCCCATCCCTTGCCAGAGCTACAGAACATACCTCTGTGGAAGTTTCTATATTTAGAATCAGAGCCATTAACTTTTTTTACAAAGATGAGAAATATTTAAAAAATTATAATCATTTTCGAACCTTGTTTGTTAAACTATAACTTACGGGTGGAATTTAGATCACTTTTTTCATTGGATTATAATTTTAAGCCACCTTGGATAACCAGATTTAACAAACAACTATGCTAAAAACAGTTATTATTGATGATGATTATGTATCAAGATTAATTTTGAGAGAAATGCTCGGGAAATTTCTTGATAACATTGAAATTATTGGAGAAGCAGGCACAGTTGCAGAAGGAGTTCAATTAATTGAAAAGACAAATCCAGATTTAGTTTTATTAGATATCAGTATGTCCGATGGAACTGGCTTTGATCTGTTGGATAAATTAAAGCTTATCAACTTTAAACTTATATTTATTACTGCTTACAGCGAATATGCCGTTAAAGCGTTCAAATATTCGGCATTTGATTATATCATTAAGCCGATTAATGTTGACGAGTTGACTATGGCGATTAAACGTATTCCACATATTAATCAAGTTGATAATAAAGCAAGCGTTGATTCTTTGAAAGAAAATTTACTTTCAGTAGATGAAAACGGCTCTAAAACTGTCGCATTGCCAGAAATAAATGGATTTGCTATAATAACTGTTGGAGATATTATCCGATGTGAAGGTAAAAGAAACTATACACGGATTATTTTTAAAGATAATACTGAAAAAGTAGTCAGTCGTACCTTGCTTGAATTTGAACATCTGCTAGCTCCGCTTGGATTTATCCGGATTCACAGGAGCCATTTAGTAAATTTTCCGAATGTTGTCAGATATTTAAAATCTGATGGTGGAATGGTGGAACTTAAAAGTGGTGAACTTTTAAAAGTTTCTCCGAAACACAAGGAAAATTTACTAAATAAACTGCTCTGCAATAAGCTCTAAATCCATTTTAATATTCTGAAATCCTGACGGTTAGGAAGATCTCCATTTTTTGGATAAATCCTGATTCCATAATTATATGAACCTGGTTTTGTCAGTGTAAGATTCAGCGAATAATGAGTTAATCCATTTTCTGTTTTCCCGGCAGTAAACTCATGTTTTTCAACATATTCCTGGCGATCAGAACCGGTTGCGATAATCACTTCAATTCCAATTTCATCAGCGGACAACCCTTTATTATCGATTACGATATGGGCATCATAAGTCTGTCCCATTTTATAGGTATTGGTAATTCCATCGGCAAACTGAACACTAACCACCTCAATCTGGTCCCAGACGTCAAGTACGCGTTGTTTCCATGCGGCAATTTCTCTGGCTTTTGAAAAACTATTCGCTTTTAGCAATTCCAGCCTGTTTGCTAGTGGGATGTAAAACCGGTTAAAATAGTCCTTCATCATCCTTCGTGTAGTAAAGTGAGGCACCACCTCTGCAAAGGTATTTTTAATGAAATCAACCCAAAGGATAGGAATACCTTTTTCATTCCTGTAATAATAAGCAGGGACGATCTCATTTTCAAATATTCCGTAAATTGCTTCAGCATCAAGATCATCCTGTAACTCTTGATTATCAAAAGTCCTTTCCAGTGGCAGAGACCATCCGGCATCTTTTTTATACCCTTCGACCCACCAACCGTCAAGAACAGAAAAGTGAAGTGTACCATTCATAACCCCTTTTTCGCCGGATGTTCCTGAGGCTTCCAGCGGACGGGTAGGAGTATTCATCCAGATATCACAACCCTGAACCAGCATTTTTGCCAGATTCATATCGTAATTTTGAATAAAAAGAATTTTTCCTATGAACTGAGGACGCTTCGAAATATCAAAGATATATTTAATCAGATCCTGACCTGCCTTATCAGCCGGATGGGCCTTACCGGCAAAAAGAAACTGAACCGGTCGATCGGGATTATTCACAATTCGCTCTAAACGATCGAGGTTACGGAAAAGCAGATGGGCTCTCTTATAGGTTGCGAAACGACGTGCAAAGCCAATAGTGAGCGCCTTTGGATTCAATTTTGAAACTGCTTCTGCAATGTATTTAGGATTCTCATTGCGTTGAACATGAATATCAGAAAAGCGTTGTTTGACGTAATTTACCAATTTTTCACGCAGTTTCGATTTGGTCTCCCAAATTTGATCATCCTGAACCTTATAGATATTTCTCCATGCCCTCGACTCCTCATCTTCCTCGTATTCATGGATATCTTCAGCGAGTTCTTCGGGTTTTAAAAATTTTTCATGAATTATCTTCCACTCGGGAGCTGCCCATGTCGGGTAATGGACTCCATTAGTGACGTATCCAATATTTTCAAGTTCATCGGGTAAAAAGCCTTTATATAACTCCGCAAGCACCTCTTTACTTATCTTTCCGTGCAACATACTTACTCCGTTAATCTCCTGAGAAAGATTAGAGGCAAGATAGCTCATATTAAAATGGTCATCCTGTGCTGAGGCTTTGCCAAGAAAAAGAAAATCATCAAGTGATATCTTCATTTTCTGCGCCATCCCACCCATATAAGGTTTGAAAAGGTCAACGTGAAAAGAATCGTGTCCGGCTGGAACAGGTGTATGAGTTGTGAAAAGAGTAGAGACCCGGATCATCTCCTGAGCTTCAGCGAAATTTAATCCTGAATTCTCCATGAGATTTTTAATTCTTTCGAGTCCAATGAATGCAGCATGGCCTTCATTACAATGGTATATATCAGAGTTAATGCCCAGTTTCTCAAGCAACTTAATCCCGCCCAGGCCGAGTACCATTTCTTGTTTTAACCGGTTTTCATTATCCCCTCCATAAAGGTGATGGGTTATAAACCGATCGAAATCCTGATTTGCATCAAAATCAGTATCAAGCAGATATAAAACTATATTTCCAATCTTTACTGACCAGGCATGCGCATAAACCGTTCTTCCTGGCATGTCGATACCAATAGTGATCCATGTACCTGATTCATCCATTACTGGCTGAATGGGAATCTTGGAAAAATGTTCGGCATCATATTGAGCAATCTGCTCCCCTTGTCCGGAAATAATCTGCTTGAAATATCCAAACCGGTAAAGAAGACCCACACCGGTCATATCGACTTTCGAATCGCTTGCCTCTTTAAGAAAATCGCCTGCAAGGATTCCAAGTCCACCGGAATAAATCTTAAGGGTTGAATGAAGACCAAATTCCATACTGAAATAGGCAATTTTTGGACCTCTTAATTCCTTCCTTTCAGCAAGATATTTCTTAAGCATTTGATCCGTCGATTTCATTCTAAGGATAAAAGACTGATCCGATTTTAATGCTTCAAAACGTTCCAGACTGGTTTCTTCAAGCAACACAATTGGATTATGTTGACATGATTCCCAAATTAGAGGATCTATTTCATTAAACAGTGCACGTGCAGGATCACTCCACACCCACCACAGATTTCGCGACAAATCGCGTAAAGGCTGAAGCTCCTCAGGAACATTTGATTCTACAATAATTTTCTTCCAGGTGGGCCCTGAATTCTCTGATTGCCTTATTTTATATCCTTTATTTTCCATTCTGTTAAAGTATAAGGGGGGTTAAAGTAAAAATTACTAAAAACCTTTTAAAAATTAAACGGCAAATTTAACTTATTCTCATTTAACCTTGAAATCATTAAAGTAATGTTAATAATTTAATAAACTTAACAATATTATACAAGAAATAAATTAAAATTAAACGATTAAAAAATGATAAATTAGAATCATTAAAAGATGTTTTAAAAATTTTCGCTTCCTTGATGATTATTTCAATATCTCAAAATTACCAATAAATAGTGATTTTGTAGAGGAATTTTATTTTTTATTCTAAATCAAATGCAATTTAATCAATTTATAGTCAGACTTTTATCAGATTAAACCATTTTCTTGATATTTTTCTTTGATTTTCCGGTTTTTGTCCCTATCTTTGCAATCTGTTAAAAAACAAAGACGTTCTTAAATAAACGATATATTGTGGGGTAGAGCAGTTGGTAGCTCGTCGGGCTCATAACCCGGAGGTCACAGGTTCGAGTCCTGTCCCCGCTACATAAAAGAATGTTTAAAGCCTGTAAGATTAATTCTTACAGGCTTTTTTATTGGATCTTGTATCAGCATATTTATCTCTTAATAAATGTTTGAAACATTAACATTTTATTTTTTTCAGGAATAAATATCTTTCCACAGTCGGAGCTGAAATGAGCCACTCCACCACTAACTAAATTTGAAGCTGTGTATTCGAATCCAAAACATCCAACCGAAGCAGTGGATTTTAGAACAATGGCGTACCTTTTACCTGCAGTTACATAAATTACAGGTGAAATAAAGATGCTTTTAGGTGCCCAGCCCATAGAATCAGCAGGTATTAAATCCGAAAATAATGGTTTACCTGTGGGTTGATTCAAATCATTTGCTTTATAAATAGATATATTCAGACCTGAATCAGGATATCCGCTTTTAAAAGTGGTAAAAGATACTTGAGTTAAAATTCCAGAGGATGTAGCTACAAAAGATTGAGATCGCTGAAGTGAATCACGTATATCACAAGATGTTACAAAACCATCTAATCTTGTTGGGTTTATTGAAACCGATGAGTTAACTTTTGATTTTAGGGTAAAGTGTTCTGATATATTTAGCGTATCCTGGCAAATAATTGGGTTAATCGATCCATCACCAGAAAATGAAAGTGGCGCCCAAAAATAGTTTGCCAATGCTTCGTTCTTAGCCCCATGATTCCATAAGTCACTCCCGTATAAAAATAAAATGTCTGATCCATTTTTTATCACGGACACAAATGAAGGTTGTCCTCCGCATGAATTAGAGCTTATCTTTATCTCTTCAGACCATGGTCCAAGTGGCGACATTGCACTCCGGTATGAGGTTCCTGTCCCTGCACAGTAACCACAATTTGGATCAGAATAGAGAAGGTAATAAATTCCATTTCGTTTAAATAATGAAGGGGCCTCTGTATTTCCCTTTGAAATATCTTTAACATATTTTCCTGTACCTGTTAAATAATCTGGAGTTAATTTTTCAATTACGATTGTACCTTTTGTTCTCCAATCAGTAAATGCCAGATAAGCAGTGCCGTCATCATCCACGAAGGTATCATGATCACCATTATTTAAACCGGCAACAGGAGCATCATTATTGACGACAAGCTTCGGATTGGCTTGTTCCAAAAAAGGACCTGCCGGATATTTACTGGTAAAGACCCGATAACCAACCACATTATCATAGACATTTATCCACAGGACATATAACTTACTAGATTGATTATAAATAACATGCGGACGATAACAACCATAGGTGCTGCCATTACACCGAGTTTGCCATAGCGTGGTTTTGGCATCAAATAAAAATCCTTTATCACTCCAATTTATTAAATCTTCGGAAGAATAAACCTTAAATCCACAAAAGGAAGAAGACTTATTTCCCCACTCATACCCACAATCATAACTTGTACCATAAAGGTAGTAAACACCATCAAATACAGCTATTTCACCGTCATGAGCATCCAGTGCCGCAGCTAAAGAATCAAATCGGGTGATTTGATTCCCCATGTTGTTAAAATTTACAATTGTAGTACTATGCACCTCTTTATTACCCACGTTTACATTAGATTGAGCCTCAACTATTTGACTTAACAAATTCTGAAATACGAATAAGGTTAAGCATATTGCGGTTGTTATTTTCATATTTATTATCATAATTATATTTATTAAACGTGCAGTGATTATATTAATTAATAGACTTTAAAAGATTCATGTTTAAATTAATTATTAAGAGTTAAAAGCGGTTTGTTGTACAGGATCCAAATAAACCTGATCAACAATAACTTAACATAAGCTTTAAGTTACTTGTCAGAACTATATTCTCTTCCATAAAAAAGACCTAAAAAAGGGGATCAAATAAAATATCTGACTATTATTCCAAAAATAGTTCTTTAACCAAATTATTCGATACAACATCCATTACCTACCTGAAAAATTTGAGTGCGATTACACTTATACACTTGCAATAAACTAATCAAATTGAAATTTATAAATGGTACCTGCAATAAAAGATACAAAGCTAAAATTACCTAAACAATATTCAAATATTCAGGATCTAAAGAATCACATAAACCGATGATCTTATTAAAACGATATAGGTATCTTTGTAACCACAAAAAAATTTAAAACAAATACAATCTCCATTTCATGCGCTGCATAATATCAAATAGTTCAGATCCCTATTATAATCTGGCTGCTGAGGAATTCTTCCTTAAAAACAGTATGGAAGAATTCTTCATGTTATATATCAATACGCCCTGCATTGTTGTTGGAAAGCATCAGAATTTACTCTCAGAGATCAATCTTGATTTTTCACGGAAGCATAATATAAAGCTGGCAAGAAGGATCTCAGGAGGGGGTACTGTTTACCAGGATGCAAATAATTTAAATTTTAGCTTTATCCATAATTGCATAAACCGTGAGTTAATAAATTTTACCCGGTTTACTGTTCCAATACTTGAAGCGTTAAAAGAATTAGGTCTCAAAGCTGAATTTTCAAGCCGAAATGATATTCTTATCGAAGAGAAAAAGATTTCAGGGAATGCGATGCACATTTATAAAAACAGGGTTTTGTCCCATGGCACTCTCCTATTCGATAGCGATTTAAATTCATTATCGAATGCTTTAAAAAGTAACTACGACAGATATACCGATAAATCTATTAAGTCAGTTAAATCAAGCGTTACAAACATTTCCAATTATCTTGATCCTCCCGTTTCTATTATAGATTTCACCAATAATATATTTGCCTGCATTACAAAAAACGAACCTGATACGAGAGTTGAAACGATAAGTGATTTGGAGGCCATACAAATTTCCAGGATTTCCCAGGAAAAATATAAAACGTGGAACTGGATTTATGGATACTCTCCAAAATATAAATTTCGCAATTCCATAAATGTTTTAGATTACGCAATAGCATATGAGCTGGAGGTAGAGCGAGGATTAATAAAAGGCATAGAACTAACAATTACGCCATCCAATTGGGAATTGGAACAATTTATTCTTAATAATCTCATAAATTCCCAACACGATTACGATATAATTGAAGAAAAACTAAAGCAGATATCCATAAAAAATTCAGATATAACCTTCATGTTATCTGAATTTTGCAAACAATTATTTTAAGCTATTAATTAAATTTTGGCAGAATATTATGAACTAGCATAAAGATTAAAGAATCTGAATAGTTCCCAATTAATTAATTTTCAAATTTAAATATTTACATATTTTTCTTGCTCTAATATTCCCTACTTCCTCTGCTATTTCAGAAAATGATGCCGACCTCAGTCGAATAACAGATTTAAATTTAACCATTAATAATTCCACACTTTTCTCACCGATGCCTGGAATTTGGGTAAGTTCATTTGTTATAAACTCATTCGATCTTCTATTCCTATGAAATGTTATTCCAAAGCGATGGGCTTCATTTCTTAAATGCTGAATAATACGCAAAGTTTCAGAATTTTTGTCTAAATACATTGGAACAGGATCCTCCGGATAAATTATCTCTTCTAATCTTTTAGCAATCCCAATAACAGCGACTTTATTACGGATCTGAAGCTTCTCGAGAGTTAAAATAGCAGAACTTAGCTGGCCTTTTCCGCCGTCAATTATTATTAATTGAGGTAGTTTCCCATTTTCATTAATAACACGTTGATATCTCCTAAAAATAATTTCTTCCATAGAAGCAAAATCATTGGGACCCTCCACTGTTTTTACATTAAAATGACGGTACTCTTTTTTAGCCGGCTTACCATCAATAAATACAACACAGGCTGCCACAGGTTGCGCCCCTTGAATGTTAGAATTATCAAAACATTCTATACGATGTGGGAGTTCGGTTAACCTTAAATCTTTCTGCATTTGTTCCATAACACGATCAACCCTAGTTTGTGGTGTGCGGAGTGATAATTGTTTATTTTTTTCCAGCTTATAAAACTTAACATTACGTTCAGATAAATCGAGAAGTTTACGCTTATCCCCTATTAAAGGGACTACCATTTTTACATCTTTAAGTTGAAAATCTATAGAGAAAGGTAATATAATTTCTTTGGAATTCAGGAAAAACTTTTGTCGTATTTCAATAATTCCAAGTGACAAAAGGTATTCTTTTGATTCCTCGAGTCTTTTTTTAATTTCCAGCGTATGGGCTTGAATTATCGCTCCATCGACTACTCTCAGGAAATTAACATAGGCATAGTTCTCATCCTGATCCAAAGAAAACACATCTACATTAGAAATGGATGAGCTGACAATTGTCGATTTGCTTTTATAATGCTCCAATATCGAAATCTTATTTTTAAATAAATCAGCTTCTTCAAACTTATATTCCGATGCCAGGTTATTCATTTTATCTTTAAGATGAGATAAAACAGAAGTTAAATTACCCTTTAAAATATCCTTTATTTGACTAATTCCTTCATTGTAATCAGCTTCTGTCTGCAGTAATTCACAAGGTCCTTTACAATTTCCAATTTGATATTCAAGACATACCTGATACTTTGCCTTCCCTAAATTTGATGAGGATAGATTCAAATTGCAATTTCTAATAGGGTATAAGCGTTTAGTTACCTCGAGAAGTGTGCGAACCATCGGGACTGAGGTGTATGGACCAAAATACTGGGATCCATCACGTATGATATTCCTGGTAAAAAAAACACGCGGGAACGGTTCATTTTTAATACAAATCCAAGGAAAAGTTTTATCATCCTTTAATAAAACATTATATCGGGGTTGATATTTTTTGATCAGGTTATTCTCCAGTAGCAATGCATCCTCTTCTGAATCCACAACTATGAATTTAATATCTGCAATTTTTCTTACAAGAATTTCCGTTTTTCTATTGTCATGAACTTTTGAAAAATAAGAAGAAACTCTTTTGCGCAGATTTTTTGCTTTCCCAACATAGATGATATTACTTTCAGAGTTATAGTATTGATAAACACCCGGCAATTCGGGCAAACTTGAAATAATATCCTTTAATTTATCCAAAAATAAATTAGATTTTTCCATTTCTTAAACTTCAAAAATGGATTAAAGACCAAACCGGAACAGAGTTATTAATTTTATTGATGCCATTTAAAAAATCCAACTCAATAAAAAAATTTGCATAAATTTGAGAAACACCAAATCGTCTGACCAGGTCTATAGCCGCTGATGCAGTTCCTCCTGTTGCCAAAAGGTCATCATGAATTAATACTATATCATTTGAATTGAGAGCATCCTGATGTATTTCCAACGTATCTGAACCATACTCCAAATCATAGGATTGGGAATAAATTTTTGCAGGAAGTTTTCCAGGTTTTCGAATTGGAATAAACCCGGCATTAAGTTTTTCGGCTAAAACTCCACCCAGAATAAAACCGCGTGATTCGATCCCTACCACTTTGGTAATTCCAAGGTTTTTATAATTTTCATAGATAGCCTGTGAAATAAAATTAAAAATTTCACCATTTTGATAAGCTGTAGACACATCTTTAAAGTGAATACCAGGTTTAGGGTAATCCGGTATATTTCTTACTGATTTTCTTACTTGTTCGAGATCCATCTTTTTTTAATCAAAATTAAAAATGTTCCACGTGGAACGTCACCTGCCTAACAAAACAAGAAGAACATTAATATCGCTCGGAGAAACACCTGGAATTCTAGCAGCCTGACCAATTGTTTTAGGTTTAACTCTATCCAGCTTTTGTCTTGCTTCGGTAGATAACGATTCTATTAATTCATAATTGAATTTATCACTGATGAGAACATTTTCTAACCGTGATAACTTCTCGGCCACAATTGATTCTCTATCAATATAACCGGCATACTTAAGCAGAATTTCTGCTGATTCAAAAACTTCCTGACGCAGAGATATATTAATTTCACCAAATAATTTGTTAAGAGATGGGAGAAGATCCACAAAATCAAATATCGATAATTGAGGCCTTCGTATTAAGGCATCGAGTTTAATATTTTGTCGCAAACCTGTAGTCCCTTTTGAAATAAGTAAAGTATCTACATCTGAGGGTCTTACACTGAAATTTTTACAAAAATTGATAACCTTATATTTATATTCGATCTTATCCAGTAGTCTGTCATGCCGATCTTGATCAGCTAACCCCAGTTTAAAACCTAAAGGAGTTAATCTCTCATCCGCATTATCCTGCCGTAATAAGAGCCTGTATTCTGCTCGCGAAGTAAACATGCGATAAGGTTCATCCACCCCTTTAGTAACTAAGTCGTCAATTAGAACTCCAATATAGGCATCACTACGAGTTAGAACAAATGGATCAGCACCAACAACTTTTAAATGCGCATTAATACCCGCGATCAAGCCCTGCGAACCCGCTTCTTCATACCCCGTAGTCCCATTAATTTGACCCGCAAAAAACAGGTTTCCAACTAACTTAGTCTCTAAAGTATGATTTAATTGAGTTGGTAAGAAATAATCATATTCAATCGCATACCCGGGTTTAAGAATCTTAGCGTTTTCCAGGCCAGGGATACAGCGCATAGCATCATTTTGTACTCTCCAGCTCAATGAAGAAGAAAATCCATTCAAATAATACTCCAATGAATCGACACCTTCAGGCTCTAAAAACAGTTGATGCTTATCTTTATCCGCAAAAGTGATAAGCTTAGTTTCAATACTAGGACAATATCTGGGCCCTAAACCTTGAATAGTGCCATCAAACAGAGGACTTTCCTTAAATCCTGATTCTATGATACGATGAACCTGCTGATTTGTGTATGTAATATAACAAGGCAAGTCCGGCAAATTATTATTCAGAAAAGGTTTAAAACTAAAATGGGATTCACTACTATCACCATCTTGTCTAATTAGCTTAGAAAAGTCGATCGTCCTTTTATCAATACGAACAGGAGTTCCGGTCTTCATTCTTCCAGCGCTAAAACCACAGGATATTAATTGCTCCGTGATTCCAACAGAAGATGGCTCAGAAATTCTTCCTCCTGAAATTTTAGATGATCCAAAATGCATTAATCCATTTAAGAAAGTACCACTGGTAATTATAACACATTTACTCCTAAAGCCAACTCCGATATCGGTATTGACACCAACCACAATATTTTCCTCAAAAACTAAAGAAATAACGGTTCCCTGCCAAAAATCGATGTTATTTGTGTTCTCCAAATAGTATTTCCAAGTAGCTGAGAATTTATTCTTATCACATTGAGCCCGCGGACTCCACATTGCCGGCCCCTTAGAGAGGTTTAACATTCTGAACTGAATTGATGACAAATCAGTAACGATTCCCATCATACCACCCAGTGCATCAATTTCTCTAACTATTTGACCTTTAGCTATTCCGCCTACTGCAGGATTGCAACTCATTTGAGCCATCCGTGACAGATCCATAGTAATCAATAAAACTTTTGATCCTAACTTAGCTGCTGAGGAAGCAGCTTCACAACCTGCATGTCCTCCACCAACAACAATGATATCATATTCATTCAATACATCCATTTTCTAAAAACTTAAACATCAAAATAAATTTAGTTTCCTGTTCACTCATAATCTGCTTCTCCATATCAGTAGCATCAGTATAACCCAATAAATGAAGAACCCCGTGAATAATAACTCTTAATAATTCATCATTAAATAACACATCAAACAATTCTGAATTTTCTAATACACGATCTAAACTTATAAAAATATCTCCTGAGATAATATTCCTATCACAATAATCAAATGTAATTATATCTGTAAAATAGTCATGATTAAGAAACTTCTTATTTATATCAATCAAATATGAATCCTTACAAAAAATAAACGTAATATCACCTGTAATTTTACCAAAATCCTTAATTACCAATTTCAACCATTTCTTAACTATAGAATAGGAAAGAGGAGGTTTTTTAAGTTTTTCTGTATTAAAAGAAATAGCCATTATCTATTAATTTTCATAATTAAGATATTTCCTGAACCTAATGTATAACAGCTGGAACTTAAATTTTTAATGAAAAAAATTCCTCTTCCTGACTCTTTTTTTATATTAGCTTGCAACAAAGGAGATGGAACCATCTCTATATCAAAACCCATACCTTGATCCTCCACTTTAATAATAATTTGAAATTCAGTAACTTCAAAACTTACATATACCAATAAATCTCTATTACCCTTATTACCGTGATATATTGCGTTCTCTACAGATTCTAAAATAAGAGTTTGTAAAGAAAATAAAAGTTCCAGATCGAGTTTAAATAAAATACTTATCTGATTGACTAAAACTAAACAAGAGTCCACACCTTCTATTGTAGAAGGAATAATTAATTCCTTATAAAACAATGGAACATTCATAAAATTAAGTGTACCTAATTAAATAAAATACTCCTAATAATAATAAAGGAAACTTCAATCAAGTATAGATTAAAGAAGCCACATCATTATTAATAAATCAGATTTGTTTATAATTTATATTATCAAAAATTCAAATTCTATGTTAAATTATAACGGGAATTTTTTGAACTCTCAATAAATGCCTACCACCATCAAAATCTTCATTAAGAAATACATCAATAATATCGATAGCTTCCGAAACAGAGACAAATCTGGCCGGCAAAGAACAAACATTCGCATCATTGTGATGTCTGGCCAAAGATGAAACAGTTGAGTTCCAACATAAAGCTGATCTAACACTTTGATGTTTATTAATAGTCATATTAATACCATTGCCACTTCCGCAGAAAACCAATCCCAATGTAATATCTTGATTATCAATTGATTTACCTAATAAATGAGCGAAATCGCTGTAATCACAACTTTCCTCAGAATTACAGCCGTAATCAATAATTTCATAATCTTTATTTGACAAATAATCAATAATTTCACATTTTAACTGATAACCCGCATGGTCGGAGGCTAAACCTATTTTTTTCATTATACAAAAGATAAAAATTTATAATACCTTCATAATAAACTATTTAAATAAAATAAAAGGATATTAACAAATGATGTTAATTAAGAGTTGAAAGAAAGTATTAATAAAAAATAATCAAAACAATTGAAGCCCTTCATAACAATTAAAAGATAAAAAGAAATAATAAATTAAAACTAATTACCAAAATTTAATTGACAAAATAAAACAATCAAATAGTAGTCCTTTTACGAGGTCACAAAGATATGAACAACTCGTTAATATAACACTAAAAAGCGTTAAACTAATACGATATAGTGTTAATACGGGAAAATAACAGGTTGAGAACTATACAAAACAGAAAAACCAAAAATAAAACGAATAATTTTTAACCATATAAACCGCACATAAACATTAAAATAATTTATAGATTTAATAAAAATTAATAATAATATTAGTTTGTAACCTTTATTGGATTAAATTGCAGAATGATAGAATAGGTTTAAATTTGCATGGATTTAATAAAATATAAACTGATTTAGGGATGAATTTAGAGGATAGATTATCAATTCTTTTAGTTGAAGACAATGAACTCAATCAAAGACTTATGAAAATAAGTTTAGCTAGATTTAATTATAAAGTAACTATAGCAATAAATGGATTAGAGGGAGTTAGTATGTTTAGTAAGGAAAAATTTGACTTAATATTGATGGATATAATGATGCCAATTATGGATGGTTATGAATCAACTCAAAATATAAGAAAAATTGAGGCGACGAATCCAGAATTAGGGCACATACCAATTATTGCATTTACTGCTAATACGATAAACAATGACCGTGAAAAATGTATTAAAGGAGGGATGGATGATATACTTGAAAAACCTTTTGATATAATTAAGTTTCGTAAGATTCTACTTTCGTTACCTTAAAAGAATAAAGTTTTTTGGATATTTTGTAATACATATTTTAGTTTTATGAATGATATGGAAGATTTCATTGATTTACGGGGAGGAAACACGGATAGTGCAGATTTTGAGTCTGATAACAAGCTAAGACCTCTTAAATTCAGTGATTTCAGTGGTCAAAATAAAATTGTAGAGAATCTTAAAATATTTGTCAAGGCCGCTGTAATGAGAGGAGAAAGTCTTGATCATGTACTGTTACATGGGCCGCCAGGATTGGGTAAAACGACTTTATCGAATATAATATCAAACGAATTAGGGGTAAATTTAAAACTGACTTCTGGTCCTGTACTTGATAAGCCAGGTGACCTAGCCGGAGTATTAACAAATCTTGAGAATAATGATGTATTGTTTATTGACGAGATTCATCGGTTAAGTCCGGTTGTAGAGGAGTATTTGTACTCAGCAATGGAAGATTATCGAATTGATATTATGATCGATAAGGGACCCAGCGCTAGATCAATTCAGCTTGATCTTAATCATTTTACCTTAATAGGGGCCACAACAAGAAGTGGCTTACTTACAGCGCCTTTAAGAGCCAGATTTGGAATTAATTGTCATTTGGAATACTACGATATTGATGTTTTAACCAATATTGTAAAGCGTTCTGCCAAAATTCTGGATATTCAAACTTATGAGGATGCAGCAATAGAAATTGCAAGACGAAGTCGTGGTACGCCTAGGATTGTTAATGCATTACTACGCAGGGTGCGTGATTTTGCTATGGTGAAAGGGAATGGAATCATAGACCTTGAAATTACAAAGTATGCACTTGAGGCTTTAAATATTGATAAATATGGACTTGATCAAATGGATAATAAGATTTTAAGTACTATAATTGATAAATTTAAAGGTGGCCCTATAGGATTAACTACTATTGCTACGGCAGTGGGAGAGGATGCGGGAACCATTGAAGAGGTATATGAACCATTTTTAATTAAAGAGGGTTTTTTAAAGCGCACTCCAAGGGGCAGGGAAGCGACAGAACTGGCATTTTCACATTTGGGAAGGTTGAATTTAAAATCAAATCAACAGACGTTATTTTAGAGTAATTTATTTTTTAACCAGCTCTATTTCAAATATTTTAGGCCAGAGTTTTCCCGTTACATAAATTTTGTTTTTATCTGGGTCGAATGCAATTCCATTTAAAACATCAACTGGTTTATTTCCATTCAAAAAATTAGGATTCAGTAGTCCTGATAAATCTATTTCTGATACTATTTTACCTGTCTTAGGATCAATTTGTACTATTTTATCAGTAGTCCAAATATTGGCCCAAATTTCACCATTAATGTATTCCAGTTCGTTTAAATTTCGGACAACTCCGATCTGGTTACAAACCTGTATTTTTTTTATTTCTAAAAATGTTTCAGGATTGATATAGGTTATAAACTCAGTTCCGTCACTCATAATTAGTGATTTTCCGTCATTAGTCAGGCCCCATCCTTGTTCATTTTTAAAGTACCATGTATTTAGTAAATCCAAAGTGGTTATATTTCGAACAAATCCAATTTGAGTTTTGTAAGTTAGCTGGTATAGTTTTTCATTTAATATTGTTATTCCTTCTCCGAAATATTGGTCATCAAGTTTAGATTCTTTTATAGTCTTCCATGATGAAAGATCAATTTTATAAATAGCAGAGCTACCCTCCTGTCCGGTTCCTTCATAAAGAAAGCCATTTTTTATTTCTAATCCTTCGGTGAAGTGTTCAATATTATGTGGGTATGATTTAATTATTTTGTAGCTGAATTTATTAGGAGATAGATCTGATAAAAGGAGGAATTCATTAAAATTTTCACCATTTGGGCCTTCATTTAACGATGCAATAGCTTTTATATAATGTGTACCGACGTTAAGATTTTTTGTTTCCAAATCATAGGAGAATTCCAGTTTATCACTAATAATTAGTGACTTTCCATCCAGAAACAGTTCTGTATTACGAAAAGAACCATCTTTAATTTTTGTTTTTAGTGTGAATGATAATTTATCTCCGATTCTAAAGTTTGTATTTTTTGAGGTTATTTTAATTGAAGTAACCGGTGGTCTTATTCTTTTAGAGGAGTTGGCACAGTTTACCAGGACAAAAGTGGTGAAAAGAATAAAAACGATAAATAAGCTTAGTTTTCTCATAATCAAATTTAAAGTGAACCATATTGGGTCACATTTATAATTTCGAAAATTATATAAAAATCAGTTGATATTAACAAAACATACTGATTTTATTAACATTGCTTCACGTGGAACAATCTGTTCATAATGAATGTAATATTGTTCCCGGAACAAGCTAAAGCATTATCTTTGTGTTTTACTAAAATAAAAAATATTTTGAGTGCATTAAAAAAGCTTGCCGGAGAAACAGTGATCTATGGTGTACCAAGTATAATTGGTAGATTTTTAAATTGGTGGCTTACTCCATTGTATGCATGGATGTTTTTGCCGGACGAGTTTGGTATTTTAAGTAATATTCTTGCTTATGTAGCATTTCTTCAGGTTGTTCTTACCTATGGTATGGAAACATCATATTTCAGATTTGCAGGTAGGAGTGATCATCCCGAAAAGGTATTTACAACTACGATGATTTCTTTGATTATTACTTCATTAATATTTGTAGGCTTAGTTTTGGGTTTTTCATCCACTATTTCTCATTGGATCAGCTATGAAGGACATCGCAATTATATTATATGGATGGGATTAACTGTTGCTCTTGATGCATTGTGTTCGATTCCTTTTGCGAAACTTAGGTTAAGGAGCGAGCCCATCAGGTTTGCACTATTTAAAAGTATTAACATAGCACTAAGTATTTCTTTAAATGTGTTTTGGATATATTTATGTCCTAAGATAATACAATCAAATCCTCATTCTTTATTCAGATATTTTTATAATCAGGATATTGGAATTGGGTATGCGTTTCTTTCTTATTTAGTGGCATCTGCAATAACCTTAATCTTATTTTTGCCTGAATTTAAATTTAAAGTGTCAAATTTTGAATGGAATTTATTAAAAAAAATGCTAAGATATGGGTGGCCAATTCTGGTCATTGGAGTTGCAGGTATGGTGAATTTGAATATTGATAAAATTTTGTTACCCAAGTTACTTACCGGATCATCCAATCCAATTTTTGAACTGGGTATATATTCAGCATGCGGAAAGCTGGCCATTCTTATGGCTCTGTTTATTCAGGCTTTCCGGTTTTCCTTTGAACCTTTTTTATTCTCACACTATAAAAATGAAGATTCAAAAACAGTATATGCAGTTATCATGAAGTATTTTGTGATTCTTGGATTAATAATTTTTCTGGGAGTAATGTTCTATATGGACATTCTGAAGTTTTTCATTGGTTCTTCTAAATCAGGATATCATGAAGGAATTAAAGTAGTACCATGGTTGTTGATGGGTAATTTGTTTCTGGGTATATTCTATACTCAATCGTTGTGGTACAAGCTTACTGATCAGACTCACTTTGGTGCCAGATTTGCTATTGTTGGAGCCCTTATAACTATTGTTTTGAATATTTTATTTATCCCGATATGGGGATTTATGGCATGTGGATATGCATTTTTTGCTGCATCGTTGGTTATGACGGTAACTTCATATTTGGTAGGACAAAAATATTTTCCTGTTAAGTATGATTTAAAAAGGATCTTATCTTATCTTTTTGTTGCTCTTATATTGTACCTAACAGAGACAACTGTTAAAATAGAGTCTACAATTTTGAAATTGATTTTTAATACCTTTTTATTTATGGTCTTCTTTTTATTTATCTGGAAGAAGGAGAAATCTGATTTAAGAGGTTTATTTATTTTCAGTGGAAGGTGAAAACTTTGAAGGAACATGAAGTGAAATTGTTTACTATCTTAGCAGATTGAAAATAAGTGAGTGATTTATCTGTAATATACAGCAGTGTAGTAAGGTTTTTAAATATGTCAACGTTTATTCTTTAGGATTGAATTGACAATAAAATATTTTTAGATGAGAGTAAAAATTGTTAATAAATCGTCGAACGAGCTACCACAATATAGTACTCAACATGCAGCTGGAATGGATTTAAGAGCAAACCTGGCGGAGGAGGTAATACTTGAGCCATTGGAGCGGAAACTTATTCCAACTGGATTGTTTATTGAATTGCCTATTGGTTATGAGGCTCAGGTAAGACCAAGAAGTGGCCTTGCAATAAAAAAGGGAGTAACAGTTTTAAATTCTCCGGGAACCATTGATGCAGATTATCGAGGTGAAATTATGGTAATTCTCATTAATCTTTCTGCTGAAAGATTTGTTATTCAGCATGGTGAACGAATTGCTCAAATGGTTGTGGCAGCGCACAACATTGTTAACTGGGAAAAAGTTGAATTTCTTGAAGATACGATCAGAGGTGAGGGTGGATTTGGACATACCGGCAAGCATTAAGAGTGTTTTGGACGGTGTTGAATTTAAATTTATAATGATGACCGGAAAAGTACGTTTATTGAATTTTTTGTGGATAATAATTTTTTTGAGCACTCTTTTATCCTGCAAGGTAGCAAAAAATGTTTCTACAACAGCAGTGGTTAATTCATCGGCTGATACAACAGAAATTCAACTTAGCGAGGAGGAGCGTAAAGAATTTGAATATCTTTTTATTGAAGGGTTAAAGCAAAAGAGTTTAGGAAATTTTGATGATGCTATTAAATTGTTTTCGCGTTGCTTGGAAATTGATAATCATTCATCAGCTACCTTATATGAGATAGCCAATATTCATGTATCTAAAGGTGATTATCAAAGTTCGATGTTTTTGCTGGAGAAGGCGGTATCATTGAATCCTGATAACCAGTATTACAGACTGTTATTGGTTAAGGTTTATCAGCAAAATAAGTTATTTGAAAAAGCAGCAACGCAGTATGGTTCACTATCAGCATTAGTGCCGGAAAATCCTGATTTCCCATTTTATCAGGCTACGATGCTCGCAATGTCAGGTAAGAAAGAGGAGGCATTGGCCTTTTACAACCTCCTGGAACAAAAGAATGGTTTTTCAGAGCCAATAGCCCTTGGTAGACAGCAAATTTATATTCAACTTGGGAATAAACCAGCTGCGTATGGGGAAATTGCAAAGCTCATACAAATATATCCTTCAGAATCCAGGTATTATGGATTGCTTGCAGATATGTATCTTGAAGATAAGAACAGGGAAAAAGCTCTGGAAAATTACAGGAAGATTCTCCAGATAGATCCTAATGATGGATTTGTACACCTCTCAATTGCTGATTATTATCTTGAAGGGAACGATTCAGTAAAGGCATTTGAACATATCAAATTGGCTTTTAAAAATACAGCGTTGGAATTTGAGACAAAAGCTCAATTGTATTTGATGCTTGCAAAACCAGGGCCAAATAGAATTTCCGATGAGCGGCAATACGAATTACTTCATATCCTCATTGATGCCCATGTTGATGATGAGCGACCCCGAGCATTTTTAGTTGACTACTTTCAATCCACGATGCAAATGGAAGAGGCGCGTAAACAGATCAGGATAGTAATCGATATGAAGAAAGATAATTATCAGTATTGGGAGCGTCTTTTATTATTAAATAATGATTTGCAGGATTGGCCGTCCATGGATAAGGACAGTAAAAAGGCTATGGAATATTTTCCTGATCAGCCATTAATATATATACTAAAATCTGTTGGATTGTTACAGCAAAAGAGTTACGGGCAACTTCTGGCACTTGTTGATTCCGGACTGGTTCATTTGAAAAATGATCCTAAAATTGTCTCACAATTATATACATATCGGGCAGAAGCCTTTTATAATTTAAAACGGTTTAACGAAGCATTTGATGTTTTTGATAAAGTAGTTGAACTTGATCCGGAGAATTATATGGCAATGAATAATTATGCCTATTATCTTTCGGTCAGAGGCGAACGATTGGGTACAGCGGAGAAGCTTAGCGCCAAAGTTATACAGTCTAATCCTGAAAATGCAACCTATCTTGATACCTATGCGTGGGTATTTTTCAAGAAAAAAGATTATCAACTTGCCAGGTTTTATATGGAGATTGCATTGTCAAAAGCCTCAGAAGAGAGTGCGGTATTGATTGAGCATTACGGGGATATTTTATTTTATATTAATGATAAGGAGAATGCAATTATTCAATGGAAGAAATCACTTGAAAAGGGTAATCCTTCTAAAATTCTCAAGCGGAAAATAGCGGAAAAAAGATACATTGAAACAAAGGAAAATTAATTTTATGTGCGCTTCTGGAAAGTTTATCAACTATTTTTTATTTGTTATTATCCTGGCATTATTACTTTCAGGGTGTAAGCATGTGGAAAAAGTAGCTCAATCCAAGAGAATAAAACATTACAGTGTTGGAAAGGTTATTAAAATAGTCAATGATAAATCTTTAAAATTTGAAACGCTCTCAGTTAAAAAGGCGTCAATTACTTTTTCAAATGAGGGTAAGGTAACTTCAGTTCGGGGATCGTATAAAATAAAGCGTGATAGTGTTATTCAGGTATATGCTCAAAAGCTTGCTATACCGATAGGGAAGCTTGAGGTTAATGCAGATTCGTTTAGGGTTGTTTATTTTATAGATCAACAATTATTTATTGGGAAAAATAATTATTTGAGTAAATTACTGGGTATTGAAGTTGATTATGGTATTTTACAGGCGTTATTAAGCAATAAACTTTTTTCATTCCGGCAGGATTCGAAGGATAAAGATTTTAAAGATTTTGTATGTGAGATTGAGGATAATATGTATAAGATCACTTCAATTCGTGACCGGAAATTAAAGCGGTTTAATAAGAATGAAGAGAAGCTTGAAAGATACCGTAATCGGTTGGATATTGGGCATTTGATCAAACAAGACATTTATATTGATCCTGATTCTTTTGTTGTGAGGAAAATGATTTTTAACGACCTTGATACCAATAATGGGGTTAAGCTGGAGTTTTCGAAATATGATAAAGTAATGGATCAATGGTTTCCGGGGCTGATGGAGATTTCCTTAACTGGACAAAAGAAGGTAGAATTGTCGATTGAATTATCTAAAGTAAGTTTGGATGATGAAAAGAACTTTGGATTTTCTGTTTCTCCAAAATACAAGAAGCAATTGTTTGAATAACCAGGAGTCATTAGAGTAATATTTTATTGATGGAGTATTCTATTTCGCGGCATTTAAAATTAATCATAGTGATGTTTTATGTGTGCAGTTCGGTGAGCACTTATGGACAGTCACTTGAAGATCTCAGGCGTCGTAAGGAGAAAACTGCGTCAGAAATTGAGTACATTAATAATTTGCTTAAGGAGACCAATACCAATGCAAAAGCTTCATTAAACAGGCTCTCTGTTCTTGAGAGGCAAATAAGGTTACAGGATATTCTGATTAATAATATTACCGGCGAGATTGGTTATCTTGATTTGTCAATTGAGCAAAATTTGAAGCGCATTGATTCGTTGAGTTTGGCTCTTCAGACTGTAAAAATTAAATATGCGGCGATGATCAGGTATGCTGAAAGGAATCAGGATAATAGTAATCAATTGTTGTTTATTTTGTCGGCTCAGGATTTCAATCAAGCTTATAAACGTTTTATTTATCTCAAGGAATATGCCGATTATCGGCGCAAGCAGGCTGAGAAAATTTCAGAGTATAAAAATTCTATTTCGACTCAGTTGTTAGAGTTCAATAAGCGGAAGGATCAGAAACAGCATCTGTTGGTTTCGAAGGTTAATCAGACTCAAATTATTGAGAATCAAAAAAAGGAGCAAAAGGGTGTTTATTCTGAGTTGCATCAAAAAGAGAAAGAGTTAAATAAAAAGCTCGAGAGTCAAAGAAAGGCAGAGCTTCGGTTAGAGCAGGAAATTGAAAGGGTGATTGCAGAGGAAGCAAAAAAAGTAAATCGGAACTCTTCAAATGAGAAAGGATTTGCCTTGACTTCAGAGGAGAAAGTATTATCCGGAGATTTTTCGAATAACCGGGGGAAGTTTCCATGGCCGGTACAGCGAGGGTTGATAACCGATCATTTTGGAGAGCATCCGCATGCAGTTCTAAAGTATGTTGTTGTGCGCAATGCAGGAGTAGATATTACGACCCAGGCCAATGCAAAGGCACGTGCAATATTTAAAGGGGAGGTAACCAAAGTTATTGCAATACCTGGTGGGAATCTCGCTGTTATTATACGGCATGGGAATTACCTGACTGTTTATTCAAACTTAAGAGAGGTATTTGTTAAAGCGGGTCAGCAAGTTGATGGTAAAGAAGATATAGGTAGTATATTTACGGATCAGAGTGATGATAATAAGACTGTGCTCAAATTCCAGTTATGGCGTGAGAATACCAAACTTGATCCGGAAGAGTGGCTCAGGCAGATTTAGAACTATCAGAACTGTTGACCGTGATTAATCCTTAACTTCTGTTATTAGTCAGGTTTGCAACTTTAATAAGTCCGGCAAGATTGATAATCTTGATTTTTCGTCCCTGAAGATCAATGAGTTTATCCTGTTTAAATTCAGACAAAAGTCGTATAATTGATTCGGTGGCCGTACCGACCGTATTGGCTAATTCTTCTCTGGTTAAAGAAATTTGTAGGGTTTGATCGGCATCCAGGTCGAAACTATCTTTAAGCAGTAGCAAGATCTCAGCCAGCCTTTCGCGGACTGTTTTCTGTGCAATATCAGTAATGTATTCATTAGCCTCTTTCAGTTCAGCACAAACAATTCGAAGCATTGCCAAAGCAAATGAGGAGTTCTTCTCAATGAGGTTAAGAAGCGTTTTATAAGGGACGTGGCACAAAATGGCATCTTCAATAATTTTTGATGTTGTGCAGGCTGATTCCTGACTTAGCAGAGAACGATATGCAATAATATCCCCTTTTCTGGCGAACCGGATTATCTGCTCCTTACCATCAATACCTGTTTTGTAAACTTTTACGATTCCCCGAACTATACAGTAGAATCCGGTTAATCGACTCCCTTCCTTATAAATAATGCTCCCTTTTTTGAGAGAAGAACAAGTTTTTTCGTAGTTTAAACTTTTAAGTTCTTCGTCGCTTAAAGACTTAAAAAAGCGGAAACCGGATAAGGTAATATCATCCAATGGTTCAATTAGGTTTTTCATAATTTTTAGGAATTATGCGGTTATTTTTGTGCCATAAATATACGACTTAAATTTAATAGATAAATCGTGTTAGTTTTAAAACAAATTGATATATGTCATTGTTATAAGCTTAAGCAAAAAACTATTAGTATTAATAATTATCTAAGATTAAAATCAGTAAAAATGAGAAGTAAACTTACAATTTTGGGAAGAATTAGAGTATCTTTAGTCGTAATGACAGTGATACTGGCTGGCTTTAGTATGAAGGCTAATGCAATAGATTATGTTGTTGATAAGGGAGTTAGCACAGTAAAGTGGGAAGCAAAAAAGGTAACAGGACAACACAATGGAACGATTTCGTTTGCCAATGGATCACTTTCTGCCACTAAAGCTGCTATAACTGGTGGAACTCTTGTTATTGATATGAAATCAATTGTTAATGTAGATCTTACCGATGCCGGATATAACAAAAAGCTTATTGGGCATCTATCTTCAGACGATTTTTTCGGAGTAGACAAATTTCCTGAAGCAACTTTGGTTGTTAAAAAAGCCACTTTAGTTTCGGGTGATGATTTTAAAATTTCGGGTGACCTTACCATCAAAGGAGTTACTAATCCAATCGAGTTTAGTGCAAAGGTTAAGCAAAATGGTGACAAGTTGAATGCTGAAGGTGTTATGACTGTAAACCGTGCAAAGTATGGTGTTAAATATGGTTCAAGTAGTTTTTTTCAGGGATTGGGTGACAAGGTAATTTATGATGATTTTACTTTGGCATTTAGTATTGTTGCTCAAACGAAGTAATAATTTTATTTTGTTTTTTTAAGGGATGCTCTAAGGAGCATCCTTTTTTCATTGTATAAATTGAAATATTCCTTTAAATTTAACCAAAAGTTGGAGTATGTCTAAAGTAGCCTTGGTGTCAGGAAGTGCCGTGAGAATAGGTCGTGAAATTGCAAGTCATCTTGCTGAAATGGGGTGGGATCTGGCCCTTCATTTCAACGCTTCATCGAAAGAAATTCATCGTTCTTCCAGTGAACTGAAACTAAGATTTCCAAATTTGCGTTTTGAGATTTTTCAAGCCAATTTAGGAGAGATTGATCAGGCAGAAAATCTTATTCGTGATGTTATAGCGCGGTTAGGATCTCTTGATCTTTTGATTAATAATGCATCCATTTTTGAACCTTCATCATTAAAAGATACCACGAGCAGCCTGTTTTTAAAGCACACCATGGTTAATTATATTGCCCCTTTTATACTTATGCGTGATTTTGCAAAAAATCAAGATAAAGGTCAGATAATTAATATATTGGATACTCGAATAGCGACAAATGATAGCAACTATCTGGCATATTCACTTTCGAAAAAGTCGCTTTTTGAGCTGACCAAAATGGCTGCTCTTGAATTGGCTCCCAATTTTCGGGTTAATGCGATTGCTCCGGGGGCTGTTTTACCTCCGCCAGGAAAGGATCACTTGTATCTTAACCAGGTAGCTGGCAAAACTCCAATGAGAATTCCGTCAGGAATAGATTCTATATTTAAAACGCTTGATTATATTATTGACAATCAAGACATAACAGGCCAGGTTATTTATTGTGACGGAGGAGGTCATTTATTGTAATTTTTCATTTAAATAGTTCAAATTTTTTTATGGCAGTCATACGAATTAAAAACTTACTTATTCCTACAATTATAGGATTTAATCCTGAAGAGCGGATCAATCTTCAGGATGTTATTATCAATCTTGAGATTGAGGTTGATATTTCAAAAGCTGTAATTACGGATCATCAGGATTCGATTTATAATTATAAGACGATAACCAAATCAATAATTTCCTTTGTATCGGAGAGCAACTATAATTTACTTGAGAAATTGAGTTATGAGGTATTGCGAATGATTATGGAGGATGAGCGTGTATTAAGGGCCAAAGTAGAAATTGACAAACCGAAGGCACTTAGATTTTCAGATTCAGTTTCGGTTGAATTAGAGGCAAAACGGTGATGTATCACGAATGTATTATAGGGATCGGATCAAATATTGATGCAGATCAAAACTTTGCAGCGGTACTTTTTTTTCTTCGTCAGGAGCATCAGCTGATAGCTGTTTCCTCCAGGATAAAAACAGTTCCGATCGGTATTATAGAACAGCCGGATTTTTTAAATGGTGCAGCAAAGGTTTCCACTCAACTTGAGCAAGCGGCTTTTCAATCTTATTTAAAGAATCTGGAAGATCGGCTTAAACGTGATCGTTCTGCGCCAAAGTTCGGACCCAGGACCATTGATCTGGACATCGTGGTTTGGGACAGTGAGATTATCGACTTGGATTATTACGAACGTGATTTTTTAAAAGCTGTTGTTGATGAGATATTTTGAAATAAATAAAAATTGATTTAAATATTGGAAATCGATTATTTATAACTCAGATTAGAAGGGAGAAATTTCTCGATGTATTCAATGGCTACATTCTTCCGTTTAGCAAAGTCTGCAATCTGATCTTTCTCTACTTTTTCCAATCCAAAATAGACTGCATTTGGATGGGCGAAATACTGGCCGCATACCGAAGCAGTAGGGTACATTGAAAAATGTTCTGTAAGGTGGATATCTGCTTTTTCAGAAGCACCCAACATATCGAATAATACTTTCTTTTCAGAGTGTTCCGGGCAAGCAGGGTATCCGGCTGCAGGTCTGATGCCCTGGTATTTGCAATTAATCAGGTCAAGGGGGGATAAATTTTCATTGGGGGCATAACCCCAGAATTCTTTTCTAACTCTTTCGTGCAGACGTTCTGCAAATGCTTCTGCAAGACGGTCGGCCAGGGATTCAAGTAAAATGGCCTGATAATCATTCCCCTCCTTTTTGAATTTTTCGACCCATTCAGCTACACCAATACCTGCCGTTACTGCGAATCCTCCGCAATAATCGGCGATACCTGAATTTTTAGGAGCGACAAAATCGCTAAGGCAATAGTTTGGCAGATTAGCGGCTCTTTTTTGCTGTTGGCGCAGGTGATGGAAGGTTCCCGCTATTGCTTGCCGACTTTCGTCAGAATACAGCTCGATATCGTCTCCTAAAGTGTTTGCTGGCCAGATGCCGACGACCCCTTTTGCGGCAATCATTTTTTTTGCAATGATTTCGTCAAGAAAATGATTTGCCTCGTCGTATAGCTTTCGTACTTCAGCACCCTGTTTCGGATCATCAAAAATGGCAGGAAATTTTCCCCTGAATTCCCAGGCAATAAAGAAGAATGTCCAATCGATATAATGTCTTAATTCTTCGAGTGGGTAGTTGTCAAAAACCTGAATTCCTGTTTTCACAGGAGGATAGACCATTGAATCGTTCCAGCCGGGATTAAAGGCATTTTTACGTGCATTTGCAAGCGATAAATATTCCTTTGGTTTCTTTGCGCTGTGAGTCGCGCGCAATTCCTTATATTCGGTTTTTATGGACTCGAGGTAATCTTTATCTTTTGCTAAAAGGCTCGAGACAACCTGGACAGCACGGGATGCATCTTTAACATATACAACTGTTTGGCTATATTGGGGGGCAATTTTTACTGCGGTATGGATCTTTGAAGTGGTGGCACCTCCGATCATCAGGGGAACTTTAAAACCTCGGCGCTCCATTTCGTGAGCTACGTGTGCCATCTCTTCGAGCGAAGGGGTTATCAGGCCACTTAGACCTATAATATCAGCATTTTCTTCAATGGCTTTATCCAGAATTTTTTCAGCCGGGACCATTACTCCAAGGTCAATAACGTCGTAATTATTGCATGCGAGCACGACTCCGACGATGTTTTTCCCGATATCGTGAACGTCGCCCTTTACGGTAGCCATCAGGATTTTCTTTTTCTCGGTGGGTGCCTGTTTCAGATCGAGTTTATCCTGTTCAATATAAGGTTGTAAAAAAGCAACGGCTTTTTTCATTACCCGGGCTGATTTAATTACCTGTGGAAGAAACATTTTACCGCTTCCAAACAGATCACCAACCCGATTCATTCCGTCCATTAAGGGTTCTTCAATTACCCTGATTGCGCTGTTATATTCCGGAAGTAATTCAGCAATATCTTCTTCGATAAATTCAGTAATTCCTTTAATAAGAGCATGTTGTATTCTTTCTTTCACATCTTGCAGGCGCCACTCCTCGGTTTTCTCCTCTTTTTTGCCACGGGCAGCGATATTTTCGGAGAAGGCAAGGATTCGTTCAGTCGAATCTGCTCTGCGGTTTAGTATTACATCCTCGACATATTCGAGCAAGTCTTTTGGAATCTCGTCGTAAATTTGCAACATTCCTGGATTTACGATTCCCATATCCAGTCCTGCAGCAATTGCATGATAAAGAAATACGGAATGAAATGCTTCGCGGATTGTGTTATTGCCACGGAACGAGAATGATACGTTAGAAATTCCGCCGCTTACTTTGGCATATGGCAGATTTTCCTTGATCCATTTGGTGGCTTTGATAAAATCGAGGGCGTAGTTATTGTGTTCCTCAATTCCGGTACCCACTGTTAAAACGTTTGGATCAAAGATTATATCTTGTGGTGGAAAGTGAACCTCATTAACCAGGATGTCGTAAGCACGTTTACAAATCCGAATCCGATCTTCCAAAGTCGAAGCTTGTCCCTTTTCGTCGAATGCCATAATGACGGCTGCTGCACCATATTTCTTTATTTTGCGGGCGCACTCCTTAAAAAGCTCTTCCCCTTCTTTAAGGCTAATTGAATTTACAATTGCTTTACCTTGAAGGCATTGTAAACCAGCTTCAATGACCGACCACTTTGATGAATCGACCATTACAGGAAGTTTGGCCATATCGGGTTCTGACATTAACAGGTGCAGAAAGCGGACCATTTCTTTTTCAGCGTCAAGCATTGCGTCGTCCATATTGACATCGATTACCTGTGCACCTCCATCGACCATTTCGCGTGCGATAGCCAGAGCTTCCTCATATTTTTCTTCCCGAATAAGCCTTGCGAATTTAATTGATCCTGCTACATTACATCGTTCACCGATATTAATAAAGTTTGTATTTTTGTCAACAGTGAGTGGTTCAAGCCCGCTTAATCGGGTTGCAATTTCAGGTTTGGTGGGTTTATGAGGCTTTGCTTTGGCTGCCAGAAATGCCAATTCCCGGATGTGCTCGGGGGTCGTTCCACAGCATCCTCCAATAATATTCACCATGCGGCCTTCGAAGAAATCCTGAACATAAACGCCCATCATTTGAGGAGTTTCGTCATACTCTCCAAATTGGTTCGGCAATCCTGCATTTGGGTGAGCACTGATATAGAAAGGGGCCTTACGGCTAAGTTCCTCAAGATATGGGCGCAACTCTTTAGCACCTAAGGAGCAGTTTAGTCCTATTGTCAGTAGATTAATATGCGATAATGAGTTAAGAAATGCTTCAACCGTTTGACCGGATAGGGTTCTTCCGCTGGCATCGGTGATGGTTCCGGAGATCATCACATCAACTGTAATTTTTCTGCTTTCAAGGACTTCCTCAATGGCCATCATGGCTGCTTTTGCATTTAGGGTGTCGAAGATTGTCTCTACCAGTAGGATATCGACACCGCCGTCTAGCAGACCCTCTACCTGTTCGTGATATGATTCTTTCATTTCAGCGAAGGTGATGGCTCGGTATCCGGCGTCATTTACATCGGGCGACATTGAACACGTTTTGTTCGTTGGTCCGATAGCACCTGCAACATAGCGAGGTTTATCCGGAGTTGAGTATTTTAGAGCTGCTTCGTGTGCAATTTGTGCTGAGCATTTATTGATCTCATAAACATATTCTTCCAAGCCATAATCAGCCTGGGAGACACGAGTGGCATTAAAGGTATTTGTTGCAACGATATCTGCACCTGCTTCAAGGAAGCCTTCATGAATTTCCCGAATTACTGAAGGTCTGGTGATTGAAAGAAGGTCGTTATCCCCTTTTAGGGGTGAAGGCCATGTTATAAAACGGTCGCCACGAAAATCTTCTTCTGTTAATTTTACCCGTTGAATCATTGTTCCCATTGCGCCATCCAGCACCAGAATCCGATGTTTCAATTCCTTCCGTATATTGCTTTCTCTAATCATTTTATTTTTTGTAATCTCTTTTTCGATAATATTTCCGGTTTATACGAAACCGTGACAAGTTTATAACAAGTGAGTGGCGTAAATGATCACTTACAAATGATATTATTTATTTCTATTACCTGAACTATTGAATTTAGGCTGTATCCATTAACATTCGTGTTATTTCTGCCACTACAATTTTGCCGTCGTAAATCATGCGATTGGAGGTTGATTTTTATCCTCGGTAGCCTTCCTTTATACTGGTGAAAGAAGTCGGGCAAAGGTAGGAATTTTTTTTGGCAACAATTTTACCTTCTAATGATCTAAAAATCAGATTTTAAATATATGTTTGTACAAATATTATGTGTGACTTACGATTTGTACAAAATGTGAATAAAAAGGTTTAAAGATTCTGAATTAGTGTTATTTGCATTGCAGTATCCTGTTGTAATGATTACCGGATCTCTTTAGGCCGGGAACACATTCTTGGCGCAAAGGTGTTTTCCTAATAAGCCCTATTTTTCGCAGGAAAATCCCGATATAAGGTAGCAAATCACAGCTGATCCACGTGCATTTTTTTCAGCTAATCCGGATGGGGCAATTATAGATTAATTTCAGCGTTATCCGGATATTCTCTCCTATATTCATGGCATGGTTGATTAAAAAAGACAAAAAGGGCAGTTTATACTTAGGGGCAGTATGAAACTTATGTTGAGCGTGATATTCGTCAACTTTTCTGAAACCCATCCACTTGGTGGAGTGTTGTTTGAAAATATGGTGATTTTGGAGTTATTGAAGAATCGGTTTAATGCGGGTTTGGCTAATAATCTGTAATTCACATCTCTTAAAGGTCTTGATTATTTGAGAAAACTAATACCCGACCCTATTTCAAACTCCAATTTGATTTATGCCGGAGAACAGCAGATGACAATTAATGGTCACCGAATTATGAATTACAAAAATCTGAGTTTTATAAAAAGATGATTATAAAAGAGATTGGTGAGGTTTTATCTCAGAAAAAAGGTGTCTTTTTTGATATGGATGGTGTGCTTTACGATTCGATGGGTGCGCATGCGGATGCGTGGAATAAGGCATTTCACCATTTTGGTATAGATTTCCCGCGTGAGATGGTCTACCAGAATGAGGGGCGAACAGCGAAATCGACAATAAATCTTGTATTTCAAAAGAACGAAGATCGGTTAGCTACAGATTTTGAGATTGAACAGATCTATTCGAAGAAGACTGAGATTATTGCCGCCTATCCTGATGCGGTTCCTTTTGAAGGAGCGCTGATGTTGATGGCTGATCTTAAAAGAGAGGGGAAAGCAATCTGGGTTGTTACCGGTTCATCGCAGGATAAATATCTTGAGGCATTGCTTAATGATTTCAAAGATTATATTTCGGCAGATCGGATTATTTCAGGCAAAAATGTGAAGCATGGTAAGCCTCATCCTGAACCTTATCTTGCGGCATTGGACAAATCGGGATTTTTGGCTCATGAGGTACTTGTGATTGAAAATGCACCTTTGGGTGTAGAATCAGCAAAAGCTGCCGGAATATTTACTGTTGCCATTAATACCGGAATATTGGATGACCGGATTTTATGGGAATCAGGTGCGGACTTGCTCTTTAGTGACTGGCAAAATTTGGTTGAATAGTTTATTTATGGTAAACATTCGGTAAATACTTATGCATATCGATTCCGTACACTAATTTTATCGTATGCTAAAAACTCAATCCGGATACGAAATGAATTTTCACGCTACTGTATTGGAATTAAATAGAAAGTTCGCTTTTAAAATAAGATTATGTTATCTTTGGTTGACCTGATTTAGTTTCTGAAATAGTATCTGGTTTAACCCCAGGTTATGTATATTTTGATTGGAAACCTTTAACCAACAGAATAGATGAAGAACATCACCCAAACTGATCTGAAAAGGGTTCTTCTAACCCTGCTCCGAATGGCCATTGGCTGGCATTTTTTCTATGAAGGAGTTGTGAAACTGTTTGCCGAAAAGTGGAGTGCCTATTCATTTCTGGCCAATACCTCCGGTTTTTTATCCGGTTTCTATCATTGGTTATCCTCTTCACAAGTGATGATGAAAGCTATTGATATCCTGAATATTTATGGTTTGATAATTATCGGATTGGGGTTATTCATAGGATTGTTAATACGTTTTTCCGCTATTGCCGGTGCCCTTCTACTTACCCTTTATTATTTTGCTTATCCTCCTTTTGGTCCATCCTTATTCGGATTGGGTGAAGGTCATCTGTATATTGTTGACAAATTATTTATTGAGGCTACAGCACTTATTTTTCTTGCTTTTACAAAGGAGGCTGGATTTGGAATAGACTTGCTTTGGCTTAGGTTGAAAATTTTGAAAAAGTGGGGCACTGTTTCGAAAGATCACTCTGCCGATCTGGATATTAAAAGTCGCAGGGAGGCTCTAAAAAATTTGTTTACCATACCGGCACTTGGTTTGATGGGGTGGGGAGCTTTTAATAACAGTAAAAGGTATGATGTTGATGTGATGACCGGAGCCACAATCCAGGTAAAATCGACAGCACTCGCTGAACTCAAAGGAGACCTTCCAAAAGGGAAAATTGGCAAACATCAAATCAGCAGGTTGGTTGCAGGAGGAAATTTAATCGGTGGCTGGGCTCATTCACGCGACCTAATTTATGTCTCTTCTTTATTTAAAGCTTATAATACAGAGAAGAAGGTTTATGAAACATTGATGTTAGCGGAAAGTGCCGGTATTGATACTATAAATATTGGGTTTGTTTCCAATCCGTTGATGGCCAAATACAAGAAAGCCACAGGAAGTAAAATAAAGGTTATATCGCAGGTCGCGCCGAATATGAAGAGTGGGGATATTTTTGAACAGATCAATGGTGCTATGGATAATGGTGCTGATATTCTTCAGATACAGGGAAATTGGTGCGACTGGCTTGTTCGTGACCGGAAAACGGAGATCATAGAAAAGATGATGAGCCGGATTCGTGAACATGGCTTAACTGTTGGGTTAGCTGCTCATAGTGTGGAATCTTTAATTCGGTGTGAAGAATTGGGTATAATACCTGATTACTATATGAAAACGATGCATCACGATAATTACTGGTCGGCACATCCGAGGGAAAATCGTGTTATGTTTGAGGTTGACGGGAAGACAAACCTGGATCATAACAAATGGCATGACAACTGTTTTTGTTTGTTTCCTGAAAGGACTGTGGATTTTGTTACCAGGACTAAAGTTCCTGTGATGGGGTTTAAGGTTTTGGCGGCGGGAGCGATTGAGCCAGAAGATGGATTCCGCTGGGCATTTGAGAATGGGGCGGATTTTGTTTGTGTCGGGATGTTTGATTTCCAGATTGTCAATAATGTAAATGTGACGATGGATATTCTTAAGAATTTACCAAACCGCAAGAGGGAATGGTTTGGGTAGGTCGATAAATTGTTTTCGCCACCAAAGCACCATCCCGCACTTGCGGGACCAAAAAGGCACCAAAGAAATTCGTAGATATAATTTTGGTGGAATTATGAGTGTTGGTGACTTGGTGGCCTTGTTATTATTTGGGATTTTTAATACTGCAGGCTATTTGGGAACTACGCTTGAGCATATATGGCTGCAAAAACAGGTGCAAAAGCTTCGAATTTGGTTTTGCCAAACTCTGCCGGTGAATTGTTAATGTAATCTGATGCCATCTCACCGCTGCGCATGGCGGCGCCCATTTCGGCATAGTTTTCGGCAACTTCGAGTGGAAGACCAGCCTGGGTCATACCTGCGATGGTTTCATCATCCTTGAAATTTATCCATTTAAGATCAGGTTTTCCAATTGCATATCCTAAAATTGCAGCCACTTCATCGGTAGTTTTTTCATCACTTGTTACATAACGAACACTTTTTCCTGAGAAAGAGAGTCCAAGCAACTCCTCTGCCGCAGCTTCGGCAATATCATTCGGATGAACTAATACAAGCAAAGCGCTTTCGCCATAGTTTCCTCCGATGATTCCCATGTGTTTAATCATTCCGATATTGCCCAGAAAATTGGTATAGAAAAATCCAGGGCGGAGGTGTTTTACATTTACACCTACGAGCCCGTCAAGAGCTTTTTCAACGAAAAACAATCCGCTAACCGGACCGCAACCTTCGCGCATGTGAGCGCCAATGCTGCTTAAGTTAACGACATTTTTAACGTCGGAGACCTGAATGGCGGAGGCGTAATTTTCACCGATTCCGGCGATATATTTTTTCCAGTTACTGCTGCCAAAGTTTGGTGGAACCATGGTGTAAACAGCATCAGCACCTCTGAATGTTTCTGTTAAAAAAGCAACATCTTCGACAGAACCAATAGCTGCCTTAGCACCAATGGCTTCAATCTGTTCTGTTTTATCGGCCTTGCTACTGATAACTGTAACGTTGTGTCCGGCTGCGATCAACTGCTCAGCAAGGGGTTTGCTGATATTTCCCAATGAACCTGTTATTACGTAATTCATAGTTTTGAATATTAAATGTGTTGAAATAGAACATGTAAGATACGAAAAAGTTTGGGTTAAATAAGTATTATTTTTATTTACCTTTCGGAATATTTAATCATAAGCTATGCGTTTAAAACTACACTTACTTATTTGTTTATCTGTTTGCACGTTTGCTGTTGTAAGGCTTTCGGCACAGGTACCTTACAAAGCGACCTGGGAATCACTCGACACCCATAAAATGCCGTCCTGGTATGATGATGCCAAAATCGGACTCAGCATGCACTGGGGTGTTTACGCTGTTCCGGCCTGGGCGCCTCGTGAGAATGGACTTTCGTATGCCGAATGGTACGGAAACCGCATGCACGAGAAGGGGAGTCCTGCTGTTGATTACCATCGTGATAATTATGGGGCAAATTTTACCTATGATGATTTTATACCGCAATGGAGAGCTGAAAACTATAACCCCTCTGAATGGGCAAAGTTTGCCAAAAACATGGGGGCAAATTATATGTTTATCACCTCCAAGCATCATGACGGTTTCTGTTTATGGCCTTCAAAATATACGGACCGTAATGCGATGAAGATGGGTCCGCACAAAGATTTGCTGGGTCAGTTTGTTGAGGCTGGACGTAAAGAGAACCTTAAAGTTGGATTTTATTACTCACTTTACGAATGGTATAATCCACTTTATACAGGTAAAGATATTCCTTATGCCGGTTTGAAGAAGGTAAATAACTATGTTGATGATTTTATGGTTCTGCAGATCAAGGAGCTTATAGATCTTTATCATCCTGACTTCATGTATTTTGATGGCGAGTGGGACCACCCCGAATCGTTCTGGAAGATGAAGCAGGTAGTTGCATGGTATTACAATGAGGCTGCAAAAAGGAATCAGGAGGTTTTTGTGAATGACCGGTTTGGAAAAGATGAGCGGGGGAAACATGGAGATTTGTATAATGTTGAATATGACGGAGAGAAAGGTAGCGAAGGTTTACTTTCCCACAATTGGTCGTACTGGCAGGGGATTGCCAAGACATTTGGGTATAATCAGGACACTGATCCGCAAGACTGTCTGTCGCCGAAGCAGTTTATTGATAAGGTGATTAAGGGGGTGAGTCACAACGGCAATTTCGATATCAACGTTGGGCCGACAGCTGCCGGACAGATTCCGGAATACGAGCAATATCCTCTTTTAAAACTGGGGGAATGGTTAAAAACTAATGGTGAAGCTATTTATGGCACCCGTTACTGGAAGGTTAAACAGCTGGAGGGGGATGCCTGTTTTACCTCAAAGGGAGATTATGTTTATGCTATTTTTCTTAAATGGCAGGGTGAGGAGTTTAAACTGAAATCGGTGAAGCCGGTTGAGGGTTCGAAAATCACGATGCTTGGTGTTCCCGGAGACCTTAATTGGAAATGGGATGCCACAAATGGTTTAACAATTACTTATCCACGGCAGAAGGCGCGTCCGACTTCATGCAGTTATGCGTGGGCGTTTAAGATTAAGGTGAAATAAATGATTCAGACCTGACAGGTTTTTAAAACCTGTCAGGTTTATAAAATATAATTGATGCAAGTAAGAGTCCCCTTAAAAGAGTTGAATTCGCGGATAGCCCGTTTTAGAAAACAGATGGATCACGATTATCCCTCCTGGGAGATTACTGCTGTATTTAGCAAGATCAATGTTTATTATTTTACAGGAACCATGCAGGAGGGGGTATTATTTATCCCACGAAATGACGATGCCGTCTATTGGGTACGCAGAAGTTATGAGCGGGCTGCGGAGGAGTCGTTGTTTCCCGTTATCAAACCTATGGAGAGCTACCGCGATGCCGCCGTTACGATGAAAAATCTTCCCGATACGGTTTATTTGGAGAAGGAGATTGTTCCGATAGCCATGTTACAGCGGTTTCAGAAATATTTTCCATTTTCGATAGTTGAATCGGCAGATTTACAGATTAGTAAGATCCGGTCGATCAAGAGTAACTATGAACTGGCGTTGATGGAAGAGTCGGGAAAGATCCATCAGCGGGTTACCGAGGAGCTGGTACCTGGTCTTTTGAGGGAGGGGATGAGTGAATTGGAGTTCTTCAGCGATCTCTATTCTACTTTAATTCATGAGGGGCATCATGGGGTTGCCCGTTTTGGGATGTTTGATACGGAATCAATTCTTGGACAGATCGCCTTTGGGGAGAGTTCCATTTTTCCCACTTCCTTTAATGGTCCGGGTGGAAATTACGGGATGTCACCGGCTGTTCCGATTCATGGGAGCCGCGACCGGAAATTGCTTAAAGGCGACCTGGTTTTTGTGGATGTGGCTTGCGGAATCGAAGGGTATCATACCGACAAAACAATGACCTATATGTTTGGAAAGTCGTTACCCGATGAGGCGATTCAGATTCATTTACAATGTGTTGATATTCAGAATAAAATAGCATCGATGCTAAAACCGGGTTCAATCCCCTCGGTGATCTATAATGAGATTTTAGGAGAATTAAGCCCTGTGTTTCTCGAAAACTTTATGGGATTTGGGACACGTAAAGTGAAGTTTCTTGGTCATGGGATCGGTCTTACAATCGATGAAATGCCTGTGATAGCCAATGGTTTTGATGAGCCGATTCAGCAAGGGATGGTTTTTGCCGTTGAGCCGAAGAAGGGGATTCACCGAATCGGGATGGTTGGGATTGAGAATTCATTTGTAGTAACTCCGCACGGTGGACGGAGTATCACCGGAAATCATCCGGGGTTGTTGAAGGTGTATTAATTGGGTGCTGCGATTTTCAATCGCGTAAATAATAATTCATCATTTACCAAAAAGGCGAATACAATTCGCCTGACCCAGGTCCCGCGATTTTCAATCGCGAATAAAAACAACAGGCGATTTTTAATCGCCTGTTGTTTTTATTATTTCTTTTTCTTTGTCAGAAAATAGGCAGCGCCTCCAAGGACAACTACTGCACCTCCAACCAATAGCCAGGTTGTAGTGCAGCATCCTTTTGAAGTTTCTTCTTCGGCAGCTGCATTATAGAATACAGGTTTTGCTGCTTTATCCGCATTTACTGAATCTTTTTTTGCAGCAGGTGTAGTTTGTGCCAAAGCAACACCTAAGCCGCTCAGGAATAAGATTCCTGCCATCATGAACATTAAAATTGTTTTTTTCATACTTTCATTATTAAATTTACTATTTATACTTGTTTGCGAGTTCATCATATTTTTTTGCAATCTCAGGATTTGACTTCCGATACGAATCTGCAAGTGATATTATTGCAGGTTTATAACCAGGATTCATTGTTAAACAGGTTTTTAGCAAACCTCTTGCTTTTGCCATATCACTATCCATCAGTAATTTTGAAAGAGCGACATAGGCCTCATTATATTTTCGGTTACAGCCCAAAAGGGTTTCATAATACCCAATCGCTTTCCTGGGATTATTCTGCGTTAGCGCAATATTACCCAGGTACATCAAAACCGGTTCATATCCGGGATTGATTTTTAAGGCTGATTCCAGCACCACTCTTGCACTGTCAATTTTTCCCTCTTTTACAAGTGCAGTGGCAAAATTATAAAAGATTAATTCATCCTGTGCATTAATTTTCAGTGCATCATTAAATAATTTTGTTGATTTTGGGATTTCCCCCTTTAATAGGGCCTCATATCCCAACAGGTCAAGTTTTGTCTCGCGTTTAAGAACGGCCCCAACCGGAACTTTATCTGCATAAATAACATGAATGGCCTTTTTTGGAGGCCAGTTTTTATTTTGCAGCAGTTCTGCCGGAATATAACTGTTGGATACGATCATATAATCCCAGTCGATTTGACTGCGTTGATCATATTGGCAGTAACTGGTCTGAACATTATTCTGATTACGGAAGTACCAGTTGGCTGAGAAGTTAGTTGCAATTTTAACAGCTCCTTCCTGTTTATTTAATTCCAGATATTTTGTAAGCCAATCAGAACCATCGCGGATGGTGTTGTAGTAATAGTCAGTTTCGTATTTTCCATAAGCTCCGTTGAGGCCACCCACCAATTGATTGTAATACATATAGTAATATGGGTGATTCAGAAGCATAAATTTTAACGGATGGATTACCAAGCCCAGGGAGAATATGAGTAGTATAATCTTTACATATTTACTATTTAGATATTTAAATAAATAGAAAAGACCGATAGCTGAAAGGAGGATTATCGACGGATAGACAAACAGGAAGTGTCTCCATGCGCCGTAGAGATTCGATTTCTCATAAATCACAAAGATAATCGGGAACAGAACAGAGAAGATCAAGAATCCGTATTTCAATAAATTTTCGTGGCTAATGATTTTTTTTGTTAGTGCAACAAATGCCACAACTCCGGAAAAAACAATCAATGGAATAGTAATTACCATATATTTAGGTAAATAGTACCATGGCATGAGATCAGACCATTCTGTTTTTCCTTCGAACACCTGCCTTATTGTTGTCGGAAATTGTGACATTACCTCATACGATTTGAGGACATTATGAATTGGATTCTGCAAGGCATAAGGCCATAAGATCAGACTCAGCATTAAAGCCGTAATTGAAATAATTACAATTGTCGCTAATTGTCTTAGGGATAAAATCCAGTTGAAATTGTTGTTTTTCTGATATATGTAATAATTAAAAAGTATTAGAAAGAGAAAAAGATAGCAGATCAGGATTAAACCTCCTGATCGGATGCTTATTGAAAGGGCAATACTTAGCGTCAGTAAGATTGCGGTATACGTTTTAGGTTTGTTATTATGGAAGAAGAGTTTTAGGGTAAAGAATAGTGCTGCTATATAGCTTAGCGCAAAGGGGATATCTTTGAGATTATTTTGTGCATGACCCAGGAAAGTGGGGGAGAGGGCGAACAGCAGAAGTACGAGGATTCCGGCGATATATCCTTCGAGCCAGATTGCAAAGAAGGCTGTAACCACGATTGCAACCCATCCTGCTAAAGAGCAAGATAAATGACGAAAAAGAAAGATATCATCAATACTAAACCACCTGATTAATATGGTAGTCAGGTTATCGTAGGACTGGCCGTAATATTTGAGATGGGTATTGGGGGTATTAAGGGCAGCGGTGTCCTTACCCAATGAAGCGAAATAGTTATAGACCGATACCGATTGATTGTAATGCAGGTATTCGTCCCCTGAAATTCCGGCATCCCTGCCACCTTTGAGCATAATTAGCAGGAGCAGGGTGGCAATTCCAATAAATAGATATTTTAAGCGGCTACTATTCATTTATTTAAATCAAATGATTCTTATATTGTATCATTTGCTTTATAGAATTTCTGAACGAAATAGAGGGGTCTGTCTTGTGATTCCTTATAAATCCGGTATACATATTCGCCCACTATGCCGAGTGAAACCAATTGGATCGAACCCAGAAAATAGATACTCAATAGTGTAGAGGACCAGCCACTTATTGCAAAGCCAAATATTTTTGCAATAAGCACATAGATACCGGCGCACATAAATACGATGGTGCCGATCAGTCCCAGGGTTAAGGTCAACCGGATAGGTAATCTCGAGAAGGAGAAAATGGCATCGGCAGCAAGAATGAACAATTTGGCCAGGCTCATTTTAGGTTCACCTTCCATCCGTTCTTCCCTGATATATTCTACATATCCTTGTTTGAATCCTATATAGGTACGGAGGCCCGGTAGATACCTCACTTTTTCTTTCATTCTTAGCAGGGCATCCATTGCTTCTCTTTTCATCAGGGAAAAATTTCCGGTGTTCTCCATGTTTTGGATCACGGCAACATTCTTAAACAGCCGATGGAAAAGGAAGGTATAGAAATTGCGGCTGTTTTTTCCTTTACGGCCACTACGCTTTCCGCTTATAATATCGAAATTTTCCTCCCTGATTTTCCGGTACATCTCCTGAAACAGCTCAGGAGGATCCTGCAAATCTCCATCCATCATCCCAATGATCTCACCTGAAGCATGTTCAAGTCCTGCAGTGAATGCAGCCTGATGTCCGAAATTTTTAGAAAGGGATAATATTTTGATGTTGGAATAGTTTTTTTGCCAGTTTAACAGATATTGGAGGCTTTTGTCTTCGCTTCCGTCATCCACAAACAGGATCTCAAAATCACTGGTAAACGCTTCCAGTGCAGAGACTGTCCGTTTCACCAGATCGTCGATCAATCCTTCTTCATTGTAAATGGGGATAACGATAGAGAGCATATTAAATAAGGTTACCGGGTGTATAAATATTAAGTAGGTACAAATTTAAGTTACTTTTTATTGTAGAGTTGGTCGTATTTTTTGATAATTTCCAGATGTTTATCGTTTAGGGCATTGGCGTGGAAGAATGTAATTCCGATGGCGCCGTTATCATGTGCCTGTCTGATTGCCTCTTCGAAATCGGCCATATTATCACCGTAATCTCCTACAGCCACACCGGTGAAGAGGAGTTGTCCAGGTTTCATCTCACGTACTCCTTGTTTTGTTGCGAATCCCACCCAGCCCATATTTCCCTGGTGGTCTCCTTTATAGGCCATAGGGAAGAAGAGATCGAGGTTCCAGTGACTCCAGTCCTGGCGCACATATTCGCGGGCCAGCTCGGGAAATGGGAAGACTGCAGCTGAGGCTTTGGTTCCCTCCTGGTGACAGATTTGAACGCACTCTTCAACAAGAGAGGTGATTTTATCCATACGGAATTGTTTCCATGCTGGGTTCTCTTCCTTGTCTGGCAAATCCATTGGATCCATACCGAATTTTTCCTTGAATTCTTTTCTGGCGAGAGGGTGATAATCGAAGTCGAATTCAGGAAATATACGATCCTGAACCAGAGGTTTGCCATTAAGTTTGTATTTTTTTTGAAGGTCGGCCCCAAGAATCGCATCGACATACCGGATATAGTCGAAATGGACCGATGCAAGTCCTTTTATTTTGGCAATCTCTCTCACCCCCTTTTTGACATACTCGCGGGCACCCGGGGAGAAAGGGCTCAAAAAACTGTAATAACCCACATATGGATGGTAATCCATACAGCTCTGACCCAGTGCATTTACCGAGTACCAGTCGGGATTATCGCGGCACTCTTTAGCCCCGCCAACATTCATCATCCAGTGCCAGGCATGGACTCTTACTCCATAAGGGGTGGCAATCCGGATTAAATCTTTTAGCTGATCAACGCCTCCCCCGGGGAGAATATCTGTAATTCCTGCTTTAGCCATTTTAGACATCCAGGCCTGTTTTGCCTCTTCTGGGCCTGCACCCGGATCACCCCATGTTGCGAAATAAAATTTCTTGTCCGTATAGGATTTATCAGACCTACTACCTGGCGTTTTTGCTGCTAATGGCAGAGATACTATTACGGCCAGAATAAACGACACTATCCTTATTCTTTTCATCTTTTCATATTATATTCGGTTAAACAAGATGCTCTTTGTAGATGGATGCCCAAGGCTCCCTCATATTCCGATGGAGCATACTATTTGCAATGTCGTTGTTTAAGAATTGCTCAGTTACAGGATTCCAGTCAAGGTCTTGCTGAAGTTTCATCGCAATATTTCCAAGGTGAGACATTGTTATGGATCGGTGACCAATTTCAGCGGGAGCAATAGTCTCCTTTCGTGAGTAGACGCAATCGATGAAGTTTCGGAAATGGTCGTCACTTTTGTAGAGATGAATTTCGGAAGGGGCGATCACCGTCTCTTTCAGGCTTTCAGGAAATACCTGGTGGTTACCGCGGTTTGCACGGGCCCATCCTTCAGATCCCCTGAAGGTAACTCCGCCGGCAACTTTATTTGATATAATGAGTTTGACTCCATTGGCATAGATACATTCGAAGTAGTATTCAGTGGCTGTATTCCAGATTGGGTGGACAGCCCATTCGGCTTTGGCATTTTGAATTTTTACCGGTCCGGTATGTTCGGTACCCATTCCCCACTGGGCGATATCGGGGTGATGGCCACCCCAGTCGGTTACCTGCCCTCCGGAGTAATCGAGTACCCAGCGAAAGTTTACGTGAGTTCGGGCCGGACAATAAGGGGCTTCGGGTGCCGGCCCCAGCCAGGTGTTGTAATCAAAACCTTCAGGAACCGGAATGGTATTGGTGAGGTTTCCAGTTCGTCCATAGTCGGGCGTACCGGATGGAAGGCCGCATTCGACGGTTAACAACTTTCCAATTCTTCCATTTCGCACCAGTTCGCAAACGCGTCTGAAGTTCTCGTCTGAGCGTTGCTGACTTCCGGTTTGAAAGACTGTGCCATATTTTTTAACTGCATTGGCCATTGCCCTACCTTCAGGTATTGTAAGGGCCAGAGGTTTTTGGCAATAAATATCTTTTCCGGCTTTTGCTGCCATCAAAACCGGAATTGAATGCCAATGGTCAGGGAGTACAACCTCCACGGCATCAACATCTTTTCGTGCAATCACCTCTCTGAAGTCTTCGAAGCCTTTGCATCCATTGTAATTTTTACCTTGAAGCTTGGAATAATAATCGTTTACCAGTTTCAGGCCAATCTCTCGTCCTCCCACTCTTCCGTCCCAGTAACCGGTACTTTGCTTATTGACATCACAAATTCCGGTGATCTGAACCCGTTTATCGGTCAGAAAATCGTTGAGGTCATTCATCGCCTGGTTTCCGGAACCTATGAACATGAGGTTAACCCGATCGGAGGGTGCAACATGTCCGTTCTTCCCGCGGGCACAGGCTGAAATAATTGTTGGAACTGCAATCGCGGCAGCACCGATAGTGGAGGTGAGTTTAATAAAATTCCGTCTGTTGAGATTGGTCATTTTATTTGGTTTTAGGAGGTATGAACGCGCTGTGTTTGTGAAGAGATTGTAATTTGAAAAGGAGAGGGTGTTGACTTTTGGCAACTGGCGGCTGGGAGTAAGTTCTTATCTGAGAGTCATTTATTCTTGTTCATTTTATGAAAAAGGTGAATTTCTCAAGCAGGAGTTCTTCCAGTTGCCAGTTGCCAGGTAATTTTAAGTCTTATTTTAAAGGTTGCAGACGAGCCAGAGCGTATTCGGCCACATCTTTTAATTTATCGTTTTTTGCGAGTTCTTTGATAACCGGTACACTTAAGTCTGATCCCATCCAGCTTATTTCGCGCAGTAGTAATTTTTTCCCGTCATCGGTAGCTTCAGTGCTTTCAAGTACCTTGATGATTTGTTTTTCGAACGCCTGATAATCTGCAGGAGTTTTGGCCTCATAGCGAATATGACTTTGTAAATCGGAATAATACTTCGTGCTTTTAGAGATATCGTACTGCGCAATTTTTGTAAGATCGTCTTCAAAAGTTAGTACTTTAAAGTCAGGCCTTAATGATGATCCGGTCTGAGTTGGGAAATCATAAGGTACTTTTTGGGTGACATTTCCGGTAGCGGCCCATTCGGCTCCACGTTGGAATGTTGTAATAAATCCGACACATTGCAAAGCCGGACCTCCACCTTCGTCGGCATGACCTAATGCTGTATGGAATATTCTTCCTTTGCCGTAAGTAATAGTCATCAATAAGGGTTCATCGCGTCCTGTTCCACCTTTTGCGGTATCTGAATAGGCAGTAGCAAGGATTTCCATATTTTTTCCCGGTCCGCGCAGTTGTGCATATAGTTCATCTGCCCCATGGATCCACCGTTTTGGTAATCCTTTGATTATCGGATGTTCCGAGTTCCGGGCATTCATCTCATATTCGTGCCTTTTTCCATGGGCTCCGCCTCTGCCAATTGATGAGTCAACGATCAGGGAATCATGTCTGTAATACATATAAGGGCCGTCCTTTTCGGTCCGGTCGCCCCATCCGCCTAAACCGGTCATCAGGTTATACTCTTTCCATTCGGGAAAGGTATTATCCCCTGCGTGGTAGGATACAACACCTCCGCCGTTATTGACATAATCAACAAAGGCAGTTTTTGTTTTTTCGGACCATGAATCGCCGTTATAGTCTATAACCACGACGTTGAATTTCGAAAAATTGGGATTAAAAGTACTCATATCTCCCCCTTTTTCGGGAGATTGGGCAATTTCGACAGAAAACAGACCGGTTTGTTCGAGCAATTGTTTAAGAATTGGAGAACTGGTTTTCCAGTTATGGTTATTTTGCCCGGTAACAATTAACGCTTTGTAAGCAGCCCCATTCTGTTTTTGGCATGCGTTGAAGACGGTTAATAATCCTGCGAAAACCAGTACTATCAGATATTGTTTCTTCATTTGAGTTTTAGATTAAATTGTGGGTAAGCTCCAGGGTTGACGGTATGGTCTGCTCAGAAGGCGACTTGCAGATGGATTTCCGATAATTTCCTCTTTTGCAGGATCCCATTGGATTTTTTGTCCGGTTGTCATGGCGATTTCGCCCAGGAGTGCTACAGAAATTGCGCGGTAAGCGACTTCAATAGGTGTGATTGTTTCTTTTCGTGATTTGACGCACTCGAGGAAGTTTTGCCAGTGGTTGTCACTTTTGTAGATCTGTATTTCATTAGGTCCAATTACCTCCTGGAGAATTTTAGGATCAGAAGCTTCAATTCTTCCCCGGTCAACATTGATCCATCCTTTTTCGCCATACCACGTTGCACCTCCGCCGTGAATGAGACGTGCGCTGTTTGCAACCCTCATTTCGATACCATTGGCATATTTGCAAAGGAAGTCATATTCAACAGGTACATTGAAGATTCCATCTCGGGGATAGACTCCTTCGCCTGAAATTTCAACTGGTCCGGTATGTTCAAGTTCGGCACCCCAGTTCGCGATATCGATATGATGTCCTGCCCAATCAGTAAGCTGACCGCCGGAATAATCAAGCATCCATCGCCAGTCCCAGTGGCTTACACCGCGGTAAGGAACTTTAAGTGCCGGTCCGAGCCACATTTCCCAATTGAGTTCAGCGGGCACCTCTTTGACCGGAGGTGTTCCGATACCTTTGTTTCCATTGGGTAATCCAACTTCAATATGTGTTATTTTTCCGATTCGTCCGTTTCTGACCAATTCCACAGCATGATGGAAGTTCGCCTGAGACCGTTGCCAGCTTCCGGTTTGCCAGATAATATTATTTTTCTTAACGGCATTTACAATGGTTTGACCATCTTTTATAGTACGACAGATTGGTTTTTCGCCATATACATCGAGTTTTTTGTTTGCCGCTGCAGTGTAAATAAGTCCGTGCCAGTGGTCAGGCAATGCAATAGTTACCGCATCGAGTTTCTCTTTTTCAAGGAATTCACGGTAATCGTCGTAACTGCGGCAATCTTTATTTTTGTAGAGTTTATCAGCCATACCCTTGGCATTTGCTGCGTGTTTTGCATCAACATCACAAACTGAGACGAATTGTACTTGTTTAAATTCCAAAAATTGCCCCATGTTGCTGGTCCCTTGGGATCCGACACCGATAGCTCCCATTACAATTCTGTCACTTGGCGGAAGTTTTCCTCCCATGCCCAAAGCAGTTGAAGGTATAATCTGTGGGAGGATCAAAGCGCCGGTAGCTACGGTTGCTGATCGTTTCAGAAAATTCCTTCTGGTAGATTTGTCTAACATCGTTGTTAATTTTAGTGGTTGTAAAGGATTTGATATTTAAATATGTGGGTCAGTTCCTGCGACAGGTGTTTCGAACACCATATCCACAGGTCCAAATTCAACTTTTTTCGGTCCCAGGTCCATATCTGATTTCAATATTGCATCCCAGGTGATTAACTGCCCGGTATATGCTGCGGTGCGTCCCATGATAGCAGTAAGTGTTGATATTGCAGTTCGTTCGGCTTCATTCACATAGTTTCCGGTTCGGATTGCATAAACCAGGTGCATGTGTTCCTGAACATAAGGGGAAATCTTCAAGGTGTTCATTGTATTCCCGTTTTCGTCCTTAGGATATTCGAACTTCCATTTTACACTTCCATCGAGATTCCATATTGTATTTATACAGTTGGTATAACCTTCTGTTCCATTGATTAATTCACCTGTTCCATTGGCGCAACTATCTAATTCACGGCACATGCTGTGAGAACTTACCCCATTGCCGTAGTCGAAGTCAATACTGAAAAAGTCATACTGATCACCGGTTATTCTGCGTGCACGACCGCCGTAACCAATTGCTTTTTCAGGATGCTTACCCATGAACCAGTTTATAACGTCGATATTATGTACGTGTGTATCAAGAATATGATCGCCGCAAAGCCAGCAGAAGTTATTCCAGTTCCTGATCATATACTCCATGTCGTTCCACCCCTCTTCGCGGGTTCGAAACCAGACGTGTTCCTGGTTCCAGAATGCTTTTGCTGAGGTTAATTTTCCGATTGCTCCGTTGGCAACCTGTTTGTAGGTTTCGATATAATCTTCCTGGTGACGTCGTTGGGTGCCGGTTACCACGCAAAGTCCGAGTGCTTCGGCTTTTTTTGCGGTGGCGATCATCAGGCGTGCGCCGACAGGATCGACGCAAACCGGTTTTTCGATAAAGCAATGTTTTTTATTGGTAATCGCTTCGAGGAAGTGTTCGGGACGAAATTGTGGGGGAGTAGCCAGGATTACAACATCAATATCTGGCATAGCCATTAATTTTTTGTAGGCATCAAATCCGACGAAGCAATTTTCTTCGGGAATAGGAAGATCGAATGAGGCAAATCGTTTACGGCAATTGTCAATTTTATCCTGAAAAACATCGGCCAGCGCAATAATTTCAAGATCAGGACCTGCACTGATAAAATTTATAGCTGCCCCGGTTCCTCTGTTTCCTGTTCCGACAAGACCTGCGCGGAGCTTTTTCCCCTTTGGGGCACCTTTGAGAATCGGGGGTAATCCTAAGGCTGAATTATCCAATTTTTTTGAACATGACGAGAGTACTGCACTTGCACCGGCAACACCTATTCCTGCTAAGACAGTTGCTCCGAGGAATTTTCTTCTGTTGATATTTTTTGAATTGTTTTCCATTCTATTTTAATTTTTTCATTCTTCATTGCTTCATTTTATGCTATCCGCCTCACATACTATTCTGAATCCATTATCAATACAATCGGAATACCACCAGACACTCTTAGGCATCTGCGGATCGGTAGAGAGCCAGGCCTGAGTTTTTGTAAAATCCCTCGCGGCGCTTCTCACATCTTTTGCATCGCTCTTAAATGAACCACCCCTGATCACGTGCTCCTGTCCCGATTCAGGCCCTTTGGGATTTACAATCAGACCAGTGCCATTTTTATAGGCCTCGGGGGAGTAGAAATCTGAACAGAATTCAGCAATATTTCCAACCATGTTCTGCAGGCCAAAAGGGTTCGCTTTTACCTGGGCCGGGTCCTTGGTCTTGGATAAACTATTGACCATATAGACAACATGTGAATTTATATTCGTTGTGTCTGGTCCGAAAATTTTGTGGAGCAGACCTTTTGAAGTGAATTTTTTTGGATCGCCCTCAAAGAAATAGGGAGTTGAAGTATTTCCGCGACAGGCATATTCCCATTCGGCTTCAGTTGGAAGGCGATATTTTTTACCTGTGACTTTCGAGAGCCAAATACAATAGGTATTTGCTGCCTTCCAAGACATTGTGATGGCAGGTCTTGTTCCTTTACCCCAACCCTGATCGGGAGCGCCCCATGGAGGAGTAGGACCTGTTACTGCATCTACATTTACATTTTTAAGTACTTGTCCTTCAGTTCTTCCCTGCGATGCCGTAGCCATAAAGAAGGCAAGGTATTCATTCCATGAGACTTCAATTTTTCCCATCCAGAATTTCGAAACCTTTACTTTTCGTACCGGCCCTTCATCCGATTTGCGCAGTGGTTCATTATCGGGACTTCCCATATTAAAGGTTCCTTCGGGGATTGCCACCATGTCGAAGGCTACTGTTGATCCAGGGATTTTTTCTGTGAAGTTTTCAAATTTTTCGACCTTTGTCGCGGTGGTGAATTTTACTTCACTTGCAGCTGCATTGACCCCAAAATTAGTATCGTGTTCGTGTTTTGCGTTCTTGTCGAAATGTCCGACATTCAAATGACAGTTAATGCAATTGGGTTTTGGATCTGCCTTCGGATCTGCTTTTGCACTGATATATGCCATGTGGGCATTGCTTCCATTAACCGATAAGGTCACAGGAAACAGGTTTGAGTGACATTTGATGCATGAACTTTCGTAGGTGAAACTTTTGGCATTTTCGAGTAATCGTTTCGATTCCCAGTTTATTTTGGAGCTGTCTTTAAACAGATATCCATAAACATCGGCAGCTCCATGTTTTGCTTTTGCAAGCAGGTATCCTTCACCCTGAGGTGGTAAGTGACACTCTACGCAACGAACTGAAACGCCGGTTCTGTTATTGTGATGTGGGGAGAGTTTCCAGCTCTGCTCTGCCCAGGGATGAACATGGCACGACATGCAATAGGTGTCGGTTGAGGTAGAGGTAGATACCTTGTTAAAGGTTCCAAGAAAGACCAGGCATAGTATCGCACCGAAGGTCATCATCCAAATCCGGGAGTTTGATCCATTGATCACCCGAAGAATAAAATTCTTAATGTTCATTGTGTATTAGGGTTCAATCCAAAAACGCAAGTTATTATTACTGTTCTGTTGCGTTATGTATAATGTGTTTAAAAGAATATGATTGTCTGCAAATCCGCACTTAATTTTATACCCAATACAACCGATCTGGCTATTGCGAAAAATCCGTTCTGATCCGTTCTGCAAACATAGTGGTTTTTTTATTTCACCCAACAACGAATTTTCATGTTATATAACAGTTATAGCATTGGTTTAGAATCAGTGTGCAAGGAGCCAGTTTTCTGCTGCATCCATCTCAATATCAAGTGGCACATTAAGTTTTACCGCATTCTCCATCTCCTGTTTTACGACCTGTTTTACCACCTCAAGTTCACTCTTGAGTACATCAAAGTTTAACTCATCATGTACCTGGAGTATCATCTTTGATTGCAAACCCATCTCTTCAAACTGCTTATTGATGTTAATCATAGCCACTTTAATAATATCGGCGGCTGAACCCTGAATGGGAGCGTTGATTGCATTTCGCTCTGCAAAAGCTCTTACCGCGGCGTTTGCCGAATTGATATCTGCCAGATATCGCCTCCTTCCCATAATCGTTTCGACATAACCCCTTTCGCGGGCCAGAATTAACTGACTATCCATATAATTTTTAACCATCGAAAAATTGGCAAAATAATCATCAATAAGCTGTTTGGCTTCTCCCCTGGGAATATTGAGCCGTTGTGAGAGTCCGAAAGCTGAAATACCGTAAAGGATTCCGAAATTGGCAGTTTTGGCTTTACGGCGCATATCCGAGGTGACTTCACCAAGTGGCACATCGAAAATCTTCGAAGCAGTAGCCGAGTGAATATCTTCACCATTTCGGAATGCCTCTGTCATTACACCATCTCCTGAAACGGCAGCCATAATTCGCAGTTCAATCTGAGAGTAGTCAGCAGACAAGAAAGTATGTTCATTATCGCTGGGAATAAATGCTTTTCTGATTTCGCGGCCAGCCTCGTCCCTGATTGGTATATTCTGAAGGTTTGGATTGGTAGAACTTAAACGACCCGTTGCAGCAATCGTTTGATTGAATGAAGTGTGTAATTTTCCCGTTTTGTGATTGATCAGTTTTGGGAGGGCCTCCACATAAGTAGAGAGGAGTTTTTTCAAACCCCGATGTTCGAGTATTTTATTAATAATCGGATGTTTATCCTGTAAATTCACAAGAATCTCTTCACCGGTAGAATATTGTTTGGTCTTGGTTTTTTTCGCTTTGGGATCGAGCATTAACTTGTCGAAGAGGATATATCCCAGTTGTTTTGGTGATGATATATTAAATGATTCTCCTGCCAATTCAATGATACTGTTTTCGAGTTCAACGATCTGATCACGTAATATGATTGCATAATCGTCAAGTACTTTGGGATTAATTTTCAATCCTGCCAGCTCCATTTGGACCAGTACCTTTAAGAGTGGCATTTCCACCCGGGTAAAGAGATCTTTCACTTCACCTTTAATGAGCTCCTGATCTAATAACTCTTTAAGCTGAAAGGTAATGTCGGCATCTTCGCAGGCATATTCCTTAATTAGTTCAAGATCAACCTGTCGCATGGTCAACTGGTTTTTCCCCCGTTTGCCGATCAGTTCTTCGGTGGCAACTTTTTTATATCCAAGGTATATTTCGCTTAGGTAATCAAGGTTATGCCGAAGATCGGGCTGAACCAGGTAATGGGCGACCATGGTATCGAAGTAATCACCTTTTATTTGAATATCATAATGGGAAAGGATCAGAATATCGAATTTCATATTCTGTCCGATTTTCAGAATGGTTTCGTTGGCAAACACCTCCTTAAATTCCTGAACAAGGGTCAATGCTTTTTTCGTATCGGCCGGAACCGGAACATAAAAGGCCTCCCCTGTTTTATATGAAAACGATAATCCGACCAGCTGATCGGAATAGGTATCCAAACCGGTTGTTTCGGTATCAAAACAAAAGGAGTTTTGTTGCCCAAGATTTTTGATCAGCTCTTTTACTTTTTCTTCCGAATCAACGAGTTTATAGTTGTGATTTGTTGATCTGATATTGGTATGAACTCCGGGAACCTCACTTTGGGTTTGTTCCCCCATACTGAAAAGTGTTCCCTGTTCGAATGCCGGAGGCGGTTCGACAACTTTATTTGGTGCCGGCAGAATCCGCTCGGCCAGGGTCCTGAATTCAAGTTCAAGAAATATCTCACGTAATTTAGTAACATCTGGTTTAGAGAGGGCAAGATCCTGCTCGTTAAATTCGACCGGTACATCAAGGATTATTTCGGCCAGTTTTCGTGACATGCGAACCTGTTCTTCAAATTGTTCAAGGCTCTCTTTCTGCTTTCCCTTCAATTTGCCAATATTCTGATAGACCCCTTCAACACTTCCAAATTCACCTACAAGCTTCATGGCTGTCTTTGGGCCAATCCCCGGGCAACCGGGAATATTATCAGCGGTATCACCCATAAGACCTAAAACATCAATGACCTGCAATGGATTTTGGATCTGAAAATTTTCACAAACCTGTTCCACTCCCAGAATCTCCATTTCATTTCCTGATCTTTTGGGTTTATACATGAAGATATTCTTCGATACCAGCTGCGCATAATCTTTGTCGGGGGTTACCATATAAACCTGAAAACCCGCTTTTTCAGCTGTTTTTGCCAAGGTGCCGATTACATCATCGGCTTCGAAGCCCGCTTTTTCGATGATCGGAATATGATAACCTTTGATGATTTCGCGAATATATGGAATCGATTTCCGGATATCTTCGGGCATTTCATCACGGTGGGCCTTGTACTCCGGAAACATATCGTGTCGGAATGTGGGCCCATGCATATCGAAGGCGATCGCTAAATGGGTCGGTTTTTCTTTTTTGAGTATTTCTTCCAACGTATTTACAAACCCCAGCATCGTTGAGGTATTGAGCCCTTTGGAATTGACGCGGGGTGCATTAATGAAGGCAAAATAGGAGCGATAGATCAATGCGTAGGCATCAAGCAGAAATAATCGGTTCATGACAAATAATTAATTTAGACGGAATCAAAACTACAAAAAATTAAAATGTATTTTACATTTTACATTGGGAAACCTCAATCACGTTGAAGTAAAATTAATGTTTAACTTTGGCCGGTTGTAAAATAGGTTAAGCGTACAATTTTTAAAGCATGTCATCTAAAGAGCTGATAATTTCCCCAATTCGAGAGGAGCTTGTAAATTTTGAGCCGTTTTTTAAGAAAGCGACAAAGAGTGATTTACCCCTTTTAAGTAATATTATTAACTATATTTTGCGACGCAAGGGGAAGCAGATGCGACCAATGCTTGTTTTTTTGACCGCAAAATTAAATGGCCAATTTAATCAGCGAACCTATCATGCTGCGTTGACGATTGAATTATTGCATACCGCAACCCTTGTTCATGATGATGTTGTGGACGATTCGTATCAGCGACGCGGTTTTTTTTCGGTGAATGCCGTTTGGAAAAATAAGATTGCGGTACTTGTTGGTGATTTTATTCTGGCTAAGGGTTTGCTTTGGTCTATTGATCACAAAGATTATGATATACTTGGTCATATCAGTACCGCAGTTAAAGATATGAGTGAAGGGGAGATTCTTCAAATTGAAAAAGCCCGGAAGCTTGATATTACGGAAGAGGTTTATTTTGAAATTATCAGGAAGAAAACAGCTTCGTTACTTGCCACGAGTGCAGCCGTGGGAACCTGTTCTGTAACCACTGACACCGAAATCATAGAGCAGATGAGGCTTTTAGGTGAACATGCCGGAATGGCTTTTCAGATTAAGGATGATCTCTTTGACTACCAAAAGTCCAATCTGATTGGAAAGCCGACCGGGAATGATCTTCACGAAAAGAAAATTACACTTCCCTTAATTCACGCTTTAAATCATGTTGGTAGTAGTGAAAAATCACGAATTCTTAAGATTGTAAGGAAACGGACAAAAACAGCCGATGACCTTCGTGAAGTGAGAGAGTTTGTAGCGTTGAACGGAGGGTTTAAATATGCTGAACAGGTTATGCATCAATATAAGGACAAAGCGATCAGCCAGCTAACACATTATCCTGATTCTGAAGTGAAAACAGCCCTTGTTGAATACATCAATTACATTATTTCGCGCGTAAATTAATTTCTAAAAATAGAGCACCTTTTCTCCTTTAATTGACGACAGGAGATTATTTGCCAGACGGCTGGCCCCGATTCTAAAAAGCGTGTTATTCAACCATTCATCTCCAAGCACCTCTTTTACAATTGAAATATAGATCAGCGAATCGGATGTTTCGACTATTCCACCGGCTGCTTTAAAACCCACCCTGATTCCGGTTTTTTCGAAGTAGCTTTTGATTGCCTGACACATTACCCATGCCGCTTCAGGTGTTGCAGCAGGCTCCATTTTTCCTGTTGAGGTTTTGATAAAATCGGCACCCCCCTCCATCGCCAGAAGGGAAGCTCTCCAGATGCCGGAATAACTCTTTATGGCACCTGTTTCGAGGATCACTTTTAAATGGGCACTGTCACACGATTTTTTTAAGGTTGAAATTTCACGCAACACTGAGAGGTAATCTTCCGAAAGAAAGTTTCCCAGATTAAGCACAATATCGATTTCGTTTGCCCCTATACCCACTACCATCATCGTTTCCAGAACTTTGACATCCAGAAATGTTTGTGATGAAGGGAATCCTGCTGACACCGAAGCCAGCTTTACTCCGTTTGCCTGAAGTGACTTCTTAACTGATTCCACTATTGAGGGGTATACACATATCGCGGCAACGTTGGGCAAACCGGGAAAGGCTTCCGGGAACGCGGTAACTTTGGCGGCAATTTGTTCACCCTGAAGATGGGAGTCTGTCGAATTCAGGGTGGTCAGATCGATGCATGAGAGTGCCAGTTTGTACCACTGATTGGTTTTAAGATTGACCGAATTTTTAATACTGTCGGCAACTGATTCATTTACCTCATTATCATTGAAGTTCTGGGTAATAGTCTCGAATAAAAAGTTCATTGGAAGTTTATTTTCAAATTCTGGTGAGGTGGATCTTTTATAAAATAAAACCTTGGTTATTGGATAATTATCCGATTAATTTATCGTTATTTAAATGACGAACCTGATCGCGCTGAGTTTTTTTTGCAATGTTTTTTGCCAGGGCATCGGTCAAATCTACCCCGGTCTGATTGGCAAGGCATAGAATGACCCAAAGCACGTCGGACAGTTCATCGGCCAGGTTATCTTCGGCCTCACCCTTTTTAAAGGATTGATCACCATATTTTCGTGCAATAACCCGTGCGACCTCACCCACCTCCTCGGTTAGAATTGCCATATTGGTAAGTTCGCTGAAATATCGGACACCATACGTTGTAATCCAGTCATGAACGGCTGACTGCGCATCTCTTAGTGTAATATCATCTGTCATAAATCTTTGTTTTTCGAGTCGATGATGATCGTTACCGGACCATCGTTAATCAGCTGCACCATCATCATGGCGCCAAATTCGCCGGTTTGAACCGCTTTGCCCAAATTTTCAGAGAGGATTTGCACAAAACTGGTATAGCGAGGAATCGCAATTTCAGGAGGTGCAGCATTAATATAAGAGGGACGATTCCCTTTTTTTGTTTTTGCATGAAGTGTGAACTGACTGACAGCAAGAATTTCACCATCAATATCTTTTACCGACAGGTTCATCACCCCCTGAGGGTCATCGAAGATCCGGAGTTGAATAATTTTCTTAATCGTCCAATCGAGATCTTCACGGGTATCCTCACTTTCGAATCCCACCAGAACAAGTAGCCCTTGTTTAATTGAGGATTTCAATGAACCGTCAATAGTAACCGAGGCCTCTGAAACACGCTGAATAACAATTCTCATAAATCAGATTTAAAATCAAATTTAACAAAATTTCAGTTCGAAGGTTTACATCACCATTTTCATAAAGCCAATCACGGCAAGATAGCGGGCAATTTTTCCAATAATCATAAAAAAGATTGTAAAGAAAGGGGAGATGCGGAAGAACCCTAATCCGAGGATTACCACATCACCGATAATGGGAACAAATGAGAGTGAAGCTGCAAGTGATCCGTATCTTTTTAATCCTGGGAGTATAGCATGAATTTTTTCCGGCTTAACCTTGGCATATTTTTCAATCCACTCCATTTTGCCCAGGTAGCCCAGGTAGTAAATTGAGACTCCGCCTAATGTATTTCCTGCGGTAGCCATTACAAGAGAACTCGTCACATCAAATCCTGAATAGATCAGTAAGGAGAGGACCGCTTCCGAATTGAACGGGAAGATTGAACCCGAAAGAAAGCCGGCGAAAAAAAGCCCGAATAATCCGTAATGGTAAAAGAAATCGATCATAAGGGGGGCAAAGTTAATCGATTTTAGCCAAAAAATAAGGGAAGCAGTAAAATCTGCTTCCCTTTAATAGTTTAACCGATAGTAAATTAAGAAAGAGCAGCAATTCCTGATCCAATCAAATTGGCGCTTTCGATATTGGCGATATTCACTTTAATCTTCTTGTGCCCCATCTCACTAAGCAACTCTTTTAAAGTTGCTTTTACCACTTTATTGTAATCTTTGCAACCTGATACTTCACTCCAGAAGAGGCTTCCTTCAGCGGTAATCCTGACTTTTTTGATTTTTTTATCATGAGTTGCCAGCAAATCAACTAATCCGGCAAGTGATGCTGCCACTAATTTGGCCGATCTTACATAAATCGCCTTGGCTACTTTAACGTGTTTTTTCTTTTCCTTATCTGAATTGTTAATTAAGTCAGTAAGTGCTTTTCCATCAGTCGTTTCATCATATCCATCTTCAGGGAATACTTCTCTGAGGATTTGTCCGATGTACATTCCGGAAACCGCTTTTTCGAAGCGTTGGGAACCTTTATTGTCAGATTTCTCATCGACAGTATCATCATATTTGGTCAGATGAGGAGGGTTGAAATTTCCCGATTCCAGATTTACGGGTGTGAGCCCCTCCCAGTTGAGAGCCGGATCGATTTTTGGAATCCGATCGGCATTGACGAAGGCAGCCATGTTAGTCCCGGTACCTACGATTAAACCGATATAAGCATCAAATTTCGGATTGGTTAAACCGGCAAACAGTGAAGCAACGGTATCGTTGATCACCTTTATTCCTGTAAATTCTACTTTTCCGTTACTATTCAATACATCAAGAAGAGGCTTTCCTACCGGATTTCCGATCATCTCTTTGATATCCATTCCTTTGGTCCATCTGATCAGTTCGGCATCACCATTTGGCAAACATTCAGCCGGATATGAAAAACAATAGCCGATAGGAGCCTTGGCAGGTAGTTCGATCTCATTGACAAACTCTGATTGTTTGGCCAGAAGATCCTGCAGCGAAAAGCCGCGGGAAGTTGTCGCTGAAATTTCCAGTCCACTCGCCTTTTCAGGTGTAATGGTGGCGACACCTCCCGCAAAATTTATTACTGCAGCCCGGTAGTTTGTTCCGCCCCAATCCAAAACAACAGCCTGACCTTCAGCACTTGTTGAAAGTGGATGGATGTAGGTTGGAATACTTTTTACTTCAGTATTGTCATTCTTAAGGCCATTGTTGATTTTTTCCCCTAGATTTAGGGCAATCTCCTTTAACTGTGATGTCTTTAGCTTGAATTCGTTTTTTTTCATCTGTTTATAATTTGATTTTTATTTGCCAGATGGAACTCGCCAACCGATTGCTTATCCTTGCGTGGGATAAAATATTCCTTGTGGCTCGTTTCATTATACCGGATTAAATTTTTTCTGTTTAGTCAAAGATATTAAAAAGGATTGATAAAGTGATTTATTTCTTCCTGATATTTATTATCGCCTTCCAAATTTCCAGTTTCTCTTCCCATTTTTTCGCATGAGCCGCACTAGTTGATGGCATTACCTGTTTTGAAAGGGTAACTTCCGGGAAATATTTTCTAAAATAGTTCTCAGCTCCCTTGCCATTGAAAAAAATATGCGAGATATCTGGATGGGATAAAAGAAAATCAGTGATATTGTTGGGGTATTCGGTGCGGATATCGGTATCAAGAGATGAACGCCTGGTACATCTTTCCAATACATCCCAAAGGGCGACCCCATTTATTAAAAGCATCTCCCTTCGGATCAAATAATCTGTTGAATAGGGAAGGTTAAAAAGGGTAAACATAATTTTCCAGAATACGTTTTGAGGGTGAGCATAATACGAACTCATTTTAAGCGATTCTTTTCCAGGCATTGTACCCAGGATGAGTACCTTACTTTGAAAGTTGGCTATTGGTTCAAAAGAATAAATGGGTAAATCTGTCAACTCCGTTTTTTTCATTGAATTAGTATAAAAATGGGTCGTTAACCCTTATGCTAAGGTCAAAGATACGGCTTAAGCTGAAAAGATAATTCTTAAAACCTTCAGAACCTGCTGATTTTATTTAATTTTGCATTAAATAAGAGTTAAAATGGAACAATATTCAACAAGACAAAATAAGATCGGAAGGTTAATTCAAAAGGAGTTGAGCGAACTTTTACGACGTGATACCAATATTTTAGCAAAAGGGAGGATTCTTTCTCTAACCATTGTGAGGGTTACACGCGATATTTCGCAGGCCAAATGCTACCTCAGTATCTTCCCTTCAGCTGGTGCTGAACAGGTACTTGCAGATATTAAACTTCATAAAAGTAAATTGAGAGGCGAGCTTGGAAATATTGTCCGGTTCCAGTTGCGGCATGTTCCCGAACTTGAATTTTACCTGGATGACAGTCTCGATTATATCGAAAAGATTGATAAGCTTTTGCATTAAAATATTTCCGATAAACTTACCCGTTATTGCCTAAGATTGAACCTCTCGTTTTACATAGCAAAAAGATATCTTCTCTCCAAAAAGAGAACCAATCTTATTAATATCATTTCGGCTATTTCGGCTGCCGGCATGGCCATTGGAACGATTGGACTGATTATCGGATTATCAGGCTTTAATGGTTTTGACAGCCTGATAAAATCACTTTTTTCATCCTTTGATGCCGATTTGAAAATAACTCTGGTTGAGGGCAAGAGTTTTAATGCTCAAAATCAAGAGTTTATAGATATTCGAAAGCTAAAAGAGGTGTTGTTTTTTTCCGAGATTGTCGAAGATAATGCGCTGCTTAGATACGAAAACCGGCAGGTGCTTGCAACGATAAAAGGGGTAAGTGATGAATTCAGCCAAATGACAGGGCTTGACACCATGATTGTTGAGGGATCCTTTAAACTTAAAGAGGAGGATAAACAATATGCTATTCTGGGACAAGGGGTTGCCTATTATCTTTCGGCAAGTCTTAACCTGATGAATCCGATTAATATTTATGTCCCTCAAAAGGGGAGGAGGACAACGAATTCTGTTGCGGGCGGTTTTAACCAGGGCTTTATCTATCCTTCCGGGATTTTTTCGGTTCAGCAGGAACTGGATTCAAAATATATGATTGTTCCGATCTCATTTGCCCGTGATCTATTTGAAATGGCAGGCAAGGTTAATTCAGTGGAGCTGAAATTGCGCGAGGGAACTTCAGTAAAGAAGATTCAGGAGGAGATCGCCTCTAAACTGGGTAACCGCTTTATTGTTAAGAACCGTTATCAGCAGCACGACTATCTGTATAAAACCATGCAGGGGGAGAAATATGCAGTATATCTTATACTTATCCTTATTTTGATCATTGCATCGTTTAACATTGTTGGGTCGCTTACCATGTTAATCATTGACAAGAAAGAGGATATTTCAATTTTGCAGAGTATGGGTGCAGACCGGACACTGATTCGTAATATTTTCCTGTTCGAAGGGTGGTCTGTTTCTCTGGTGGGAGCTGTAATGGGAACATTTATTGGAATTGCCATTTGCCAGATACAGATTACCTATGGATTGGTCAAACTTCAGGGAGGGGGTTCATTTATTATTGATGCTTATCCGATGAAAATTATCCCGCTCGATATCCTGATGATATTTTGTTCTGTAGTATTTATCGGATTCGTGGCTGCATGGTTGCCCGTAAGGTATATTTCGGGAAAGTTTCTTAACGAAGAGGCGCATTAAACTATTCACCGCAAGAGGCCTGGATTGAGTGGCGGCTGGCAATTGGCAATTGGTGGCTGGCGAATTGCAACTGGCAGCTGGGTCATTACTTTTTTGTTTCTGAGTAGGATTAAAGGATTTCGGTTAAGATAATACAGCCAGCAGCGAGTTGCCAGCAGCCAGTAGCTTTCGTATAAGTCACATTTTCAATCAATACCGATTAGGTTTCTTACTCTGTTTCAATAAATTGGAATCCGATACCCCTTACGGTTTCCAGAAATTCTCCTTCACAATAATCCGAGAGTTTTTTACGCAGGTTCTTGATGTGGACATCAATATAATTCGAATTGTAATTTTCTTCTATGATGTCACCCCAGATATGTTCGGAGATTTGAAGACGGGTTACTACCCTGTTCTTATTGAGGATAAGAAAGCTTAAGATATCATATTCCTTTCGGGTGAGCGATATCAGAGTTCCACCCGAAGAGACGATTCGCTTGTCCAGATCGATTTCGAGTTTATTAATTGTTATAATATTGGCACGAATTCCATGTTTACGTCTCATCACCGCCATGATGCGTGATTTTAGTTCGAGTAGCGAAAATGGTTTGGGTAAATAGTCGTCAGCTCCAACATTAAGACCTTTTATACGATCCTCCAAAGCGCTTCTTGCAGATAGAATTATCACTGCAATATTGCTATGGTTTGCGATCGACTCTTTGAGCAGATCAATCCCGTCATAATCGGGTAATCCCAGATCCAGAAGTAAGAGGTCGTAATTATTCGAGAAAAGTTTGTCGGATGCGATCCTTCCGGTATGTGCCTCTTCACATGAAAATCCCTCCTTCTCAAGATAGCTTCTCACCTCTTTGGAAAGTGGAATCTCATCTTCAACAATTAAAACATGCATTCTTCAAAATTTTATTGGAAGTTGATTCATCAAACCTACATGAAAAAACTGAGATCTCACACTTATTTTAAAATCGATAACGTATTTTTATACTTTCATTAAATTTAATAATTTATGATGAGACTTGAATTGAAGCTCGCCTTAATTGGAGCGCTTTCCAAAATAATGATCTTTTTTATTCTGCTGATCCTGATGCAACAGGTTATTGACAAGCAAGCGATAAAACAGACTGATCGCGACCTGATAAAGATGAAAGATAAAACAATGGCGATTGTTGCCAAAATCGGGATAAACTCTTTTCTGAATATTGAAAAAGACAGTGTTTATGCAAGTTATAACATGCTAAAAGATGAATATATTACGATCGACCTGGATGCTAAGGCCAATTTAGGAAAGCTCGTATTTTCGGATGAAGCCAGAGAAATTGAAGGGGAAAATTTTGATTTTCGCATTCTCAATTATGGTTTTAAAATCAATGAGCAATACTACATTCTGGAGGTTGGTAAGAACATACAGTTGATTAATTCGCTGAATAAAATGATGAAAAACATCTCCATTATCATCATTTTAGTTGTGCTTTTGATTACAATTATGTTTGATGTAGGAATTAATAAATATCTTCTGAACCCTTTGAATAAAATGATTATCCGGAAATTAAAGACAATCACAAATCCCGAGACATTTGATTATTCGGAGCTTAAAAGTTCAACATCAGATTTTGTTTATCTTAATAATGCGCTCAATGAATTGATGCATAAGGTTACCACAATTCTGAAAAACCAGCAAAAGTTTACTGCAGATGTCTCTCATGAACTATTCACCCCTATCTCAATCATGCAAACCAAACTTGAGAACCTGCTCACCTCCGGAAATTTGCCTGAAAAATTTGTCACACACATAATTGATCAGCAGAATAATCTGAACCGGTTACAGCAAATTATTAAGGCGCTGCTTTTAATAGCCCGAATCGAGAATGATCAATTTTCAAAAAATGAGACAATTAAATTTGCAGAACTGGTTGAAGAGATACTTCTTAATATCGAAGATCGGGCAGAGATTAGAAATATTACGATTGAAAACCTGGTTCATCCAAACGATACATTGCCCAATATCAACAAATCCCTGATTTATATTATGATGTTTAATCTGGTTTCCAATGCAATTAAATATAACAGAGAGGGGGGAAGGATTCGGATTATCTGCTTTGAAACGGGGAACAGATTTTGTATCGAGGTTATTGATAATGGGATAGGCATTGATCGTGATCACATTTCCAATATTTTTAATCGTTTTAAAAGGGCAGATCCAAACTCAGGCGAGGGATATGGGTTAGGTCTATCCATCGTAAGTAGTATTGTGAGTTTTCATAATGGAACCATTGAAGTGCAATCGGAAAAGGGGAAGGGATCAACCTTTAAGATTCAATTGCCGTTAATAAATGTTAAAATAAATTCAATTGGATAAATCTTCATGATTCCTTCATGATCGCAGAAATACATTTGATGCGTAAACAATATTAAAATTCACAAATATTTAAAATTCTCTATTATGAAAAAGGTAATCGCATTATTAAGTTTTGTATTTGTATTAGGCATGATCTCTGTTAATGCTAAGGATGCTAAGAAAGGTGCTATAAAAGCTCCTGCTAAAACTGAAGCTGCTAAGCCAGCCGCTAAGCCAGCTGCACCTGCTGCTGCTGCAAAGCCAGCTGCAAAACCAGCAAAAAAAGCTGCAAAAAAAGTTGCTCCAGCAAAAAAATAAGCAGCAATAAATTATAAAAAAACCGCAGATTAACTTCTGCGGTTTTTTTGTGACTTAAAGTTTTTCGGATCCCGGTTTCAGAGTTATCCTAAGTGGGAAAATTGGTTATCTGATTTCGGATCCCTCTTTGATTTTATTTTCAGCTGTTACGAACACTAATGCCCCGTCACCATTTTCAGCCATAAGAATCATTCCCTGTGATTCGATTCCTTTGAGAATTTTAGGAGCCAGATTAACTAAAATTGAAACCTGTTGTCCGATAATTTTTTCCGGTTCAAAGTATTCTGCAATTCCTGAAACTACGGTTCGTTTATCGATACCGGTATCGATGGTGAGTTTCAGTAATTTTTTAGTTTTAGCAACTTTCTCGGCGGCTATAATTGTCCCGATACGGATATCCAGTTTTGCAAAATCTTCATATTCAATATTATCCTTTGGCGGGTTAACCTCTGCCTGTTCAAGTTCATTGACTTTTTTTGTCGCTAACAGTTTATCTACCTGCGCTTGAATTGCTTCATCTTCGATTTTTTCAAAGAGAAGTTCAGGTGTTTTTATTTTATGACCACCTTTGATCAGATCGGTACGGCCCAGCTGGTGCCAGTCCAATTTCTCAAAGTTCATAAATCCACGTAGTTTATCGGTAGTAAAAGGGAGAAATGGTTCAAAGACGATCGTGAGATTGGCAGTGATCTGAAGTGCAGTATTCATAATTGTTTTTACACGTTCAGGATCTGTTTTGACAACCTTCCAGGGTTCCATATCGGCAAGGTACTTATTCCCAAGACGTGCCAGTTCCATTGCGCTTTTTAAGCCTTCACGGAAATGGTAAGTATCGATTGATTTCTCAACCTCTTTTTTAAGATTCCCTATTTCATTAAGTGTTTGCTGATCATATTCTGTTAATTCTCCTGCTTCCGGGACAATCCCATCATAATACTTGTCTGTTAGGACTAACGCACGATTCACAAAATTTCCAAAGATGGCTACCAGCTCGCTGTTATTTCTGGTTTGAAAATCTTTCCACGTAAAGTCGTTATCTTTAGTTTCGGGTGCGTTAGCTGTGAGGGTGTATTTCAGCACATCTTCCTTTCCAGGGAAATCTTCGAGGTATTCGTGCAGCCACACTGCCCAGTTACGCGAGGTTGAAATCTTGTCGCCTTCCAGGTTGAGGAATTCATTGGCAGGTACATTTTCGGGTAAAATATATGATCCTTCAGCTTTTAATACTACGGGAAATATGATGCAATGAAACACGATATTATCTTTTCCGATAAAATGAACAAGCTTTGTTTCAGGATCTTTCCACCATTTTGTCCAATCAGGGGTCCATTCTTTTGTCGCTGAAATATAACCTATCGGTGCATCAAACCAGACATAGAGCACTTTACCCTCTCCTCCTTCAACCGGAACCGGAATTCCCCAGTCAAGGTCGCGGGTTACCGCACGTGGATTTAGTCCCCCGTCAATCCACGACTTACATTGTCCGTAAACGTTTGGTTTCCATTCCTTGTGCTCCTCCAGAATCCATTCGCGAAGCCAGGGTTCATACTGGTCGAGTGGTAAAAACCAGTGTTTGGTCTGTCTCATTACCGGTTTATTTCCACTAAGTACAGATTTTGGGTCGATCAGATCGGTCGCATTAAGGGTACTTCCACAACTTTCGCATTGATCGCCGTAAGCTTTTTCATAATTACATTTCGGACAAGTGCCTGTAATATAACGGTCGGCCAAAAATTGTTTAGCCTCTTCATCGAAAAATTGTTCAGAAGTTTGCTCGATAAATGCCCCTTTATCATGAAGTGTTTTGAATATTTCGGAGGCTGTTTCGTGGTGAATTTTTGCGCTTGTGCGTGAATAAACATCAAATGAAATTCCGAATTTTTCAAACGAATCTTTGATCATTCCATGATATTTGTCAACCACATCCTGAGGTGTAATCCCCTCTTTTTTAGCTTTTAGCGTGATTGGAACTCCATGTTCATCGGAACCACCGATAAAGGCAACCTCTTCACCCTTGAGTCGCAGGTACCGGGCATAAATATCTGCCGGAACATACACACCTGCAAGATGGCCAATATGAACAGGGCCGTTAGCATAAGGCAAAGCTGATGTAATCAGCGTTCGTTTAAAATTCTTCATCAAAAGTAAAATTCTTTAAAAATTGTACCGGAAATTGAGATGCAAAGATAATACTAACCTGAACAAGAATCAAACTAAGGTGAAAGTTAGATACCACGCAGAGAATGGGTGATTGAAAAGGGAGAATAATTTTGAAGGTTTGGTGTAGGCGAATATTTTTTTTTAATGCTTCCGGCAATTGGCAACTGGCAGCTGGCGGATTTTCGATTGGAGAAATAAACCTCTTTCAGAAGGTTAAGAATAAAAGTCAAATAGCCATTGGCATTTAAGCTGCCCGCTAGTTGCCAGTAGCCAGCCGCGAATCTTTAAATCTTTCCTACCCATACGATTCCCTACAGTGCCTTCATTCACCATTAACTATTCACCATTAATCTATATGTCAGCGGTGTTTTACCGAAGTGTTTTTTGAATACACTTGTAAAGTACTGAGCACTTGAGAATCCACACTCAAATGCAATCTCGGTTGCAGTACTGCCTGCTTGGATTTTTAATCTTTTGGCGGCTTCAGCAAGACGAATTTTATTGATATAAACTATTGGTGTACAGTTGCTTATTTCGACACAATATTGGGTAAACCGGGTGGTTCCCAGATTGCAGTAAGCTGCCATACCAGGTAATGTCCACGGTTCGTGGAAGTGATCTTCGAGTGATTTTAAAAAAAGTTTGACAGTCCGGCGCGATTCAATGAGCTCCTCATCAAGTAAGATTTTCCCCTCTTTAAAATGTTCGAGCAGTGCAATCAGCAGCGAATTAATCAGGACCCTGAGTTTTGATTCATAATCTTTCTCTCCCCCTTCTTTGATTACCTTTCCGATTCGGACAAAACAATCTTTGAGTTCATGACTTGCCTTCCAAACGGGTTGTTCATTCTGCCTGAAATAAAGGGTTAACTTTTCAAGATCTTTAGGATTTAGAATCACCCAATTGGGCCAGCTCCATTCCTGATGAGGGTGACGCACCCCGACATCAAGAATTACCCAGTGCAGTTTACTCAGTTCAACATTTGGATTTCCCAGTTTGTGACTGATCCATGGACGGGTGATTGTCAGGTGGTTTGGATCAAGATTGTATTTTTCATCACCCAGAAAGAAGGTGAGATCGCCCGATTCGAGGTAGCAGATTTCGATCCCTTCATTGGTATGCCATTCGAGGCCCCAATTCTGAAGTTTCCGGATATTCCAGTATCCGATACTTTTAATTCCTGTTAACTCTGATTTTGCAAGTCTTTGGCCCGGATAGGAGTCACGCGCAAGAGTGGTCAGTTCCATTTCACCGGAGTCAGCCGCCAACTTTACCGGACTGCAGGTATCTGCTTTTAGAGATAACCTGCCACTTGTATCATAGAATTTGGCCCTTTTCTCCATACCGGATATAAAATTTTTCACTGAAAGATTTTGAACAACTCTTTGGGTAAACCCGAATACCTTTACCTCTACTGACTGGTTACCGCTTGATTACAAATATAAATAAAACAAGTATACGATGAAGGGAATTGTGAAACTTGGAATCAATATGGAGTTTGTACGGCATCACGATATGTCGTTTGCCAATGGAGTCAGAAAAGCTGCTGAAATCGGATACCAGTATATCGAGCCGATGGTACACCTGGGGCGTGAATTACTCAGTGAGGCTGGTTATTTTCATTCGGTCTCATTATTCGATGACCCGCTATTTGTGAAGGAGTTATGCGAGAAAAATAATGTAAAATTATCCGGACTCTCTTCCCATACCCCCCTCTGCAAACCTGAGATCAGTGTTGAATATCTTAAGATGGCAATCCGTTGGGCCGCCCAAGCCGGTGCCCCGGTGGTTAATACCGATGAAGGACCGAAACCGTTCTGGACATCGAAAGAGCTGGATTATCAACTTATGACCTACACCTTAACCGAAGCATCCATGGTTGCCGAGCGACATGGCATAAATATTGGGCTCGAACCCCATCAGCAATACAGCAAAACTCCGGATGGACTCGACAGTATTTATGACCTTGTAAATTCTCCATCCATCGGGATTAACTTTGATACCGGAAATAGTTATCTTGCAGGTGGATCTGATGTTTACGAATGGCTCGAACATGTGAAGGGCCGATTGGTTCATCTTCACGCCAAGGATATCAGCTTGTTGCAAAGCAATGCTCAGCGCGGAAAGGTCACCGGAACACCCGTTGGCTGTGCCTGCGGCGACGGAGTGGTTGACTGGAAACGGATCATCGATATCGTAAAGTCGGGCAATCGTGAAATTGTATTCAGCGTTGAATGCGGCACCATTGAGCAGGCAATCCGTAGCTTTGAACACCTTTCCCCTCTATTATAACGTAATTGGATATTCCTATGAAGCGAACCTCTCTTTTGCTTGTGATCTTTTCTTTCATTCTTTCATTATTTGCAGTAACACCTCAGAAAGCTGTTTTATCTCAGGATAATATGGTTAAAGTGCTGATATTTAGTGGCATGAATAATCATGAGTGGCAAAAGACAACCCCACTTTTAGTCCGGATATTAAAAGATTCAAAACTTTTTAATGTGGTTTTAACCGAAAAACCCGATACGTTTTCTTACGCTTCGTTGAAAACTTTTCAGCTTATAATCAGCAACTGGAATACCTGGCCTGACAATAGATTAAGAATGAGCCTTCAATGGGAGAATGATTTTCAGAAGTATGTCAATGAAGGTGGGGGAGTTCTTTCCATTCATGCAGGGGCATCTTCGTTTTATGATTGGGAACCTTACCATCGGATCGGAATTGGCCGCTGGGGAAAAGATACCCGTCATGGTCCCGGAACGAAAGGGCATGTTTATCGATTCGATCAAAATCACCCAATAACCACAGGAATGGGTGATTTTTTTATTATGGATGAGATTTGGGAGAATAGCGATATTCATCCTGCGGCAAAAGCGATTGGTTCATTATCCGCCAATGATGCAAAGGATGGACATGCGATTGATGTTCCGGCAGTTTTTGTCAATCAGACCGGAAAGGGTCGAAATTTTTTCACCACCCTTGGCCACGATCAACGGGCACTTCTTAATTCGGGACTACAAATCCTTCTGCTGCGTGCAGCTCAATGGTGTGCAGGCAAGGAGGTTACCGTGCAGATTCCGGCAGGTTTGAAAACTTTGGATTCCAAAGAAAAACTGACCTGGATCAGAACCGATTCCACGGTTACCTTACAACAGGGATCAGGAGTTATTTGGCAATACAACTATAATACCCGTTTCGGAAAACCCTATTTTCATCCCCTTACGGTGAAAAATTCTGATCTTTCGTGTGTGTCTCCGCCCGATCATCCCTGGCATCTTGGCCTTTGGTTTTCGTGGAAATTTATCAACGGGGTCAACTACTGGGAGTACCTGAAAGATTTTAACACCCCTGAAACCGGCTTTAAATCTGAGGGAGTTACACAGATCATCCATACAGAGGTAGCTACAAATCCCGATTTTTCGTCCGATATCCATATGAAAATTAATTATCATCCCATTCAGGGGGTTAGTGTTTTAGATGAGCAACGAAATCTCCATATCTCTGCGCCCCTCTCCGATGGCAGTTATTCTATTGACGAAGATCATTTTTTCAATGCTTTAACTGATTCGGTATCTCTTGACCGCACGCCAATTGTTGGTGAGCCAGGTGGGCAATCGTGGGGTGGCTATTCCGGATTATCGGTCCGGTTTAACCAGGATTATACTTCACCTCAGATTATTTCACCTCTCGACAGTGCATACCTCCGCAAAGGGAACTGGCTCTATATGGGATTCAATTCTTTAAGAGGCGAAAAGGGAGGGATTTCAATAATTCACCATCCGCAATTTACATTAGGCTCAACCAGCTGGTATGTAATCACCGATCAAAATGTACCTTTTTATTATTATAGTCCGGCGGTTTTGTTTGAACGGAAAATTATTCTCAGGAAGAGGGAGACCCTTATTCTGAAATACCGGATCTGGATGTTACCGGGAGAGGTTTCCAGGGAGATGTTGCAGCAGAAATACGATCAGTATCTAAACCAAATAAATAAATCTCATGGCAATAAAAGTTGGATGTTTTGCATTGATTAACCCTTTTAGCCCACTGGAAAATCAATTGGATCAGATCAAACAATGGGGCTTCACCTGTGGTGATTTAACCGATAATTCCGATGGCGCATGTCTTGGCGTTGAATACGGATTTACCGCACTGGCAAGTCTGGATGCTAATCCGTTTGATATTAAGAGGTTATTTGAATCGAAGGGGCTAGGCCTCTCGAGTATTTGTGCCCATGCTAATCTGCTTGATCCTGCAGCTCCTTCGCGATATGGGACTTCCCAAATAATTAAAGCGGTAAAGATGGCCGGGGCAATAGGCGTTAAACATGTGATTACGGCTGATGGTGAGCCTAAAACACCATTTGGCAAAACGCTCACAACTTCAGAAGCAGTTTTTTCTATTGCTGAGAAATTGTACGAACCGCTAAGGTTTGCCCAGGATTATGGAGTGAAGATATTGATTGAACCGCACGGTCATATTACCGATTCGGTAAAACTGATGGGTGAAGTGCTCGACCGTTGTAATTCCGATGCGCTGGGAATAAACCTGGATACCGGTAATTTATGGCTGGGTGGTGGAGACTCCCTGGAGATGATTGCTAAATTTGGTTCAAAAATCGAACACGTTCACTGGAAGGATCTTCCGCAGGAGATGGTCGAAAAACGGGGTACTCAGTTTGGTTGCGGCATGTCGCTTACTGCATTAGGAGAAGGGGTAATTGATATCGAAGCAATTTATCAGGCTTTGGTAAAATCCGGATTTGATGGATATTCAACCCTTGAAATAGCTGGAGAAGAGGCAGTTCTGAAAAGCTTTGCGTTTCTCAAAAACCTGGGAGCTGTTTAATGTAATCGTTTTTAACCGACTTAATTCTTGGATGCTAATAAATTGTATTGCAGAGATATGAGAGCTCCATATCTGGTATAGTTTTTTTCCGGTATAAAATTTAAGTAACTTAATATCCGAAGAATATGAAAGATGAAAAGGTAGTTAAAGCACTAATTTCCCGCAGAAATTTTGTTCAGCGTTCAGTTCAAGGGGCAATCGGCCTGGCCGCATTACCAACAATTCTGGGCTCTTGCTCCAACTGGAAAGGTGCCAATGACCGGGTTGTTGTGGGGCATATCGGAGTTGGATCAAGGGGTACCGATGAGTTAATGTCCTATTTTCTCCCCTTGAGGGAAGCAATGAATATTGCGGTATGCGATACATTTAAGGATCGGCGCGAAACTACTGCAAACAGGATCAACCAATTTTATAAAGAGAATAATTTTCCGACCAGGCATTGTTCAACCTATCGCGATATGGATGAAATGCTTCAACGCAAGGATATTGATGTGGTTCATATTACCACACCCGATCACTGGCATGTGCTTGCAGCGATAAAAGCTGCTCGGGCAGGGAAACATATTATGCTTGCAAAACCACTTGGACTGAGTTATCCGCAAAATCTAATGCTCGCAAAGGAGCTGAAAGCCAATAATGTAAAGTTTCATTACGGGACACAGCAGCGCACCGTTGAGCATATGAAACTTGGTTATGACCTGATCCGCGATGGAGCCATCGGTGAAATCGGACGTGTAGATATATGGGCTCCCGGAAAAAACGATGTGCCTGTTCCCGTTTGCAATGAGGTGCCGATTCCTCCTGATTTTGATTTTGAACGATGGAGCGGACCTGCCCCGTTGAGGCCTTATTGTCCTGATCGCGTTACCAATAACAGTTCATGGTTCAATAACGATTACAGCATTGGATTTTTGGCAGGTTGGGGGGCACATCCACTGGATATATTAGTCTGGATATTAAAAGATAAGGTAAATAACAGTTACAGTTGCCAGGGTCGTGGCGAATATTGGCCTGCGGGGGGATTGTATAATAATATCCTGTCGTGGGATGTAAACTGTAAATACCAGAATGGCCTTGAACTTCATTTTGTAAGTACAGATGTTGCGTTAAAAGGGATGCTTGACCATCGAACCCGAAAAGATGGTGACGGCACCACCTTTTACGGCACTAAGGGTTGGATTTCATTGAGCCGTTCATCGGCGCAGTCGGATATTCCGGAGATCAATCAAAAACTGAATAATTTTCCAAAACACGAAAATGGTGGGATAAAAGGGGAAAATAATACAATGGGGAGAAGGTTTCTCGCGGTGGCCCGGGGAAAGGAACCCGAACTTTGTCCACTCGATGAGGCCATGATTTCGGATACAATCAGTCATATGGGAGATATCGCCATTCGTACAGGGCGCAAAGTTACCTGGGATCCGAAAGCCGGCGAAGTTATTGGTGACCCGGATGCTAATAAATTATATATCAGAGATATGAGATCTCCTTACATCATGTAGCTATTACTTTATCAGAATTCTTTTGTTGATTCCCCTTTGTCTTAAAACAGAGGGGAATTTTAATAGGTTCATTTTTTGGTTTCCCCGGTTTTTCCTCACTGCACTCCGGTTATTTTGCAACAACTTTTATTTAGGTAAATTTGTTAGTTAAATATCAAATATTAATTGTAATTCAGTAGTTTAGATAAACATTCCGGGGATGAAAGGTCATATCAGTCTGATTATACTTCTTCTAATAAGTGCTTTATGGACCAAAGGTCAGGAGATATTTACACCGCCGCTGAAAACAATTTCAGCATTTAATGCAGGCGAATGTCTTACCTATCAAATCCGGTATGGTTTTATTGTGGGTGGAATTACCACTTTCACAATAACGGATGAGCTTTATAACGGTATCCCGGTCTTTCATGCCCGGGCCATTGGTGAAACCACCGGTATGGCCAACACCCTTTATGGTGTAAGAGATGTTTACGAAAGCTGGTTTAACAAGGATACTAATCTGCCTTATAAGCAGATCCGCGATATCAAGGAGGGGCATTATACCAAATATAATGAGGTTACCTACGACCGGACAAATAACACGGTTAATTCAAAATTATCGGGTGTTCATAAGGTTCCTGAGAAGATTTTAGATCTGACCTCTACTTTTTATTACCTGAGACGAATCGATTTTTCAAAAATGAATGAGGGAGATGTGATCTTTGTGAATATGTTTTTTGCAGATGAAATATTTCCTTTTCGGCTTAGATATAAGGGTAAAGAGCTCATTAAAACTAAATTTGGAAAAATCAGCTGCATTAAAATTTGCCCTGTTGTGGCGGTCGGCCGGATGTTTAAAGCTCAGGATGACCTGACGATTTGGTTTAGTGATGACGAGAATCACCTGCCTGTTCTTGTAAAAATGGATATTAGTGTTGTTGGCTCAGTTTTGCTCAAACTGGTTAAATATGACAATACTGTTAATCAGATGGTTTTCCGGCAGGAGGAATAGACAGGATTCCAATTTACTATTGCGAAACCTTTCAACCTGTATGGATTAATTTCAAATTATTGTTTATTATTAATACAGTTGGATTTGTGTTGCTTTTGATCGCAACCATTTTGAATATGTTTTGTTTAATCAATAAAAAAACAAATGGACAAAACTTTCATTATATCGTGGTTTGATAAAAATACGGTTAAACACCTTCGATTGCCGTTTTCTTTTTTCCTGATGCCCGTATTTTTATTTTCATTGAGTCAGTCACTCTCTGTAAACTGGTACACCACCATTATTGCCTTTATAATTTTGCATCTGGTGATATTTCCGTCGTGTAATGGATATAACAGTTATGAAGATAAGGACGAAACCAGTATCGGAGGATTAAAAAATCCCCCTAAGGTTTCAGAAAATTTGTTTTACGCAACGCTGTTTCTGGATATCGTCGGAGTCCTTGGCGGATTATTGGTCTCTCGCTATTTTTCCCTTTTCGTTTTGATATTTGTATTGATGTCAAGGGCATATAGTTACCGGAAACTGCGATTAAAAAAGTATCCATTCATTGGATTTTTAACTGTTTTCATCTTTCAGGGGGGATTCGTTTATTTAATGGCATCATCCGCGATTACTACCTTTTCGGTTACCTCATATTTCACGATTAATAATATTATTTGCATGAGCATTGCAAGCTTTTTTATCGGCAGTATCTACCCCCTGACACAAATTTATCAACATGAGGCAGATAAGAAGGATGGGGTAACCAGTATCAGTTATAAACTTGGATATGTCGGTACATTTATATTCTCGGCATTTTTCTTCTCCATGGCAACCCTTTTCTTATTTTATTATTTTAATATTAAGCATCAGCAACTAGCTTTGCTCCTGTTTTTATTGATCATGTTGCCGGTTATTGCCAAATTATCGGTTTGGTTTAATAAGGTTCGAAGGGATACCTCGCATGCGAATTTTGAGAATACGATGACCTTGAACCTGCTTACCTCGGTTTGCATGAATAGCTATTTTGTATTGTTGATATTAAACAATTATTATATCTGGTTTTAACAATGAGCCGAATCATTTCCATTGGAACAGCAGTTCCGCAATACAATACAAGTCAGGCTAATATTTTGGATTTTATGCAACAGGCCTACGCAGATGATAAAACGTCCCGAAAGTTAAATGTTTTATTTCATCACAGCGGCATAGATACCCGATATTCTGTTCTTTCTGATTTTGGGAATAATATTCCTGCCGGGAATAATCTTTTTGGCAATCAGGAGAAACCGGGAATTGAAAAAAGGTTGGATGTGTTTAAGGAGAATGCAATTTCGCTCGCCTCGGCAGCTATAGCGAATGCATTTGAAAAACTCAATACGACCGTAAAGCAATACGATATCACTCACCTAATTACCGTTTCATGTACAGGAATCTATGCCCCAGGTATTGACACTGCAATTATTGAAAAATTAGGGTTGCGTGAGGATATCTTTCATACATCCGTTAATTTCATGGGTTGTAATGCCGCATTTCATGCATTAAAAATTGGCGATATGATTGCCAAAACTGATCAGGATGCAAGGGTATTGATCGTTTGTGTCGAATTATGTACCCTCCATTTTCAGCCTAAAAATAATCACGACAACCTGTTATCAAATACCATTTTTGGGGATGGTTCATCGGCAGTTATAATTGTATCTGATTCGGCTGCAAAATTCAACCATCAAAAGGGGATGACGATCAATGGGTTTTATTCACTCCTTTTGAATAAAGGTAAAGGTTTGATATGTTGGGATATAACTCCAGTCAATTTCGAAATGGTTCTGGATGCAGGAGTTCCCGAATTGATTGGCAACGAAGTAAATGATATTCTTCTGAAAGCGGGAAAAAAGTTAAACTTTACCATTTCAGCTATTTCTAAATGGGCGATCCATCCTGGTGGAAAAAAAATTCTTGACACCGTAAAGAAGAAATTACAGCTTAGTGATGAGGATATGAACTATTCGTATAAAGTACTGGCTGACTACGGAAATATGTCGTCACCAACAATTTTATTTGTGTTGAATGAGATCATGAGTGGAGAACAGCGCGCCGCAGAAAAGATATTCTCTATAGGCTTTGGTCCGGGATTAAGTATTGAATCAGCACTGTTTACTTATGACCAATAAATTCACCCATCGGTCACACCAGAAGGAATTGCTCGATGAGCTTAATATTCCAAAGCGGCTGTTGCATAAAAATCTCAGGGAGCTCGATATTCTAAATCGTGCCACAGGGGGTCATTCTATTTCGTTAAGAGGAATAAAACAACTGATTACCAATCGGGAAAAGTGTTATCATATTGTTGATCTGGGATGTGGAAGCGGTGATTCATTAAGGGCTGTAGCGGATTGGGCTCGGATAAATAAATTCAACGTTAGACTTACCGGAGTCGATATGAACTCCGATGCAATTGATTATTTGCAAATTCATTGTTCCGGTTATCCTGAAATATCCGGTTTTACCGGTGATTATCTGGATTATTTGAATGATAATAAAACAGTTGATATTGTACTTTGTTCGTTGTTTTGTCATCATCTGAACGATATTGAACTGCAAAGTTTATTGAACTGGTTCAGGGTTGAGGCTGGAGTAGGCTTTGTGATTAACGATTTAAAAAGAAACTGGCTGGCCTATTATTCTGCATGGATTTTTACGAGGCTGTTAAACGGTACAAAATTAGCCCGAAACGATGGGCCAATTTCGGTATTACGGGGATTCAAATTTAAGGAGCTGGATAATCTATTACGTCAATCCTCAATACCAAACTACTCGATTAAGGAGCAATGGATTTTCCGATTTTTAATTGTTGGAAAAACAGAAAAATATGAATCAACTTATTGATAATTCAATAGATGTGCTGATCGTGGGTGCCGGTCCCGCCGGTCTGATGACGGCCTGCCAGTTAGCTATTCACCAAATCCCGTTTCGTATTATCGATAAAAACAGCTCTTCGTCCACAAATTCGGGAGCGCTTATTGTGCAGGCCCGTACACTTGAAATTTTTGAACAGATGGGGATATCCGGTGATGCCCTTTCGGAAGGGGTTGTCGCCGGCAGTATAAACATTATTTATAACGGCAAAAAAATTACAAGCACCAGTATTAACGATTTAGGCGGAACGTTATCCCTATTCCCTTTTTTGTTGATGCTTGAACAATCCAAAACAGAAAAACTGCTCCTTAACTTTATTGGAGATCGCGGATATTCGGTCGAAAGAGAGGTTCAAATTCAGGGCTTTACCCAGGAGGATGAACGAGTAACATCAGTGGTTATCCTTCCCGACGGATCTGAACAGGTAATTTATTCAAAATATATTATTGCTGCCGATGGTTCCACCAGTACAATTCGCAATATCCTGAATATTCCATTCGAAGGGAAGAGCTACCCAAAATCTATTTTTATTGTTGATTGTAAAGCCGAATCAGACTTAAGCCCCGACGAAATAAGTTTTGCTTTTTCAAAATCTTCAGTTGCAGGTTTTTTCCCGATTAAAGGATCTCGTTGGAGAATCGACAGTAATCTTCCACCTGAATATGAAAATCAGCAAAAATTAACCTTTGATGTTGTTGAGCAGAATTTTCAGAGGTGGACACAAATGAACATTCATTTTCAGAGTCAACAATGGTTTTCGGTTACCCGTTCTCATCAGAAATATGCGAAATCGGTTCGATTCCAAAACTGTTTTTTAATCGGTGATGCGGCACATGTACATACCCCTGTCGGAGCGCAGGGGATGAATACCGGATTGCAGGATGCCAATAACCTGGCATGGAAAATTGCGTTTGTAATTAAACATAGGGCTAAACCTTCACTTTTGGATTCATATTCTTCGGAACGCCTTGGTATTTCAAAAGGATTTGCCCGTTATGCGGACGTTGTTTTTCGGGTACTCACAAGTGGAAATAGTGGTGTAAAATTTTTCCGATCGTATGTCCTGAGACTTTTTTTTATGGTCCTATTTCCATTAATATCAAGACTAAAAATCTTTCGGCGGCGGTTTTTCAAATCCATTTCTCAGATCAACATCAATTACAGAGGGAGTATTTTATCTTATCGTGAATCCCGATTTAATTTTTTTCATGCTGCTCCAAAACCTGGCGACCGTCTTCCATTTTTCAACTTACCTGAAGGGGGGAAGAATATCTCAATTTATGAAAAGCTGGATCCGGCATCCTTTAATCTGTTGGTGATGGCAGATTTTTTGCCTGATGAGGTGAAGCAAACAGGAGAACAATTTAATCTGAGGGTTCTGTTAATACCCAATATCCCGGAAACTGTATCCGTTTATAAACAATTGGGGATTAAAAAAACGGGGTATTACCTCATTCGGCCAGATATGTATGTTGCATTAAAATCGGCAAATCTGAATACCCTTCATTTGAAAAGGTTTTTAAAACAGGTATTTATAAAATAAACCCTCATGAAACCCTCAAGGTTTTTAAAACCTTGAGGGTTTCATGAGGGTTTCATGGATGCAGACCGAGCCATTTTTCGAAATCTGTCACGTCTTCCTGATCATTATGAGCAGATTTAAAGTTGGCCTCATTATCAAACCATCCTATAACTTCATCACGTTTCAAATGGGTCGGTTTAACCGAAATGCAAGTCAGATACGACGACCATGGATAATCCATAGCATATTCAGTAAATCCATGATGAACCGGGTTGTTGTGAATGTAAATTATTGCGCGTTTAAAGTATTCAACTTCATCAATAAGTTTCCGATGGAATGGGTGTTCAAATAGACTCCCTGTGCGATGGTATCTTTTATTAAAAGCCTTGGCATAGGCGTTGAATAGATTGGAGAAAGGTTGATATATTTTTAAACCTCGAAGGTTTTCGAAACCTTCGAGGTTTAAAATATCCTCTTCATTTTTTATCTTCACCAGCAGATGAAAATGATTCTTCATCAATACCCATGCGAATGTATCGGCTATTGGAGATATATGGTTATCGTATAAATTGAGAAAATGTTCGTAGTTATCTTTTGTCTTAAAAAGATCGCAACCATTGATTCCCCGATTGAAGATGTGGTAAAATTTCTGATACGTTAACTCTTCTAATTGTTGCATAATTTTGTTGTTTTAAAACCCTCAAGGTTTTCAAAACCTTGAGGGTTTGTATAACTAAATTTACGACTTTAACTTATCATATCAAATTCGTAAGTGATTGCTCCTTTTGTTCTATTTTTAAAGCTATTTGCCAGCTTGCAGAATATAAAAACGGATAATCCTCATAAAGATACTAGTCGAATCAGCATAAAAGAGTAAAATATTTAGTATATTTATTCATCTCATGATCCGTTGTATGGAATGGATAAAAGGTTACCGGCTCAATCGAGGCCTCCTTTCCGTTTTATTGATTGGTTGTTTGATTACTAATTGTTTTGGACAACTACCCAAAATCAAGGAGGAGGCAATGGTGCAAAAATTCTATTTGCATAACCAGACACCTTTGTTTTGGTTTTCATCGGATAAAAACATCAAAAAAGCAATCGAATGGCTTACAATGATCGAGTCCGCTGATCATTTGGGAATCAGGACAGATAAATTGGATTCTGATCAGATTCGCGTGATGTTACTCCAAAGTAAGAATCCGGATACTATTGATATCTTTAATAAGGATCGGCAAATAACCGGCTGGGTTCTCCATTTTATGAAGGAACTGCATGTAGGAAGCGCCCCCTTTGAATATGATGCGGTAAACAGCTCCCGCGATTCAATATATATTAACGAGTTGCTTAATTTAAAACCTGAAGAACCGGTATCTCAGATTGTTTCACGACTCGATTGTCAGGATCACGATTACCGTGTTTTAAAACAATTTCTGAATGATTCAATCGGGCCAAAGGATACCCTAAAATTTAAAAAGCTCATCCTAGCTATGAATTATTACAGGTATTTGGAGGTAAATCATTCCAGGGAATACATTGTTACAAATATTCCGGCAGCCGAAGCAACTTATTACCGTAATGATTCTCTTATACTTAAAATGCGTGCAATAGTTGGAATGAAATCGAATCCTTCCCCGACTATAGCCTCTTATTTTACCACTATTGTAACTTTTCCCCTGTGGAATGTCCCTTATTCAATTTCAGTAAAAGAGATTCTCCCAAAGGTGCAAAAAAATGGAGATTACCTCGAGAAGAATGATTTCGAAGTGGTAGATAAAAAAGGTAATTTAATTGACGATTCCCTGATAATATGGAAGAACTATCGTAGAAACAGCTTTCCCTATTTATTTCGTCAGGCTACAGGGCCGCGTAATTCCTTAGGTGTTCTGAAATTTAATCTGGAGAGCCCATTCAGCGTTTACCTCCACTCCACAAACCTGCAAGCTGCTTTCGCCCGCGAGCGCCGGTTTTTAAGTCATGGATGTATCAGACTCGAAAAAGCGTTGGAACTGGCCAAGGCCCTTGCGCCCGATAAGATTGATATCAGGGAACTAAAGGAGGGGAAGAAAAACACCGTATCGAAAACAATAAAATTGCCGAATAAGATTGCGGTTTTTATTATTTATATGCCCATAAAAGTTGAAGGCGATAAAGTGATCTTTTTACCCGATATTTATGGATTAGTTAAGTAGAGAGGAGTTTTGAATATATTTATTGTCAGGATTATAGATAAATAAACAGGTTCCCCCTTTAATGCTTTCAATAATGGGCTTATTCATTTCGGGCGGAAGAGCCGGGCACCCCTGGCTTCTGCCAAGTCTTCCATATTTCTTGATGAAATCCGCTGTGGCATAATCGGCGCCATGCATGATTATTGCACGTTTGCCCGCATGGTCATTAATCCCTTTCTCGACGCCATCAAGTATTAACGATAAACCGGTATGTAATCCAATAACTGGATTTAACGTAATATAAAATCCAAGACTGCTTTTCAGAGATCCCTCCTGGTTTGAGAAATTCTTTGCAAATTCACTTCCGGTATTGCGGCCATGAGCCACAAAGGTGTTAAATAACAGTTTTTTATTTTTTAAATCAATTACATACAACCGTTTATTGCTGCTCGACTGGGAATAATCTGCAATGGTTAAAATCGTTGAATTTTGTAATCTGCCTTTTGCATCAAGTTTGATTAAACCCTTGATAGCCAGATTAAATATGTTCCTTGATAAACCCGAATCGGTTAAATTAACGGCACTATAAAGATCCTCGCTGAATGCTTTCCCGGCATTAAACCGGGCAAAACCGACATTGTTTATTGTGGGTATCAACAGTAATAAAAGGGCAATAATTAGTATTCTCATGGCACGAAAATAGAATAAAACATGATACAAACAGATTTCTTTGATGATTTTTAACTAAAAATATTGGCTAAAAGTGCTTATAATCAATTTATTTTAAAATAAAAAAACTTATATTGAAAATAAGTTGTATCTTGCACCGAATTAATTTTTATAATAATGAATAAAGGAACAGTTAAATTTTTTAATGACTCCAAAGGATTTGGTTTCATTAAGGACAGTGGATCAGACAAAGAATATTTTGTCCATGTATCTGGTTTGAATGATGAGATCAGAGAAAATGACGAAGTAACTTTCGATCTTCAGGATGGGAAAAAAGGACTAAATGCCGTAAATGTTAAACTAGTATAGTTTATATAAAACAAGACATTTTTTGCCAAAAGCCTTACGTTGAGTGAGGCTTTTTTTTTGTAAGATTTTGAATTTTAAATACATCATTCATCAAAATACAATTCGCCACCAAAACACCAAAACACCAAAAAGGCACCAAAGTTTTTCGTTAACTGTAGCTTAGTGAAATTCCTGTTATCCTCTTGTAAATACAGGCCTCCCCTTTTCAGAAAGGTGGCTGTTATAACAGTATCCGTCACTGTCGAAGGCACGTAAATGCTCTTCAAGCTCAATCCCGTTTTGAAGGATAAAACGGGTCATCATCCCCCTTGCCTTTTTGGCAAAGAACGAGACCATTTTATACGTTCCGTTTTTCCCTTCTCTAAACTCAGGTGTAACAATTTCGGCTTTTAATTTTTTCTGATCAACGGCCTTGAAATACTCCACCGAAGCGAGATTAACCAACAGGTTTGAATTGCTTTTGTTCAGATCTTCCCTGATTCTGGCTGTGATTTTCTTTTGCCAGTATTCGTAAAGGTTACGGTTTTTGCCCACGGCTAATGCAGTTCCCATCTCCAACCGGTAGGGCCTGATCAGATCGAGTGGACGGATCACCCCATAAAGCCCCGATAGAATCCTGAGATTCTCCTGGGCCAGTGAGATCTCCGGATCGGTGAGCGTATCTGCATCAAGACCGGTGTAAACATCCCCCCTGAAAGCAAAAAGAGCACTCCGCGCACTCTGGGGTGTAAATTCAGGGCGCCATAAAAAATAGCGCTCCTGATTTAACTGTGCCAGTTTTGGGCTGATATCCATGAGGTTCATCAGTTGGCCGACACTTAATTTGCGGAGCGGTTTGATTAAAACTTCGGCCTCCTTAACAAACTCTGGTTGTGTGGATAATTTTTGATAAACCGGTTTTTCGAAATCCAGCGTTTTCGAGGGCGAAATAACAATCACCATTATTGTGTTATAATTGAATGCTTTAAAGTAAATAAATCTTAGTAGCCCCAGTTTTTCATGATCTTGAAATCTTTGGCAACGCTTTCAAGCGGAGTGATATTTTGATACGATTCCTGTTCGATGATGTAGCAAAGTGTACCCCCTATTTTTTTCCCTAGGTTTACTGCTTCCTGTGCCGGGATAATCCCTTCACCAAGTATTGAGCTCTCGAATTTTTCGGGCGTATTAACTGCAACTTCATCCTTCACATGCATCATTTCAAATCTTCCGGGATATTGTCCCAGGATGTCAAGAGCCTTTGCACCTGCAATATACATATTCCCGATATCCAATTGCATAACAACAAGTTGTGGATCCATTCGTTGCATCATAATATCGAATACCTTGGTATCGTTGAGCTTCTGACTGAATTCAAAGGAGTGATTATGGTAGCCAAATTTCATCCCCGATTTTTGACAAAGTTCGCCGCAACGGTTAAAAAGATCCAGGAAACGGAGCATTTCGTCATAATTGGTTCTTACACTCTGGTCCATGGATGGGCTAATTACATACTGCTGACCCATGTATGCAGCATCCTCGATTGTATATTTCCATGAGTCGCTAAATACTTTCTTTGCTGCATCCCAGTGGGTAGGTCCCATTACTGTATGGCCGGATGGCATCTTCAATCCTAGACCATCGAGTATTTTTTTAAACTCAACAGCGCTATACCCATAGAATTTGCGCTCAACATAGTTGGCATGTTCCACATTTTTATAGCCGATTTTGGCCAGTTGGGTCAGCGTTCCGATCGGATCTTTTTTCATATCATCACGGACAGAGTAGAGCTGTAACCCTACAATCTGTGAATGGTTTGGAGCAGCAATGGCTCCTTTAGATAAAAGGGTTGTGCCGGCCAAAAGAACCGCACTGTTTTTTAGAAATGTCCGTCGCGAAGTTGCCATATTAGAAAGATTTTAGATTACAAATATATGGTTTAAAAGTCATCCGATGTTTATCTTTGTATCTTATCTTCGAAGAATTATCGTGGGATATAAGGTTACACTAATTCAGCATTTAAATGAATTCACGCGAGAGGGTTTTAAAAGCTTTTAAACGAATGGATGGAGTTCCCGACCGGATTCCTGTACAGTTTGATCTTTGTCGAAGCTTATCGGATCATTTTGGAAAGATGCTCAATATTCCTGTCCGGTATACCGATAACCCGTACGAGGATGTAACTTACCGTATCAGCGCTAATGAACTCCGTGTTGCGATGGGAAGTGATGTCGTTATTACAGGCGCTTCAGTATCCGACAATTATAAGATTGAAAAATCTGAGGATGGCACCTGGCTTAACGAATATTGTATGCGGATGCGTCAGGGCGACATCTACGTTGAGGTGGTTGACTATCCGTTAGCCAATGCAGAAACCAAAGCGGATATTGAAGCCTACCGGTTTCCTGATCCGATGGCTCCGGGGCGTTTCAGGGATGCGGAAGAACTGGTAAAAAAATATAAAAACGACTACCTCATTTTTGGGGATATTGAAGTCACCGTTTTTTCACTGGCCCATCAGCTGGTCGGGATGGAAAAATTGCTGGTTGACATGATGATGGAAACCGAATATGTGATCCCCCTATTTGAAGCCTGTGCCGATTATCAGATTGAGATTGGGTTAAAGCTCATCGAAAAGGGGGTGGATGCCCTCTGGTTTGGCGATGATTTCGGAACACAAACAAGCCTGATTATGCCTCCTGAGACCTTCAGGGATCAGCTCAAACCGGTATATAAACGGATGGTCGACCGGTTTAAGGAGGCTAAGCCCGATATCATCCCGATACTTCACTGCGATGGGGCAGTAGCCGACCTGCTGGATGATATCCGCGAAATCGGTTTTGAAGTATTTAATCCGGTTCAACCCGGGGTGCCCGGCCATCTTCCACTCGATATGAAGAGTAATTTCGGAGATAAGTTCTCTTTCTGGGGTGCTATCGATCAGCAGGATTTATTGCCAAACGGGACAGATGAAGAGCTGGAAAGGGATATTGTTGAGAAAATGAGCATTCTTGGGAAGGATGGCGGTTATATGATCGCTCCGGCTCATATCATTCAGCATGATGTTTCGCCGGAGCGGGTATTGTTTTTTATAGCGTTATGTAAAAAGCACGGGGAAAGGAATTAGGCTGTCAGGCTATTAGACTATAGGCTTTTAGGTTTTAGGATTGGAATTATTTTTCCTTTTCGATCAGAAAAGTAGAATAGACATGGTTTGATTTGCATTTTACCTTTTACACTTTGCCTTTTACTTTTTACCTTTTGAATTTATTCCGAGGCTATCCTGATTCAGGTTACATCACTTTTTATTGCATTACACGCAATCAATAAATCAGATGGAGAGAGTCTGATCTGCATTCCCCTCATTCCGGCGCTGATATAGATCAGATCGTATGCGAATGCTGATTCATCAATAAAAACAGGGAAAGGTTTTTTCATTCCCAGGGGTGAGCAACCACCTCTGATATATCCGGTTAGCGGCTCAAGCTCTTTCATCTTAATCATCGCCACCTTTTTATTTGAACTGGCAAGCGCTGCTTTTTTCAGATCAATCTCCTCTCCACCCGGAATGATGCAAACAAAATATCCATTTTTATCTCCTTCCACAACGAGAGTTTTATAGACCTGGTCAATGGGAATTCCGGCCGTTTCTGCCAGATGAATAGCGCTTAAATCGGTTTCATCAACCTGGTATTCAATTAATTCATAGTTTATTTTTAATCTGTCAAGGATCCGGACGGCATTGGTCTTTTTCATGGCTTAATTCGTATTTTGGATGATTTATAAACTAATATAAGACCAATGGTAACTAAAATAATTTGTGCCATGGCCCAAAACATGGTACTAAAATCACGGATCTCTTTACCCGCAAAATCCATAAAGTGATGCTTATGTAAGAAATTAAAGCTGTTCGCTTCACGTAACGTACCATCATCAATTTTGGCCGCAAGTTTGCCGCTGGATGTTTCCACATAATATTTCTCATGTTGATTTGTCGCATAACAAACTTTCCATACGGGTAATCGTTTATTTACAAAGCCATATTCTCCTGCAAATTTTGTTATAAGGGTATCTGAACTTATGAGCTCTTCAGATAACCCGCTAAAGGTATTTGCTAAATAATGGGCGTAATATTTATCCCCTTCTGCAAGTATCGAAAAGTCTTTCACATTAACATAAGTCATCATAGGTCGTGGAACATTAAGCTCTTTCATTAAGTCCTTCGGTTTTGGCCTGCCAGATTGTTTTTGATTCTTTATGGTAATTTGGTAGTAGTTATTGTCTTTAATCTTAACCAATGAGAGATTTGTTATAGGGCTCTTAATAAGATTTTGAATGCTATCAAAATTTAGATCGATTTCGGATGTTTGATAAGTGGCTTTTGAAAAATAGTGATTTCGGGTGTCTGGATCAAATTTACCAAAAGCGTGATAAAAACCACTAAAGCTAAACATCAGCGTAAAAACGGCAATTGATAGTGCGCTGTATCGGTGGTTTCGTTTTGAACGAATAAGATCATTGGTTTTAACTCTTCGGGAGGTTGTGGAAAAAAACAGGTAGATTCCTATACAGGATGTCACGAATGTTAAACCGACAAAAAACAGTTCAATAAGTAACCTTCCATTTCCCAAAAAATTTAACCACTCCCAAGTGTGAAGTAGCGTGAAAAATTTAGAGAATAATGCACGTTTATGGTCTATTGCAAAAGCAAACCGATCCTGGCTTGTTTCAACAAATATACTTATACTATCTTTTCTATCAAAAGCAATTTTGTATACTGGAAGTACTTTATTAATACTTCGATATTCATTGTCAAAACTTTTGATATGTTTAATTGCCTTAATTTTAACTGCTGATTTTGAATTTAAAACAGCGATTGTAGTTAATTCGCAGCAATCCTTTGTGTGTTGCGTATTTTCGTTGCCTGATAGCTCTAATAAGGGAGGTGAAATTTCTTTTTGTGCACCTTCCAGGAAGTATCGGGCCAGATATTGAGCGTATATTTGATCGCCATTAATTAACTTAATTCCATTTATTGTACTAAGATATACTAATTCATCCGGGTCTATTAGTTGTATTTGATAAAACCAGTTATCTGCAATTTTAACTATCCTGAAATTTTTGAATGCTGTAATCTTGTTGAGGGTTAATGCCTTTGATAATGATGTTTGTATGGCTTTTACTTCTATGGCGTTCGCACTAATAAACTGCGTTGCAATTTGCGGACGTATAGTTGACATTATCGGGTGCATAAAACCACTGATAGCCCATATTAGTACTGGCAGAGCAATTATTAGAGAGACTTTACGATGCCATTTATACAATTGTTTTATTTTCATACGCTTTAGATATATTTCATCTTGGTTTTAATATTAGACTTTTTTGCCGGGTATCGCATTTTTTAAGTGATACCCGGCAATTGATTTTTAAAAATAGTTATTTACCAAATCGGTATGCAACTCCTAAGGTAATTTCTCTGGGATCACCCATATTGTACGCGTAGGATGAGCTCCCTTTGCTTGTTGAACTTTTAGTTGAATATACGGCATAATAGGCATCAAAGACATTTAAGGCATTGATCCATAATTCTATTTTTTTTAGTTGATAACCTAAACGAATATTGCAAATGTCAAATCCCGGATAGGTATATTTATTTAAATCGTCTGTAAAATATTTCGCCTGGTGTTGCCATTCAGTACTTACCCGCAAACCTTTTAGATAGGTTGGTTTGTAAGAAAGTTCCGCATTTGCTATAAAATGTGGTGCTCCACTGATCTCCTTTCCATTATAATTTATACCTTTTACTATATTGTCGATATAAGTGTGTTTTGCATTGGTGCCGCTGATCCGAAACAGCCACTCGTTGTTTGGATGATAATTTATGCCATATTCAATGCCTCTATGACTTGTTTTTCCTGCATTCTGATTGATTGTACTTAAGTCGGGTTGTTTAACAGATATAATCTCGTTGGTTCCATCTAATTGATAAAGGCTCCAGTCTGCATACAGTTTGCTGCCGTTTAGCGAAATCCAACCACCAATTTCATAATTTTTAAAGGTTTGTGGTTGAAGATAAGGAACGATTACACTATTAAATAATTCGGTAATCTGCGGAGGAACATATCCTTCGCTGTAGTTTCCGTAAATTCCTAAACTATTATAGTTGTAGGTAAAGCCAATTTTTGGCGTTATGCGTTCAAAAGTCGTTGTTGATGAGGGAGCGCCGCTTGCGGCGCCAGCTTTTAAACTATTATTAAAGTCATATTTGAAAGCATCATAACGAACTGCTGTTACAATTTTCAAGTTCTTCAAAGGTGAAATCTCATAATCAATATAGGTTGCAATATTTACAATATTGGTGTGGTAGTGGCTTAGAATGGAGTCTTTCGAAGGCTTACTATAACTCACGTATTTATTCTTTGCTACATCCTTGGTGATGGATATAAACTGTGCAAAATAGGTCTGAGGACTATAATCTAAACTTGCTCCTGTTATTAACTTGCTCTTTAACCAATCGAAATTTTGCGTGTGCTGGGCAATGATTGAATTAGTTTTAAAGGAGTTATTGTTTAACTGACCTTTAAATAAAGTTGGGGTTTTTGAGCTTGTACTAGCTATGGAATAGGATGGATTTTGCTTGACCGAATTATCACGATACAGGAATGATAGTGAGGAACTACTTTTTTCATTCCATTTTTGTGTGATAATTGATTTAAACCGTAATGCGCTTACAGATCGGTAGGTAAATGATTGCAGTGAACTTAGGTTCTTCTGCGAATATTTAATACTGTCTAAGGCGCCAGTCATATCGCTGTAATAGTCTACATAGGCTAACGTATTGATCCAGGATAATTGATTATTAGGTTTGTAGTCAGATCTCAACGTGAATGCAGATTTATTGAAATCGCTATGTTCGATAGGTCCATTTTTTCTGGATGCATAATATCCACTGGCTATTATCCCCCAATTACCTACAGTTGAGCCCAATTGAAGATCTGTTTTTTTGTATCCTGTATTATTTATTTGTGTGCTTACCGTGCCACTCGTGTAGGCGGGTGCCGACTGGGTTATGACATTTACTGCACCTGCAATAGCCTCTCCACCATAAAACGCTGATGATGGACCTTTTATAATTTCTATGCTCCGGGCTGATGCAAGGTTCATCTCTAAAAGAGCATTGTGATTGTATACTCCAGTTGTTCTAATTGGAATTCCATCCTCCATATAAAGAAACAAACTCTTTGTAGTCATAGGCTGACGGATACTCATTTCGTGCTGCTCGTTGCCCAGATTAACCATAAATACACCGCTCACTTTATTCAGTAATTGATCCATCCGTTGCGCTTTTGTTTCATCCACTATTTGCTTGCTAATTATCGCAATTGCTATTGGCGCTTCACTCCTTTTCTCATTTGTCCTATTTGAGGTGACAACAACCTGCTCCAATAAATTTTGTGTTGGAACTAATTCCACTGCATTTTCTTCCTGGCTTACCGGTATGTTTTTTCGTGTATCATATCCATTGGCTTCAATTGCAATCGAATTTCCATTGAATGAAAGTACAAAGGATCCATTCTCGTTACTAAAAGTCTTAATTGTTGGACTTTCATATATTAATGCTCCTGAAATAGGTTCCTTGGTAATAGCGTTATAAACTTTCCCTTTAACTGATCTAATTTGTTGTGCTTCTGTTTTAGCAAGGCCGATGCTCACTAACAAACAGAATAAAATATATCTTCTCATTAAATAATTTTATAGTATTATAAATAAATAACTTAGCGAGTTTTTAGATTTAATTAAATCCAAATATCGACTCGCGAGATTTTCTAGTATTTTTTATATTGACTTGAAAATAGGGCGCAATAAGAGTTGGTCCCGGATCCAACCGGGACTAATCTAAGCCATCCTAAAAAAATTAAATGTGCAGATTCTTTTTGGGTGGGATAAAAATACGCTGAAGCGATGGAGAACAGACTTTTTCTTCACCAATGAACACCAGGGATGCTTTGCTTTCCACGGCTTTGGGAAGAGCAATATAAGATTTTATACACTCCTTAATCTCTTTAAAATGAACCGTCTGTTTCGCATTTTTTGATTTGTTTTCATCTGTCTCAAGGCTCTTTTTTAATTGTTGCTTGAGATAGCACTTCCCCTCACAGCAGCTAAAGGGTTTAGCTCTGTTAATACAAAGATTTTTTATAATATACTGTTTGTTTACACAATATTCGACAAAAGGTATCACCGGTCTTAGAAGGTAAAAGACCAAAATAACTAGTTGAACAATCGCATAAATTCGATGGTTAATCATACCTAAAATAGTAGAGTTAACGATACCGAAATATTTCTGCCCGGCCGGTTGATTCTTCCCCAGTCAAGGTGTTCATAATAAATACGGTTGAGAAGGTTTGAAATACTAACTCCGATCTCTGCCCTGGTCCTGGAAAACGAAAGAGAATAGCCGCTTTTTAGATTAAAGATTGTATATGCCGGTGTTTTTTGCTCTCCGTAATCGCTGTTTATACGTCCCTGGGCCATCGAAGATTCGTATTCGGCCTGCAGCAATAACCTGTTTTTCTGATACTGTACTGCTGCAATATTTTTTATAGGTGGAATCAACGGTAATGGATTCGCGGAAGATACCTCTCCATAGGTAAATTTGGAAAGGATAAAAAGTGAAAGATTAGTGTTCGGATTGAAAAGTATCTGTAAATCGGTACTGTAAAGCCTTGCTTTCGGGATATTGGAAGTAACCCTGATCCCTTTTGCATAAAAATTCATGGCGGGTATTTGATGGTCGGTTATACCCATAATGTAATCGTGGACAAGACTAACCGATTGGCTGAGGTTAACCTTAATTGCGGTTTTGGATAGCCGGAAAGCGACCCTGAAAAAATTTGATTTTTCAACTTTCAGGTAGGGATTACCAATATAGTCATATCCATCGTAGGCATTGAAAAGGTAAAATCCCAGCCGCTCCCCGATGGTGGGCATTCGCTCTGAATAACCCGTTGATGCAACAACGGAAAGATCATTAACCAGCAGATATTGAGCGGATAAATTCAGACTCTTGAGAAGTTTGCCCTGTTTTTTAGGAAGATTATAATTGAAGACTGAAAACTGCTGCTGCGCATATTCCGATTGTAAAATATCAATATTATAATCTACCCGGCCATCAACCGTAAGGGTTAACTTCTGTGAAACAAAAGTCGTATTTTGAAGATAGAGACCCGAAACATTTCGGATCATCTCAGGCCAGGTTTGCATATACATTTCAGGTTCCGGGGGCAGGCCCGGATATCGCATATGCATGGTCATCTCTGCCAGCGATTTGTTGGTGTAATTATCCCCCTTAATCGTTAATCGGTTTCGCTTATTCCAGAAGTGTTGCAACTGCGCATAACTACCTAAGGTTGTGCTTTGCCCAGGCATATCCATGCGCATATAAACAGTTTTGCCCGTACTGCCACCCGCCTTAAGCTCATAGAGGCTATCCCTTTTGGAGTCGTCCATAACATGATAAATGGTATTCAAATATACTTTGACCTTAAAATTAGCTTCACCTGCGCGTTGATATTCAAGCCCGATCAAAGCGGCCCTTGCAACACCGACATCCATTGTTAACGCCGGATAACCAACATTCCGGGCCACATCGTATAGCATATCCATTTTAAAGCTGTTCCGGTTATTTGGCTGATATTTGAATACCGAATGAAGGTTTGTCTTCCGGAACTGGGAGAATGGGATAACCTGATTTGTCCCATCCCTGTAATTGGCGTTATTCCGGTAGACGCCATCGATTCCCCAGGCCCACTTTTTGGCGCTGTATCCGGAGGAAAACAGGAAATTCTGCCCGTTTGAAATACTCTCATATCCCATCTCTACACTCGAAATGAGTGGTTTGCTACTGTTTATTTCCGGTTCCTCAAGCGTCATATCAACAGATCCGCCGATGTTGCAGCCTGTTTCACATCCCGTAGTGCCGTGGTCAATGGTGATCTTTTTGAGGTTTGATGGCTCAATATAGGAGGTGATCGGATCCATCCTGTCTGTGCAGGCCCCAAACATCTTCATCCCATCGATCGTAATATTTAACTGCCCCCCTGAAAATCCCTGCAGTTGAGGCTCAAGGGCATACGATCCCCGTTTGACCAGCGACATCCCGTCTAGTCTCGCATTGATATTGTCAAGGGTCGAAAAATGGTTGGTCCGGTAAAAGTCCATTACATCATTGTTGCTTAAGGGAAGAGAAGTGGAGACCTCGACTTCATTTAAATGGATCGTATCATTCAATAAATCGGTATTATGCGATACCTGCGACTGGCAGAGTATGGGAAACAGCCAAACCCCCAGTATTAGCATGAGTTTTTCCATAATGGGAATAAATTGTAACTAATGAAGTATATTCGAAAGCTTCGGAAGGTTACGTATAAGGTGTACACGGGGCCTAAACATCAGTTGATCAACTATGTTTAGGTCACCCCTGCAAACCTATTAGCAGAACAATTTCTGATTTTTCTTCCTTATCGGGTTTTAGAGTGTAATGTTAAACGAGGCATTTTTGGAAATTACAGCATCTCCCTTTTTTACCGCGATATTTATCCGCCATTCACCGGTCATGGTAAAATTTACCTTCCCTTTATAGTGACCATTGCCTGTATTTACCGGATTGATGTTGTTGGGTGATCCGTGGCCCATACTGGGCATTTCAGGTATAATTTCTATCGAATAGGTGTTATCAGCTGGCCATTCCATCATACTTAATTTTCGGTGCAGTGTAAATTCGATATCGTTCATCCCCACTTTAGGGGCAGTAGGTTTAACAAGCGAAAGTACCAGTTTACTGCTGTCCGGACTTTGAGAGGTAAAGACAGAAAGTACAGGAGTGGCGGGATTGTCCACAATGATTTCGAATTCTGCCTCCCCCTCCTTATCTATTTTGTGATTATGGACGTGTACACTTAATTTCCAGGATCCTCCCATCGCAGTTGGCATCACAAAAGCTATGGCTCCCGGGAAAACATCATTCACACTTACTTGATCCGGATTTTCAACCGGCGTGGAATGTTTCATAACCATTGCACCGCTCACCATGGTCATAACCGGCTCAAATTCGATATGAGCATCGGTTATCTTTTCTTTTAGGTTTAAAGAATCGTAAAGTACTACAGTCAAATTATTAAACCCCGTAAAAAAGTTCTTTTCGCCCCACACTTCTATTTTGGCGGAAGCACCAATTACGTACCCTTCCTTAAGTTTTAAGAGTCCCTCCAAAGGATTGACAGGATTAATCTCATCTCCTTTTTTACATGAAGAAATCAGAAAAGACAATGTTAAACTACAGATTATTAGAGAAATATTAAGTTTCATTAAATTCATTTTTAAATATTTTTTGGATCAGGAATTATGCAGCCATTCCAGTCCCATGCCTGTGCACGGGTTTAACGGGTATAGCAACACCACTATCCCCAATCGAAGGATCGGGGATCAAAACAATTTAAATAATGAATTAATGCTGGGGTGGAATAAAAATAGAGGATACAAACATTGAGGAGAGCGTTGTTTCCAAATTAATCGGAGCGATTAAATCCTTCACGAAAATTGCAGGAATTGCAAAATGAGAACTCAGAAACTCTTTAACATCCTCATTCTGAATTTTTTTAGAGCTATTTTTTTCTTTGTCATCATTGGTTTCAGAGCTCTTTTTCACCTGTTTCTGAAGGTAGCATTTCCCCTGACAACAACTTTTGGGTTTATCTCTATTGACGCAAAGGTTTTTCGCAATAAAATCTTTATTTACAGCATATTCAATATATGGCAGTACGGGTCTTAAAAGATAAAAGACCAAAATGACCAATTGAAAAATTGCTAAAACCTTGTAAGTCATAACTGACGGGATGCTTAGGAATGAACCGAAAAGATTTTTGGTTCATCTGGAAATCCGCGGCGAATGTAGCCATAGTTCAAGGAATATAAAAATTAAAACTTTAGAAAACTTAAGAAACAATTAACGTGAAGGAAACGATTAAAGTGTAAAATGTTTCCTTACTTTGTACATGATTAAGTTTGAAATTGAAAAATTGAAATGAGCAATGAATTAGAGAACCAAAATGAGAAGTGGGAACTGATGATTGAACAGATCAAAGAGCTATTTTTTGAATTTGGGATTAAGAATCTCAATATGGATGATATCAGCCACAAGCTGGGCATTTCAAAGAAAACCCTCTACCGGTTTGTGAAGAGCAAGGAGGATCTGATTACCCGACTGTTTGAATATGATCAAAGAAAAAAGGTTGAGTCGATGAAATTATTTGGATTGCAACAAGTCAATTCAATTGAAAAGCTTTTTAAAGTAAGCCTCATGATTTATGAGGAGATGAAGCGGTTTAATCCCATGATTTTGTTTGAGCTCAGGAAATATTACGAACCACTCTATAATGAGTTTAATGCTCAAAGGCTGGCAATCATTTCACAGTCAATGACTCTGAATTTAAAGAAGGGGATCAGCGAGGGGCTTTATCGCCAGGATCTTAATACTGAGGCGGTTGTTGCAATCTATATGAGTCATCTTGTCGAGATCCACAATAATGCCGAAGTCTGCAAAATTGCCAATGTCACCTTTGATGAACTTTTCAAAGTTATGTTTGAAAACCATATCCGGGCAATATCGACCCCACAGGGGGTGGCATATTTTGAAAAAAGAAAGATTGAAATTATTGAATCATTAAAAAATAGTAATTAAAAATAAAATTAAGATGTTTTTGAAGAAAATTCAAATTATCCTGCTGATCTTTATCACTTTGGGAAGTGCAAGCATCAGTAATGCACAGGATACCCTTCGTCTTTCGCTGAACGAGGCATTAAAAATTGCTCAGGCAAATAATTTGTCAATCAGGAATTCTCAGCTTGA
>CANJNY010000003.1 GCA_947475715.1 Prolixibacteraceae bacterium
ATATTAATGCAGGGGAAAAATCGCTATGTTAAACAGGAATTCAGATTAATAATTTTTAAGAGAGCATCGCCATAAATCGATAAAAAAAAACCGTGGAACTAAAATGTCCCACGGTGTTCAGAATTTTTAAAAAAAAGCAAAATAAGTTCGCGTATTATCAGCGCTTTAGGAAACGAATAGTTAAATATTTAGAGTTCCCTAACCCAGATATTCCGATAGTTGACAATACAACCGTGGTCCTGCAATCTGATGCCACCTTTGAGCTGATTATAAACTTTTTCATCACTTGTACATCCATAAATAATAGCATTATTTTGAACAAGAATTCCGTTTAACAGAACTGTAATCCTTGGATTTGTCCGGTAAGTGCCATCACCATTGAATGTGGGAGCTGTGAAAATGATATCATAAGTGTTCCAGCCACCCGGTTTTTTAAGCGGGTTCACCAGGGGTGGGTGTTGTCTGTAGATCGATCCTGCCTGACCATTGACGTAGGTTTTATTCTCATTATTATAGGTTTCCAAAACCTGCACTTCATAAAGACCATGTAAGAAAATACCGCTATTCCCGCGCATCTGTCCTTCACCGGTTATATCGGCAGGGTGCATAAATTCTATATGTAACTGAAAATCGCCAAACTCTTTTTTGGTGCTAATATCACCGGTACCCTTTGTAACAGTGAACATCCCGTTGTTTACCGCCCATTGTGCCTCTCCATTCTTGCCAGTCCACTCCGATAAATCCTTACCATCAAACAAGGAAACCGCATCCGATGGTGCAGCAACACCATTATCCGGCGAGGTCACTCCCTGTGCGACAACTTTAGGAAGCGGACTGTCATAGGTATTGAGAATCGGAACCTGGGCAAAACAGGAAGAACTGATCAGGAATGAAAAGAACAGGAAAAGAGTAAAATAAAGTGATTTCATTATTAAATTGCTTTAAGTTATTGAGTAAAAAAAATATAAAAAGTTGATTAATTTGAGAAATCTGTTGAAACTCTGAAAAACTGGGTGACCAATAATCCGCTACGAGGCAACAAAGCTAAAAAAGAATGGGATTCTTCTGAGGATTAGTGTCAAAAATTTAACAACAAAAAAAACACACGATTTACAAATTCTGGTTGTAAATTCGTGTGTTAATTATTTAATAAGTTAAAATTCAACTCAAAATTCGAAATTCCAGAAAGCAAGAAATACCTTGCCAGAGTTCGGTATACTTTCTGTTTCTGCTGTTTCACATCATTAAGGTATTCGGATGTTTACAACCTAAGGGAAAGTGATATTAGTGGCGGAGCGATTCAGATTACGACCGTTAAAACAGCAGATATTTTCCCTTATAGATAAGTGGTTGGATCAATAGTTCTGCTTACTACATCAATTGAAATTGTATCCGGCAGAAATCTATTTTTCGTTGGGTTTATAGAGGTTTAAATATCAATCCACCCGGATTTTGTTGCTAAATTCTGTTATAAATTATATTGGGAGTCATTTCATTAATTTTTTCTTCAGCAATAACCCCTGCTGCAGCTCCTATTGGCCCAAATAAACTACCAACAACGGCTCCTCGAGCTCAAGCAGAGGTAGTTAAAGTAGATGAAGGACTACCCTCTTTTTTAACAGCTTCACTTAATCCATTTTGAACTGTTTGTGCACAGTTAGAGAACAACAAAAGCCAAACGATAGAATCTAAAATCACTATTAAATAAATTGTGATGAGAGGATTTTCATTTTCATGGAAACGTATTGTTGGAATTACCCAGGTATAACAGAAGTTTGCACGTGAGACAGGAATACCGACAAGTAAATCGGGTATGGAACGGAAAATTGGGGCTGCGATTGTAAAAATGATTTTTGGGAAAAAGTGAATAAGTGGAACTATTCTACAACGCATTTGGAATTTAAAGATATCAAGGCGCATATTAAACTTCAAATTTGTGTTTAGCGTTGCATTTTGGTGACATATTTTCCTAATTTTGGAAATACCTAATCAACCCGAATTCTAATGATCGAAATAGGTCAAATTGTCAAAAATCTGATTCCCACAGAAGCTGTCACCATTAACCAAATACAGATGCTGGGTTCCATGGTTTCAGTTAAATACACTGGAGTCAATTCCAACAGAGTAAATACAAAGGTACTTTCAACCAGTGATTTTGAGCAATTGGAGGTACTTACAAATGAAGGTTCCTTTAATTTCAAGGGAGATCCTGTCAGATTTGCCCTCTTTGCTGAAGCCGAACGAATCAATTCTGCCTATCAATTCGATCCCTTGTTTGCTGTCAATTGCAGTATTGTCGATCCATTACCCCATCAGGTTGAAGCCGTTTATAAATTTCTATTGCCCCAACCAAAGATCCGGTTTCTACTCGCCGACGATACAGGTGCAGGAAAAACGATCATGGCGGGCTTGCTCATAAAGGAATTAATGATGCGTGGCATGGCTGAGCGAATTTTGATCGTGACCCCCGGAGGATTAACGAAACAATGGCAGGAAGACGAGTTAGGAATTAAGTTTAACATCCCTTTTACTTTGGTTAATCGTGGTTTATTCACTTCCGATCCAAACGTGTTCCATACTTCACCACGTATTGTTACATCGATTGATTTTATTTCCAGGGAGGATGTGTTGAACGTTGCCAGTAATTCAAACTGGGATCTGATTGTCTTTGATGAATGTCATAAGTTATCGGCCTATGATTATGGCGAAAAACAATATTTGTCGTTGCGTTACAAAGCGGCTCAGGTTTTATCTCAACAATGCGAACATATTCTGCTGCTAACCGCTACTCCTCATCGCGGGAGAACTGACACCTTTAAAAAACTACTTCAAATACTCGACGAGGATATTTTTGCTACAGATGAAATTGCTTCAACCCGGATTAAAGAACTCGGACATAAAGGGATCAATAAATTTTTTATTCGCAGGTTAAAAGAGGATATGAAGGATTGGAAAGGCAATCCATTGTTCAAGCAACGATTTACCAAAACAGTCGCCTATGAATTAACTCCTGAAGAGAAGGAGCTCTATGATGCCGTAACTAAGTATCTCACTAAGAGAAAAGAGGAAGCATCTGAGACTAAAAACATTCATGTTTCCCTGGCATTGACTGTTATGCAGCGGAGATTGGTCAGTTCAATTTTTGCGATTAAGAATACCCTGAATCGCAGGTGGCAATCATTACAAGGCATTGTGGACGAGCTGCACCAAAATCCGAATCTTTGGAATCAGCGATACAAAATTGATCCATCTTTCAATCAGGTACAGGATATTGATGACTTTGACGAACTCGAAGATTCTGAAAGGGATGCGTTGGAAAATATCCTATCTGATCCAAAGAAATTCAGACTGTTTACTACTGCAAAAAGTCTTCAGGAATTACAACAGGAAGCAACTGAGGTAAAACGATTATTTGAAATGGCTCAGTCATTATATAATCGGAATCAGGCAGAAAAAAAGTTTATTCAGTTACAGGACCTTCTTACTTCGGAGAATGTCATTGGCGGAGAAAAATTGGTCATCTTCACTGAGCATAAGGATACACTCCTATATCTTGAAGATCGGTTGAAAAATGACGGTTATAAGGTCGTGACTATTCATGGCGGGAAGCTTGTTGACGAACGTCGGGAGGCCCAATGGGCATTTGCCAAACCGGAAACACAAATTCTGATTGCTACGGATGCTGCCGGAGAGGGAATAAATCTTCAATTCTGTCGTTTACTAATTAACTGGGATATTCCATGGAATCCAAACCGCCTCGAACAACGAATGGGACGAATCCATCGTTATGGGCAAAAGCAGGATGTCCTTGTTTTTAATATGGTAGCCAGTAATACCAAGGAGGGAAAAGTTCTGGAACGGCTTTTGACCAAGCTGGATATTATCCGGGAAGGGATTGGCGATGATCGGGTTTACGATGTGATTCAGGATGTACTGGAAAATATTTCACTTGATGCAATTATCAACTCGGTTTTTAATGGTAATGAGACAGCTTTGGATGAGTTTTTGGCACAAGACAATGAAACATTAACGCTTCGATTTACCCAAAAAATAAAGGAGCAAAAAGAGAGTATTGAACACAGTAGAGTAGATTACAAAGACGCAAGAATTCTTAAAGAAGATTCGGATGAGAAACGATTGCAACCTATCTATATCCGGTTATTTTTTGAAAAAGCCTTTAAACAATTAGGTGGAGAATATACAGAACTGAGGGAGTCGATCTATCGGATTGACAAGCTACCTGAGACAATGATTCAGACCCTTCGGAACGATTTTAATATTTTTGCTGATGCTATTCGTCAAATTCAGTTTTGTTTCGACAAGCAGATATTTCTTGATTACCAAAGCGTTAGTGACTTAGGCAAAGTACACTATATTAATCCTGGCAACCCAATTTTTGATAGCCTTGTGAAAGTAGTCAGGAATCAGTTTCGGGAAGACATGCTCAAAGGAACCGTACTTATCTCACCCGATGATACCGAAGATTACCTGGCTTTTTTTGTAAAATCCCAGATTGTTGATAATCGCCCCAGCAGATCAGATGATAGTATTACAGATGAACGGCTTTTGATGGTTTGTCAAAATCAGGAAGGAACATTCAACATCACCTCACCGGCAAAATTTATCGATCTTCATGCTCCGGCAGTTTTTACGAAGCCAATTTTACCTCCGGAGATTGTTCATCAGGATGAAGTCGTACAGTGGAGTTTTGAAAACCTAACCTTGAAACAATTTGACGATACCAAAATACATGTAAAGAATGATACGGAAGCAAGGATAAGTTATCTGGAGTCTGCATTTACGCAGGTAATTCTTGATTTACAGATTCAGATTCAGGAATTACAAACAAAGGTGCTTTTAGGAGATGTCAAGGTTCAGGAGAAAATTATAAAGAAACAGGATCGTATTACTGAACTCATTCAAAAGAAACTTGTCAGACTTCAAAACCTGGAATTGATGTCCCAATTGAGTCCTAAGGCTCCTGAAGTACTGGGATGTGCTTATGTAGTTCCACTTACTAAAGTTGAATACCTGGGGCATTATGGCATGAGTCGGGATGATGAAGTTGAAGCCATTGCGATGAAAGTTGCTTTTGAATATGAAAAATCTGTAGGATGGACTCCTCTCGATGTATCGGCCAATAACGAAGGGTACGATATTCGAAGTATGAGTCCGGAAGAGTTAAAACGATATATAGAGGTAAAAGGTCGAAGCGGGAGCGATGGAAGCGTCATGCTCAGTGAAAATGAGATGAACCGATTGGCGCAACTTGGTGATGCCGCCTGGTTATATATTGTGGTAAGTTGTAAAAATAATCCTGAACTCTACCGAATCCAAAACCCGGCTAAACTATTACAGTTTGAATTGAAATCGAAAGGAATTCAATATTTCTTGCCGATGAACGAGTGGAAGAATAAATTAATAGAATAGATTTTTTGCGAAAGGTATCGAAAAACGATACTTTACGCAAAATATTACTTTTATAAATACATCTTTTGTGCAAACAAAATAGAAAGAAGTGAACGATTAAAATTTCATATCTTGTTTGCAATAAACCCCGAAAAAAGGGGTATATTGCAAACAATTTATTAGTGGTCAAACAATGGTTGAAAGCATTAAACATACCAGTGATTTTCTAAGAGTTCTCCGGAGTAAAGGCAGATATTCATTTAGCATAGATGATTTAATAAAGGCTGTACCTAAATCGGTAAAGAATTTAAGGAAGGATATTGATCGCCTAAGAGAGAAAGGTGAAGTTTTGAATATACGAAGGGATTTTTACACCATCATTCCTGACCAGTATCGCAACATGGGTGCAGTGCCGGTCGAGTTGTACATTGATGAACTCATGTTATATCTTAACAAACAATACTATGTAGGACTGTTTAGTGCCGCAATGTTTTTGGGAGCTGCCCACCAGCAACCCCAGGAATTCTTTGTGATTTCGCCGTTCCCAAAACCAAGAATGGTAAAAGGCATCAACCTACTGATTAACTTTATTTCAAAAAGGAAGTTCCCTGTTTATGGAATCGAGAATCGTAAGACAGATACAGGTTACTTTATGATTTCTGGTCCGGAACTGACCTTTCTTGACCTGATTTATTTTGAACAGACAATGGGGGGCTTTAATAGGATTATTACGATACTACAGGAATTGTCTGAGAATATTAGTCTAAGTCGGATGAAGGAGGTCTTACAGAACGATTTTCCACTAAGCACCATTCAACGTGCGGGTTATATTTCAGAACAAGTTCTAACTAATATTAAATTGGCGACTCTGTTTGAAAACAAATTGATAAAGAAAAATACCCAGTTAATTTATCTGAAACCATCAGGGGAAAAGAATGGCTTACTGAATCAAAAATGGAAAATAATGGTGAATACCCAAATTGAAGGTGATATATGATACCACGGGCGTACTTATATGAATGGCAGCAATCTGCTCCCTGGCAATTAAATGCACAGATTGAGCAAGATCTGGTTATAGAACGGGCTTTGATTGAATTATTCTCCAACGATATGATTCGGGAAAACCTGGCATTCAGGGGAGGAACGGCTTTGCACAAGATTTTTATGAAACCTCAGGTGCGATATTCTGAGGATATTGACCTGGTGCAAATTAAACCCGGACCTATTCGCCCGGTAATGCAGGAAATAAAAAAAGCACTATCCTTTCTGGGAACGAAGCGTAATACGAAACAAAACCTCAGGATGAACACCATGGTTTATCGTTTCGACACAGAGATATCACCTGTGATAAATTCCCGTTTGAAAATTGAGATCAATTGTCGAGAGCACGATTCTGCACTGGGATTAAAAATAGTAACCCATGAGCTTAAAAATTCGTGGTTCTCAGGAATTTCAGAAATCAATTCATATGAACTCGAAGAATTACTTGGCACCAAGTTAAGAGCACTTTACCAACGAAGCAAAAGCCGGGATTTATTTGATCTTTATTACTCCCTGATCAATCAAAATCCGGATTGTGACAAGATCGTATATTGTTTTAAAAAGTACATGGACACATATAATAATGGTGCATTGACAGGTCGAGAGTTATTAATGAATCTGGATGAAAAAATGCAGGACTCTGATTTTCTTGGTGATATTAGAGCTTTGCTTCGACCTGGAATAACTTATGATGTAAACCATGCCTATGAATTAGTGAAAACAGAAATTATTGAAAGACTATAAAATGACTCCAACCTGTAAAAAACTCATCGAAGTTGCCATGCCGATCAAAGAAATTTCGGCCGAAAGTGTACGTGATAAATCAATACGCCATGGGCATATTTCAACCCTTCATCTATGGTGGGCACGCCGTCCGTTGCCGATTTGTTTTATTGTAATGTAAAAAACAATATTAGTTTGCTTAGTTCATAATAATAGAAATGTTTGTATGAAATTTTACTTAGGAGTAACAGATAATAATTGGTATAAATATCTTAGCCTGATAAATCCTGAGGATATTAATTTTTGGCAACCCAGCGGAACTGTTAATTTTAAGGTAATACCCCCGGGTGCTCCGTTTTTATTTAAGCTTAAAAGCCCATTAAATGTCATTGGAGGAATTGGATTTTTTTCAAGTCATACTTTTTTGCCAATGTCTATGGCTTGGGATACTTTCAAAAATAGGAATGGTTGTGAAACCTATGATGAATTCAGCAGAATGATCATAAACTATAGAAAAGATAAGTTTAATATTAACCCAACTATTGGATGTATTGTTCTTACTAATCCATTGTTTTTTAAAAGAGAAGACTGGATTGAAGTACCTTCGAATTGGGGTAATGGCATTGTCCAGGGAAAATCATATAATACAATGGATGAAATTGGAAAAAAATTATGGACAAAAATTGAACTCATGATTAATAAATATTTAATCACTAGGTCAATTGATGAGGGTAAAAGTCAACTAATTCTTGAAGAGCCATCTTCTCCAGCTTATGGAAAATCAATTTTAACAAAAGTAAGACTAGGACAAGGCGCATTCCGGATTCTTGTTACTGATGCTTATACAAGGAGGTGCTCAATAACCGGCGAAAAGACTTTACCTGTCTTGGAGGCAGCACATATTAGACCTTATGCTGAGTCAGGACCACATTTTATTTCGAATGCAATTTTATTACGTTCTGACATGCATAAATTATTTGATTGTGGATATCTAACTATCACAAATGACCACAGAATTGAAGTTAGTTCAAGAATAAAGGAAGAATTCCAAAATGGGAAAGAATACTATCAATTTCATGGAAAAAGCTTGATGTTTTTACCAAACAGAGAGATGGACAAGCCAAATGCGAAATATATTGATTGGCATAATTCAAACATATATAAAGGATGAAATCAGACATTGAACAAATTATCGAAGAAATTAAATTATTTCGAGATGAAAGAGACTGGGATAAATATCACGATGCTAAGAATTTAGCTATCTGTTTAAGTGTGGAATCTTCAGAATTATTAGAAATATTTCTCTGGAAAGAAGTAAATGATGTAGATTCAAACAAAGTTAAACAAGAGCTTGCAGATGTTTTTTATTCTGCTTTTCTATTGGCAGATAAATACGGATTGGATGTATTAGAAATAGTCAGAGAAAAATTAAAAGAAAATAAGGTGAAATATCCAATAGACAAATTTAAAGGATCAAACAAAAAATATAATGAACTATAAATGAATTCCCCAATTTATATAACAACCTTAAATGTCCCGATCTATGAAGCATTTCTCTCGTTTTGATGACAAACCAATGATTACTAGGGTTGATGCTGTTTCCAAAAGTTTACAACGCTATTGCATGAACGGAGAGTTTTGCATTGCCTCAGGGGATGGTACAAATTTTACCCGATATTACTTAAATGAGACTATTCCGTTTTTTGATGTAACCGATATCTCCTATTGGTTGGTTGATAAAAGTCTCAAACCAAGTCCAAAGGCAGCGGTACCTTCACCGTCAGGGCAAACAGGTGATCAGACTCCGGCTAAACCACAGAGTGATTATCCTAATATTTCATCAAATCAAAGTCCGGCGAATGAACCCGATTCAGTAAAAAAGTTTAAATCCATTACTGTTTCCGGTAAGGTGCCATTGGAACGGCATACAGAATTATTTAATTATTTCATCACCCCATTTGCAATGAGTGGGAACAAGATCGACATTGAAGTTAGTTTCAAGATCTATTCAAATGTAGGAAGTCCGATTGATGAATCGAAACAGCAATACAAAAGTGCGAAGGAAGCTGCACGACAGTTAAAATTAGATTTCAACGAGGAAGTATAAATCTCAGAGAAAAACTCATAAAGTAGCCATATGACTGATCTATTTGATAAACGGTACCGCTTTATTAATAATCTGGGAGCAGGAGGTTTTGGCAGGGTTTTTCTGGCAGAGGAAGAAAAATCGAAACACTTGGTTGCGATTAAGCAGTTAAGTAGTCAGGATAAAATTAGACAAGAGGCAATTATTCATGAAATGCAAATAATTGCACAATTTAATCAACCAAATATAGTTGCCTATAACCATTACTTTGTACAGGACGATTTGCTATATATCGTAATGGAATATTGCCCATTAGGAAGTCTAAGATCAATGATCAAAAAGCAAAAAATTACTTCTGATTTTGTTTGGAAATGGATGCAAACATTAACAGAAACCATGCAATTTGTTCATGAAAAAAACATCATTCATCATGATATTAAACCCGACAATATTCTATTTTCTGATGATAGAACAATAAAAATTGCAGATTTTGGTATTGCGAACCAAAGTGGAGGCACAACTCCCTATATGAGTCCCGAAGCTTTAGTTTGGGATATTAGTGTAATTATGGATGAGCGGGTAGATATTTATGCATTGGGCGTTACTCTACTTGAACTACTTACAGGTAAAAATCCTTTTTTTTCTAAATCCACAAATGAGATCCTTGAAATACACGACAAAAAGGATTTTGGAATTACAAATTTACCAAACTGGCAACAAGAAATAATTTTGAAGGCGATCTCTAAGATTCCGGAGCAGCGATTTCAAAATATGAGAGAGTTTAATGAAGCGATTCAATCTAAATATGTTCCCATCATCTTTGACAAACAGGTCATTAAGGCGGGTAACTTAGCAATTCGGGCTGACCAACTTTTGAAGCGGAAAAAATGGAATAAAGCGATAAGCTTACTCGATTACGCTGAAAGACAATTCAAACCAAGTGTCAATGTGTTATTGCTTAAAGGTAAATTCTTCTTACTTCAGCAAAAATTGGAATCCGCAAGAGAGTATTACGAGAAAGCATTAAAATGGAATCCGCGCTTAGATGTCCAGAAAGAGCTGGGCTGGATTAACCTGGAAATGAAAAACTACCCTACTGCCATTTCCTTACTATCCGATCATTTACATCGTAATCCTTCCGATTATGAAGCTTATAATCTTTTACTCCAATGCTTCTATGAAACAAATCGGTATGAATTGGCGATGGACTTAGCCAAGACTCTATTGGAAGTTGATAAGGGAAATATGTGTTTCGAAAATAATTATTACATCTGTTGTGTAATGCAAAATATTGGACAAATAATTATCCCAAATACAGTTTTAAAGGCAAGCAAATCAGATAATTATTTTTTGGATTATAACTATGATCTGGTACTTGAAGCAGAAGCGAGTCATAATTTTGAAAGTAAGCCAACCCTAAAGTCAAAATTGCTATTTATGGATTACCGGTTTATTAAGTTTACTTCCGGAACTATTTATTGTACGAATACTAATTCACTATTACAAAAATCGGGAGAAATATTAAATCCAATTATTAAAATTGGCCGATCAACTTTTCCGCAGAATGATATTAAGGTTTCAGGCGGCACAACCATAAGCCGGAGACATTGTCTAATAATCAATTGTAAAGATGATATTTGGCTACATGATTTGGAGAGTACAGGCACTTATATCAATGAAGAGCGAGTGTTTGGAAAGGTCCCTTTAGTGGGTAAAAACACAATTCGGATTGGCGATGCTGAATATGAGTTGACGAACGACTTAAGCCGACTTTTATGAAAATGATTAAGGTTACAAGATCATCCTATGAAAGCTGGGTTATTATTAAATCACAAAAGTAAGGCATGGAACCTAATAGTAATATCGTTGAAAAGTTCACTATTGATGAGTTATTGCATCGAAGCTGGAAGCACAAGGACAGCAAAGAATTTATTAAGTTCTTTGATTTTATTGCGAGTTTCCATCATTATTCCAGATTCAATACCATGTTGGTTTATCTTCAAAATGAAGCCGTTACTTTCTTTGGGGGAACTGCATTTTGGAAAAAGAGATTCAACCGTACGATAAATGACGATGCAAGGCCATATGTAATTCTTGCACCTATGATGCCGGTAATGATGGTTTATGATGTCATGGAAACTGAAGGCGAGGATTCACCTGAAGAGTTTTTGAAAAAGGGGTTGGGTAGCAAACCTTTTGAAGTAATTGGTAAGTTAAATCCTGTGATTTTGGAAAATGCTCTACAGATTGCAAAAAAATATGGCATTAAAATCATTTTCAAAGATCAGTCTTTTTTCAAGGGAGGACATATAACGACAATTTTTTCAGGTAAACTTGAAATTGCACTAAACTTAAATAGTACAACTGAGGAACGCTTTTCGGCTCTCATTCATGAATTGGCTCATTTGTTTTTAGGTCATACCGGACATAAGGAGTTGTCGATTGAAAATTCAGATAAAAAAATAAAATTGATGGATAGAAAGCTTTCAAGAACTGCAGAGGAGCTTGAAGCAGAAACGGTAAGTTTCCTACTCTGCAAGAAATTGGGGCTTGAAACACGGGCAGCAGAATATATTGCAGCTTATATAACCAATAAAGATGATTTGATTAAATTTAGTTATGAATCCGTAATTAAAATGGCGGATAAGATCGAAGACCTATTTTTAAAGCAGATTGGGATGAGTAAAGGACCGGTACAGAAATCATTATTTGATTAATAGAGCAAACCGGATTATGGATTCAGCTTAGAAGAATTCGTTTTTTTGAAAATAGAAATTAACAAATTTAATGAACTTAAAAAACTAATTAATGAGTCAGTTAGCAAATAAAATTGAAGCTCACGATCGTACAATTTACGAAGTGCTTGATAATAAAAAATATACGGTCGACTATTTTCAGCGTGAATATAAGTGGGAAGAGAGGCACATCGAACAATTGATTTTCGACCTGACTTCAGCCTTTATGGAAGATTTCAGTCCGGAGCATAAGCACAGCGAGGTTGCTAACTACAATTCATATTACCTGGGGCCTTTTGTGATCAGTGTCAAGGATGGTCAGCGTAGTATTATCGATGGGCAGCAACGGTTAACATCACTTACTCTTTTATTGATTTATCTAAATCACCTGCAAAAGGAATTGGGATTTACACGTATATTGGAAACAATGATTTTTTCTGAGATGTATGAGATAAAATCATTTAATATACAAGTAGATGAAAGAGAAAAGTGTTTGAACGAACTTTTCATTCATGGCGAATACCAACTTTCGGACGATGATGATGAATCAACTAAAAACATGGTTGAGCGATATCAGAATATAACTCAGGCATTTCCTGAGGAACTTAAAAATGGTGTGCTATCGTATTTTATTGATTGGTTTAAATACAGGGTAATTCTGGTGGAAATTGTCGCTTATTCAGACGAAAATGCATACACCATTTTTGAAACGATGAATGACCGTGGATTGAATCTTACTCCCACAGAAATGCTTAAAGGGTTTATTCTTTCCAAGTTTTCTGACACCAAAAAAAGGCATAAGGCCAATGAATTCTGGAAGGAGTCAATGCAAAAACTCCATATTTATGATAAGGATGAAGATCAGCGGTTTTTCCAATCATGGCTTAGGGCACAATATGCAATCACAATCAGACCGGGGAAGACAGATTCCAAGAATGAAGATTTTGAGAAAATCGCTACTCGTTTTCACAGCTGGTTCAGAGATAATCTCGATAAAGTCGGTCTGGACAATGATATTCCAGCTAGTTTTGAGTATTTTATAGAAAAAGATTTTAAATTCTTTCTAAAATATTTCCTTATAATTAAAAAGGCAGAAAAGAAATTTGATGCTACACTTGAGTATAATTTCTACATAAATCATTGGGGAATTGCCGATTCACTTCGCTATCCCTTATTATTGTCCTCATTAAGGACAGATGATGATGATGAAACTGTCCTCAAGAAAATTGATTTGGTTGCCAGGTATATAGAAACATTTGTCGTAAAACGCTCAGTGAATTTCAAATTATTTTCCGCTAGTTCGCTGCGGTACACAATGTTTACGCTTGTAAAGGAAATCAGAAGAAAAGATTTTGAAGAATTGAAAACCATTCTAAAACGGAAACTTGATGAGATGGATGAGACCTTTGACGGCATGAATAAACTGAGGCTTCACGGACAAAATGCATGGTTTATCAAATTCTTATTATCACGAATTACCGCTTATATAGAACAAAAGGCAGGATTAATTTCTTCCTTTGAAAAATACTATGTCAATCACGGACATGGAACAAAGCCCTATGAAATTGAGCATATCTGGGCAAATAAATTCAATGAGCACCGGGAAGAGTTTGATCAGGAATCGGATTTCACTGAAAGGAGAAGTCGAATTGGGGATTTGATTTTGTTACCAAGAGGGACAAACCAATCGTTCAGTGATAAGCCTTATGGTGATAAGCTACCAAATTATTACAGCGAGAATTTATTAGCACGTTCTCTTTATGAACTAGCTTATCAGAATAATCCTAACTTCTTGAATATGAAGGCATCCTTGAATTTGCCTTTTAAACCTCATTCTGAGTTCAAAGTTCAGGATATTGAAGAACGGCAAAATCTATATAAAGAAATTTGCGAAAGAATCTGGACATGGGAATAAATAGTAACTATTAAATAAACCGACATGAATGATTTAACCGACTCAGATATACAGCGGCAAAACATCCTCAACAATAAGTACGCACTACAACGTATACAGGAGTATATTGGGTTTGAAGGTATGCTTTTTGAAGGTGAGTTTCGATTTACAAAGAAAATGGTTGCCGATTTTTTTCAAGTGGACATCTCAACAATTGATCGGTATTTAAGCTCGCACGAGACCGAGCTCAAACACAATGGTTATATTTTAAGTAAGGGCAAACAACTAAAAGAGTTTAAGTTACAGTTTGTTCACCTTATTAATGAGGCGAACAAAACTCCTCAACTTGGCTTGTTTAATTTCCGTTCGTTCCTCAATCTTGCAATGTTGCTTAAGGAAAGCAACAATCGAAAAGATTTTACTTCTGCATTAAGCCAGTTTGTAAATATGGGTAATTACAGAAACCTGATCGATGAAGAGGAATAAGAAGATTATTGCCGATTAGACATTCTTGGTCGGATATTTAGACGATACTTAGATATGGGTTGGTGTTAGAAGCAAAAATATCAATTGTTTACAAACGAAATATTTTAAATATGCCTAAATTTGAAATAAACGATCTGGTTTATGTAATAGAAAATCCTGAAAGCGTTGGTTTAATTCAACGCATTGAGACTGCAACATCTGGTACAACCTTTTATGGCGTAAGTTTTCTAAATGGTAACTTTAGTACACACCCGGAACAAAAGCTCAGAAAGTTTATTCCGGTTCAGAATGCCTGGCAACTTTTAGCTGCTAATCAATGCGAAAGTTATGAGAAACTTAGCCTGGTCTCTACATTTCATAAGGTACGGAACTCAACAAACAATACCTTATCCACATTGCTGGCATCCAGGACTATTTTTAAAGCATACCAGTATAAACCCCTTGTGAAGTTGTTAAATTCTCCGAATAGGAAGATTTTAATTGCCGATGAAGTCGGATTGGGTAAGACAATTGAAGCCGGTCATATTTTATTGGAATTGGCAGGCCGAAAGGAATTAAAGAACGCTTTAATCGTTTGCCCAAAATCACTCAAGGAAAAATGGAAATTTGAAATGGAAGAAAAATTCAATTTCTATTTTAAAATCATGGGGAACCGAAAAGAATTAATATCAGCTTTAAATCACGCAGCATCCACAGGCGAAGATTTTAAAGTAATCGTAACCTATGATATGGTTCGGGTTAAGCCCCTGGGCCAGGACTATTCCGTTGAACAAAATCCCTTTTTACTGGCAATCGAATCCGCAGGCTTATTTTTAGATCTGCTTATTTGCGATGAAGCCCACTACTTACGCAATATTAATTTGAGACACAGGGGAATAAAAAAAGTAATTGATGTTTCAAAAGCCTGCCTGTTTTTAACTGCCACTCCATTAATGACCGGAATTGAGAATTTATACAACCTGATAAAACTTATCGATGAAAAGGCTTATTACCGGTGGGAAGAGTTTCAAAATGCCGTAAATATCAATAAACCTTTTATTAAAGCCGTTTCAAGGCTTAACAAAAATGAAAATTTGCTTGAAATACATGATGAATTGATCAATTCAGAGGTTCCATTTTCGGTTTCGATTGGTGAAGAATTCAGAGTTGACGACAACATAAAAATTGGAGATTATTTTGCAAAAGATCCGCTTTTTAATCGTGTGACCAGAAATCTGAAGTCCGGAAAATCAGATTATTCAATCTTAACCTCCCTTCAGAAAGACTTAACAGATTTAAATACATTAAACCATATCTATTCCCGGACACGGAAAAGGGAAGTCACCACCGACGGGACATTTACAACCCGCACTCCTCATAGTTTTATGATTCGTCTATCGGCTCAGGAGAGGGAGGCTTACGATGAGGTCATAAATGCTTATGAGGGTGTTCCTTTGGCTTTAGTTTCGAAAAAACGGCAGATTTCAAGTTGCCTTCCTGCATTTTATAATACGGAAGAAGAAATCAAAAGTGGTATAACTAATTGGCATGGAAAGGATTCCAAATTTGACAAATTTAAAACTATTGTTGATGAAGTAGTCATAAAGAACAACAGGAAGCTCATTGTTTTTGCGTTTTTCCGAAGAACTTTATTATACCTGAATAACAGGCTGGAACGTGAAGGAATAAAATGCATTTTGCTTTATGGCCCGACCGAAGATCGTCAGGCAGTCATTAACCAATTTAGAGATGATGCCAGTATTAAAGTATTCTTATCCTCGCAGGTGGGTACAGAGGGGGTTGATCTTCAATTCTGCAATGCGATCGTAAATTATGATTTACCCTGGAATCCGATGGTTGTAGAACAACGAATTGGGCGTATTGACCGGATTGGCCAGAAAGAGGAACTCATTCATATTTATAACCTGGTATTAAAAGACACTATAGAAGAACAGATTTATAATCGTCTTTTAGTTCGCATACATATTTTCCAGAAGACCATTGGCGATCTGGAGAGTATTCTGACAGATGAAGATTCTTCATTCGACAAGGCATTTAGTAACCTGGAATCAGAATTGTATGGCAAGAAGCTTTCCATTGAGCAGCAAACCAGGTTAATAGAAACGATGTCGCTGGCCCTTGAAAGGCAAAAGAATGACCTCGATGAGATAAAAACGGAATTAACTGATTCGATGGTAAATGATGTATTCTTTCAAAACGCCATCAACCAGATCATTAAAAACAAGCAATACATCACCGAATTTGAAATCAAGAAATTTATTCAGTGGCTTTGTGAGAATAAACTTGGCGGGATAATTTTCAAAGAGACAAATCAATTTTTATTTGAACTTGACTTCGTTAACAACAACGTAAGTATTCTGTTAAGCTTTATTTTTGAAAATATTGACCTTGAATTAAACCGGGATTTAAAAATCATATATGGTAAATTCAGAAATTCAAATCTGGAAAAGCGAAAAATACTATTGACATTCAATCAGAATTATGCAAGGGAAAACCCAGGAATTGAATATATCAATGCCTATCATCCCATAACTATTGCAGTTGCAAATTACATTGAGAAGCAGAAACTTCATGTCAACCAGGTTTTCCAGGCCCATCTTTCTGTCCACAATGTTTCTGAGGATACTTTTCAGGCCTCTGAGGGAGACTATTTAATGGCCGTTTATAAAATAACCATTCACAGGAAGAATCCGGTCAGTACGAAATCGTTTGATTATTTATACCCTGTCATTACTTTTTTAGGTTCCGGTGTCGGTATTCAGATTTTGAGTGATGATGATGCAGCCTTTCTAAATGGGAAAGTTCAACAATATGCTGAGCGAATTGATCAATTTGCTGAATTTGAATCAGAATTTATTGACTACCTAACTCCCACATTTACTCAGAAATTAAGAGAGACTATTGATAAATTCAAAGAAGAGGAAGAGATAAAAATAGAATCATTTAAAATCAGGTCGACCAAACAGATCGACCAATATTATTCCTATCGTATCGAACGTATAGAAGATCAGATTAGAGAGAATGTTTCAAATCTGAAAGTATTACCTATGTGGAAAAGCAACCTCCTTCAAATTCAGAACGAATATAAAGAACGTAAAGAATCAATTCTGGAGACCAGGATTGAAATGGATAACACCCTTGTGTCGATAACTTATTTTGAAATTAGTTAATACCTATGGGACAATTTGTAATTGGATTGGATTTTGGCACCTATCAATCTAAGGTTTGCATCAATCACTTAGATAAGATTCCATCTCTTCATGAATTTTTTGAGTTCAAAAATTCAGGTTTTCCAAATTTGTTTTTACCGTCCTGTGTTTATTTATTAAAAGATGGAACTTTCAGGTATGGGAATTATTCCGGTGACGATATTCTGCAAACTTTTAACTATTTCAAGATCGCTTCTGCTGAGGACCCTATTTTTCATCTTTTAACTGACTACAAAGAGTCCCTTTATAATTCAGAAGATAATTTTGGAGAATTTGCCCCTGAATTTTTATCTGTAATTTACATCACATCAATACTCCTCGATGTAAAGGACTATTTAAAATCGAATGCTTTGCCTGTAAAGAAAAAATTCAGTCTGGCCAGTCTGTTTGGAAAGAAGACGGAGACTGAGGCAGAACAGGTTGAATCTTTTGTCAGACTTGGCGTACCAACAGAATGGAATAAGAAAATAAACTTAGCCCGCCGCCGGAAGTTTGAAATGATTCTTTTGATTTCAGAGATCATCCAAAAACACGTGGAATACTCACATGAGCGATATTTGGCCCTGAAAAAAACAGAATTACTTGAAATGGTTAAGAGGGTAAATGACGACATAAAAAACTCCAAAGATAATTTCTATGATTTATTGGGTCAGCATAAAATTTCCGTCTCTCCTGAAAGCGCGGCCGGATTATTGTACCTTATTCAAACGAAAAAATTAAATAGAGGGTTATATGCAGCTATCGACATCGGTGGAGGCACATCCGATATTTCTTTTTTTAACATTGATTTTGAGCATAGAGTAAAATATCTCGCTTCTGAGTCACTTATGGTTGCATGCAATAATATCTATCTGGGCTGTTCGAAGAAAGCAGATATAAATCAAGTTGAGATTTGCAGGATTGAGAAGGAAATTATTTCACTGATTGAATTAAATGGATGCGAAAATGACGTAAATTACATTCGAAGCACAAACGAAGTAAAGTCATTGATAAATAAGGAATTAAAAGTCCTATTTTGCGATCCGGTATGGCATGCATTAGTCCCTAAATTTGAATATCGAAATGTGCTTAAAGCTTTTGATGGGAAGCCTTGTATCATTTATGGTGGTGGAATAAAACATCCAAAATTAAAATCCTGGGATAAAATCTTGATTTTTGATAATGGTTCAACGCAAGTCAATTTACAACCATATAGTGTTGATAATTTCATTCCTGATCGTGATAAGGTCAAAAATCCATTCAATAAATGGTCACAAGATTTTTATATGCTTGTCGTAGCCTTTGGATTATCTTATTTACGACACGATTCTGAAGCTGAAGAATGGGATGATAGTCATTATGTATCAACAAATGCAGAAATGAAAATGACGGAAGTTCCTCATCCTATTAACGAGGACTATTACATTTATGATGTGATTGAACGACAATGGTATGACAGGAAATAAAATCCCCCCAAAAGGTGGAAAACCATTTAGGATAATGACCCTCAAAAAAATCCGTCTAATCATATCACTATAAATATTGAATATGCTTAATGAAAAGTAATGCCAATGTGTGAAGAAAGTAGGATCCCTTTGGTCAAAGTTTTAACCGATAGAGGGATTGCGAATTGCGGTGCCAGAGAACATCACGAGTACCAGCTATATCTTACCATTGAGGATATTGATCATAGCCGTACCAGGGCCAGGCATCCACAAACAAATGGGATCTGTGAACGATTCTACAAAACAATGCAGGATCAGTTTTAGGCCTTCGCTTTCCGCAAAAATTTCTTGGTCTGTCACCTGGAATATCAATTCATTTTTAAATCTGACCATTTCTGGGAAGAATAAAAAAAACGCACCTAATCCACACTATAGGTGCGTAATTAAGTGCGTAAATTTTGCAACTGCCTTATCTATAAGGTTTATTGCGGAGAGAGTGGGATTCGAACCCACGGTACCCTTTTGGAGTACACACACTTTCCAGGCGTGCTCCTTCGACCACTCGGACATCTCTCCTGATCAAATTCCCAATTTAAAGAGTTACCCGCTTCAATTGTGCCACAAAAGTAGGAGAATTTTTCATTTTGTAGCCACCTTAACTTTAAAAACCTCCGACAAAACTCAAAACATTCAGAAAACAAAACGAATTATTCGCTTTCAAACAAATGAAAGTGTTCGGAAACGGGCATCCTAATTACAGAATCGTACAATTAACGGGTGGTAAATTATTTTATATATCCTTGATATTGAATAATTTAAAATCAATGGCATACAAATTGTTAGATCGATGGAGTAAAATAATTAAATACATTTAATTCTTCTTATCATGAAAAAATTATCTATCCTTTTTCTTCTAATCGCGGTTACATTTGGAGTAAAAAATGCCAATGGTGCAGACCTGGCAGTTAATACCATTAATTTCAAAGGTAATTCCAATACCTTATTGGGAAATTTTGCAATTAAAGAACTGCCTGCTGTGGATATTAACGGTGAAAGCATGCGCGCCTTTGAGCTTTCTTATGAAAAGGCGCAAAAAACAGTGATGATTTATCTGGAGGAACGGGCTAATTGCAACGAATATCTGGTTCGTTCGAAAAACCTCGAAGTAACCTACAAATGCAGGAAAAATTCGTTTGGTGTTCAACTGGTCCCTGTGAAGCATCAGAAATACAAACCCGAACTCAATGACAGATTTCTGGTCCGGGATGAATTCGAAAAACAAGGAAAAATTTCAGAAGGTGCCCAGACGATTGAATCTGCACTCGGAACAATCGCAAGTTACTATCCCAATTTACTTATCAAAATTGAACTATTGAATTAGGTAGGTAAGGTATTGAGAAAATAAGATTAGGAATGCAGACGAATATCAACAGCTTAAAATTCGTACGGCGATTTAACTGAAATAGCTTTATAATATGTAAATATTATGAAGCTATTTCGTTGTAATTTGTTAATTTTAGCATCACTTTTAACCCAGTTTAAAACCAATTTAAGACCCAATGAGAACAGCGCTCCGTTTAATTACAGTAATGCTTCCAGTGTGTTTGATCTTTGCATGTTCGGGCACAAAATTCAAAAAAGAGCTCAAAACCGATAAAAACGGCTACTCGTATGAGCAGGTAACAAATGACCCGCTAAAAACAAAAATTTACACACTTAAGAATGGATTAACAGTCATTCTTTCAGTGAATAAAGATGAACCCAGAGCCCTGGGACTGATTGGAGTTCGGGCTGGCTCGATCAACGACCCTCTGGAAACCACCGGATTGGCCCATTACCTTGAACATCTGATGTTTAAGGGGACCGATAAATTTGGAACCACCAACTGGCCGGTTGAAAAAGTTCTATTAGATAGTATTTCGGACCTCTTCGAAACGTACAAAGGAGTAACTGATCCTAACCGCAAAAAAATAATATATAAGCAGATCGACCGGATTTCGCAAGCTGCCTCTAAATATGCTATTCCCAATGAATTCGACAAAATGTGCTCCTCAATCGGAGCCAAAAGCACTAATGCGTTCACCAATTATGATGTTACTGCTTATATGAATGATGTTCCTGTAAATGAGCTTAAAAAATGGATCGAGATGGAGGCTGAACGATTTCGCAATCCGGTTTTGCGCCTTTTTCACACCGAGCTTGAGACCGTATATGAAGAGTTTAACATGTATCAGGACATGGACGATATGAGACTGAATAACGCATTAATGAAAGGACTATTTCCGACCCATCCGCTGGGGCGTGATGTCATTGGTTATCCTGAGCACCTTAAAAATCCTTCGATGGTCAACATCATGAAATTTTATCGCACCTGGTATGTTCCAAGCAATATGGTATTCGTTCTCAGTGGTGATCTGAACTGCGAGGAGACGATTCAGCTAATTGATCAAAACTTTGGAAAATTTGAATCCAAACCAGTGCCCGAAATTAAATTCCCAAGGGAGGCCGAAATATCTAAACCTATTACTAAAGAGGTGGTTGGGCCCGAAGGAGAACAGGTTCAATTGGCATACCGGTTTGATGGTTATGCTTCAACTGACCGTCCGTTAGTAACTTTAATTGATTATATTCTCTCAAATTCAGTAGCCGGATTAATCGATCTGGACCTGAATCAACAACAGAAAGTGCTTAAAGCAGGTAGCACCAGTAATTTTGATTCTGAATATGGCTATCACGTTTTCCTTGGAAAACCGCGACAAGGACAAAAACTGGAGGAGGTCAAAGATTTGCTTCTGACTGAAATTGAAAAGATAAAAAAAGGTGAATTCGATGATTGGATGATTCAGGCCTCCATAAATAATCTCAAACTCGAGTGGACACGTAAAAATGAGAGTAACCAAAGGGCTTTCACCTACCTCGAATCATTTATTAAAAAATCTGACTGGGCCACAGAGTTACAATTTAACGACCAGCTAGAGAAGATTACGAAAACGCAACTCGTTGAATTTGCAAACAATCACTATAACGACAATTTCGTTACCGTTTATAAAAGAAACGGCGTTGCAAAAGATCTTGTAAAAGTTGAAAAACCGACAATTACACCGCTTTCGATTAACCGGGCAGACCAATCGGATTTCCTCAAATCATTTGTATCACAAAAAACAAATCCACTGGAACCAGAATTTGTAGATTATACAAAAGCCATCAGTGAAGAAAAACTGAATGAAAGTGTGAATTTCGATTATATTCAAAATACAACAAACGATCTTTTCTCACTGAATTATACCACAGAAATGGGAAATAACCATAATCTGAAGCTTGCCCTGGCCGTGAAATACCTCCCCTATTTAGGCACGGAAAAATTTACTGCAGAACAATTCAAAAAAGAACTCTATAAACTGGGGGTTTCCCTCAGTGTAAATACCGGGCTCGACAGATCGGATATCGTAATTAGCGGGCTAAATGAAAATAGTGAGGCAGGATTAAAATTGCTGGAACAGTTGCTTGCCCAAGCCAAACCTGACATAGAGGCTTATAATAAATTGGTTCAAGGAATATTAAAAGAGAGGGAGGACCAGAAAAAAGATCAACGGGTGATTTCGGGTGCGCTGCGCGATTACGGCAAATTTGGAAAAGAGTCACCAACCTCAAATATTCTTACCGAAGAGGAGTTGAAAGCAATTAATCCCAGTGAGCTAACTAACCTTATTCATCAGTTTTGCAGCTATCCTCATAAAGTATTTTATTACGGCCCAACCAAGTTTGAAAACGCCAAATCAATGATTAAAGTTAACCATCTGTTGCCAAAAGTAACGCTGCCCATTCCGGCTGAAAAGAAATTCGCAGAGCAAGTTACCGATCAGGACAGAGTCTATTTTGTAGATTACGATAAATCACAGGTCAACGTACTCATGATTTCGCGCGATCTTCCTTTCGACACACAAACACTGGTAAAATCACGCGTGTTCAATGAATACTACGGAAATTCAATGAGTTCAGTAGTGTTCCAGGAAATCCGTGAGGCCCGGGCTCTGGCCTATTCGGCTTATGCCAATTATATGCGTCCGGCAAAAAGAGAGAATTCCTTTTATGTTTATGCCATGGTCTCCACCCAGGCTAATAAAATGATGGACGCCATTGGCGCCATGAATGGATTACTTTCAAAAATGGTGACCGATGAAAAATCGTTTTCTATTGCCAGAGAGAGCGTGATTAAAAGTATTCAAACTGAGCGGATTATTAAAACCAATATATTTTACACCTGGCTTCAAAACAAAAAACTTGGTATCGATTATGACATCCGAAAGGATTATTACACAGAAGCCCAAACGGTAACTCTTCAGGATGTACAGCAATTTTTCGACCAAAGGATTAAGGATAAAAAATATTCATACATTATCCTTGGGAATAAAAAGGATGCTGATCTTTCCCGGCTAAAAGGATTAGGCACTGTAAATGAATTGACTTTGAAGGATATTTTTAATTACTAATACCTTGCCCTGAGACATAAAAAAAAAGAAAATCCGGATCTGTAAAACTGAAAGCATAACACTTTTTGAAAAAATACTTTAGAAACGAAAAAAGGTTGTTAAGTTTGCATTTTTACAGATTCAATAGAAAAAACAGATAAATTATTACCCCAAATGACTTTATTTCAAAGTATATTGATTGCTATTGTGGAAGGAATAACCGAATTCCTCCCTGTTTCATCAACTGGACACATGATCATTGCCCAAAAAATTCTGATGATTCAAAGTACCGATTTTGTTAAGGATTTTACGGTTAATATACAATTTGGTGCAATATTATCGGTGGTGGTGCTTTATTGGAACCGTTTTTTTCAAACCTGGGATTTTTACATCAAGTTACTCATTGCCGTCATGCCAGCTTTGATCATTGGTTTTTTATTTCATGACAAAATCGACAGTTTACTTGAAAATGTGAATGTGGTAGCCTCCATGCTTGTGATTGGTGGTATTTTGATGTTGTTTGTCGATAAATGGTTCAATCAACCACAGGAAGATCAATCCATAAACTGGAAACAATCACTTAAAATTGGTTTATTTCAATGTATTGCGATGATTCCGGGTGTATCACGCTCCATGGCCACCATTGTAGGAGGAATGACAACGAAACTGACCCGAAAGAACGCCGCCGAATTTTCATTTTTTCTTGCGGTACCCACAATGGCTGCTGCTTCAGGGTATAAACTGCTTAAATTAGTTAAAGATCCTCAGGGGGCAACTATGTTATCGGATAACTTAACCACCCTGCTGATCGGAAATATAGTTGCCTTTTTAGTAGCGATGGTCGCGATTAAATTTTTTATAAATTTTCTCACCAAATATGGATTTAAAGCGTTTGGGTATTACCGGATTGTGGTCGGCCTGACGATCCTTATTCTTGGTCTTTTGGGTTATGATTTAAGTATACTTTAGTTTTTTAAATAAATAGTTGAATTATCATGGCAATCATTGTAAAAACAGAAAACCCGGAAGGGTTATTGAATGAAATTAAACGGGTAATTGACGAAAAAACGACCGAATTATGGTCGTATGATTCATCGGGCGACTTCGCCCATACTCCTGAAAAATGGGTAAACCGGGCCTGGCTTCGTCCTGAGATAGGTGAAGATGAATTGAGATTTGGAATACTTGGCACAAAAGATGCCGGAATGACTGCTTCACTTTACAGCGCATATCATGCCTATTTCATCGAATTGTTGCTTACCCATTTGGATAAATATTTTATAACTGCAGCAGCAACTGCAAAAAAAACCACGCCTGATTATTTTTAAATGGCTGAAATTGGAAAATATAATAGCTTGAGGGTTATTAAGGAAGTAGATTTTGGAGTGTACCTCGATGGCGAAAAAGAGGGTGAGATTTTAATGCCAATCCGATATGTTCCCGCAGGCTGTCAGGTTGGCGATTACGTAGATGTATTTCTCTACCTCGATTCAGAGGATCGCCCTATTGCCACCACCGAGAAACCCTTCGCACAGGTTGGGGAGTTTGCAATGCTCCGCGTAGCCTCTGTCAATAAAATCGGAACCTTCCTCGACTGGGGTATCATGAAAGATTTATTGGTCCCTTTTCGGGAACAAAAAGTTACAATGGCCGAGGGGCGCTCATACCTGGTCTATATTTATGTGGATGAGGATACCCAACGAATTGTAGCATCAGCCAAATTAAATAAATTCCTTGACAAAATAGTACCTGAATATACAGTTGGTCAGGAAGTTGAATTAATCATCGAGAGTGAAACCGATCTTGGATATAAGGCAATCATTAACAATCGTCACTGGGGAATACTTTATGAAAACGAAGTCTTTGAGCAATTAGCCAAAGGACTAAAAATCAAAGGATTCATTAAGAAAATCAGGACAGATAATAAAATTGATCTTTCATTACATCCGCTGGGGTATCAAAAAGTTGATCCGCTAACCCAAATGATCCTGGATGAACTCAAAAAAGCAGGTGGTTTTATTCCGGTTTCTGATAAAAGTGAAGCAGAGGAGGTTTACCGGGTGTTTGGAATCAGTAAAAAATCATTTAAACAAGCATTAGGGGCATTATACAAACAACGTGTCATAACCATTACCCCTGAGGGTATACGGCTAAATCTTTAATCAGAAGCAACTGGCTAAAAAATAAATAATAAGGGCAGCTGGCGACTGGCAGCTGGCTATTTGCATTTTTCACTCGAATAGATCATTGAAAAGATCTCTGGCTAATAAGTATTCACGATCTTCTCTGCTGCCTGCAGCCAGAGGCCGGCAGTCAGAATCCATATTAAATACCTCAATTGAAATATTCCGTTAAACCATTTCAAACCAATACGATCTAAAGGTTATATTTAAAAACTTTAGAGCGATGAAAAAATTAGTCTTGATTGTAGCATTTGCTATTTTAGCATTGGGTTCTGTGTTTGCACAACCAGAACAACGTGATCCTGCTGCACGGCTTCAAAGGGAAATCGAAAATCTCACAACTGAACTTGGATTATCGAAGGACCAGGTTGCTAAGATTACCCCAATAGTTGGTGAGGCCCAGAAAAAACAGGCTGAAGCTTTTGCCAAAATGCGTGAAGGTGGCGGCAATATCGATCGCGACAAAATGCGTGAGGAAAGGATGAAGATGATGAGTGAGACTGACCAGAAATTGAAAGCAGTTATTACAGCAGAACAAGGTGTTAAACTTGATGCTTTCCGCAAAAAGCAAGCCGAAGAGCGCAGGAAAAGGATGGAACAACGGGGAAACTAAGGTTTCGTTAAAATAAAATCTGTTAAGAAGGTATCACAAAGATTAAATCCTTTTGGTACCTGCTTTTTATCATACTGCAAATCATATTGAAAGCGTATTTTTGCAGAAAGTTTCCAATCAAAAACGCACATTATGTCTGCCAAAAAACTAACTGAAATTTTTGATTTGCTACAAGGAGAGCCAATCAAAAGGCTTATCGTTGTTTGTGCCAATGATGACCATTCCATATTAGCGGTTAGTCAGGCGATAGAACAAAAATTGATTATCGGAATTCTGATCGGAGATAAATCCATAATTACTTCCGTTTGCCGGCAGGCTGGAATCGATAGCGGCCGATTTACAATTATTCATCAACCTAATGAAGATCTGGCTGCACAACAGGCAGTATCAATGATTAACCGGGATGAAGGAGATATATTAATGAAGGGTTTACTTCCCACAGATAAGTTTATGAAGGTAATCCTACATAAAGAGAACGGGCTTACTACTCATGGGAAAATTGTCAGTCATGTAACAGTCATTGAAAATGAAAACTACCCCAAACTGCTTATAGTTTCGGATGTTGCAGTGATTCCCCTACCCGACTTGAATCAAAAAATCCAAATGATCGGATACCTTGTTGAAGTTGCAGAGTCCTTAAATATTAAATATCCAAAAGTTGCCATTATTGCGCCCAGTGAGCAGGTGATCCCTTCAATAATCTCGACAACAGAGGCTGCCATACTCGCGAAAATGAACGAGCGCGGGCAGATTCGCGGTTGCCTTGTTGATGGTCCGCTTGCCCTTGATGTTGCCATTGACAATGAAGCAGCGGAAATCAAGGGGTTAAAATCACAAGTAGCAGGAGATGCCGACTGCCTGCTATTCCCCAATATTGAATCTGGAAATGTATTTTACAAAGTCAATACCAAACTTGCCCGATCGGAATCGGCTGCAATCCTTGTCGGAACGAGGGTGCCGGTTGTGTTGGCCTCCCGAGGCGATTCAATAAATGTAAAAATCTGTTCCATTGCACTTGGAGCCCTGATGGCCCGGAAAAACGAAGGTTATAACGAAAATAACTGATTTTGAATTAATACTAAATAACTGAAATTATGAAATTTGCCCGAATTCTGGTTATTAATCCCGGATCCACATCGACAAAATTTGCAGTTTACGACAATACCGTTTGTTCACTTTTGAAAACGCTTCACCACTCCATGGCTGAATTAGCCCCCTTCAAAAAAATCAGTGAACAATTCGAATTCCGGAAAAATTTAATTCTTAGTGAATTAAAGCATGACAGAATCGACCTTGAATCGATTAATATCGTTATTGGAAGAGGAGGACTAACCTATCCACTAAAATCGGGCGTATATTATATTAATCAGCTAATGGTTGACCACTGCCGTCAGGGGGTGATGGGAGAACATGCTTCAAATCTGGGGTCATTGATCGCATTTGACATTGCCCACATGAACCCCGGTACCATCGCCTTGGTGGCAGATCCGGTCGTAACCGACGAAATGGACGACATAGCCCGGGTATCCGGACATCCCCTTTTTCAACGGTTGTCGATATTTCATGCCTTAAATCAAAAAGCTGTAGCTCGTCAGCATGCTGCAAAAATAGGTAAACATTACGAAGAGCTGAATCTGATTGTTGTCCACCTTGGTGGAGGGATAACCATCGGAGCCCACAATAACGGCAAAGTTATTGATGTGAATAATGGCCTTGATGGTGAAGGGCCATATTCTCCTGAACGCAGCGGCACTTTACCTGTAGGAGCATTAATCGAACTCTGTTTTAGCGGAAAGTATACAAAGGACGAAATTCACACAATGGTTAATGGCCGGGGGGGGTTGGTCGCCTATCTGGGGACCAATGATGCCCGTGAAGTAGAAATTGCGGTTAACCATGGCGATGAAAAATCGGCCTTTTATCTCGATGCAATGGCTTACCAGGTATCCAAATCGATCGGGGAAATGGCTACAGTTCTGAAAGGAAATATTGACGGAATTTTAATAACAGGAGGAATTGCCTACGACCGAAAGCTCATGGCACAAATTCGTGAGCGTGTTGAATTTATAGCCCCGGTTTCAATATACCCCGGTCAGGATGAATTAAAATCGCTGGCTATGAATGCACTGATGGTAGCCCGGGGCGAAATTGATGCCTTGGTATATGATAAAACAGGCCCGGAATAATCGATTAAAAATTAATAAATAATACTATTTTTGATTTGTAAACTGACTAATCAAATCATGAATAAAACTATTCTACTGCTGCTGCTGATAACCAGCCAGATTATCACCTTTGCCCAGAAATTTGAAGCCAATTACGAGGAGGCAAAAATGCCGAACTATACGCTGCCTGATCCCTTAACATTCAATGATGGTTCGAAGGTACATTCTAAAAAAGATTGGGATAAGAGAAGAGTTGAAATTTATACTTCTTTCGAAAGTGAAATGTTCGGAGTTATCCCCCAATGGCAGGGAACAGTAAAGTCAACTATTCTATCCGTAAAGGGAGATGCACTAAACGGAATCGCAAAGCGTAAGGAGGTTTGTCTGGAATTCGCAAACGGAGATCAAAAACTGAAAATATCCGTATTAATTTACTTGCCTAAAAATTCAAAAAAACCACCTGTATTTCTGGGATATAATTTTGATGGAAATCATACCACAACCACCGAGAAGGATATTCTAATCCCGGACTCCTGGGTCGCCAATAAAACGGAGTTTGGGATAACAGATCATCATGCCAATGAAGCCGGCAGAGGAGCAGCACAATCCAGATGGCCAATAGAACAGATTATCTCACGCGGATTTGGGGTTGCCACAGTTTATTACGGTGATGTGGATCCCGATTTTAATGACGGATTTATAAACGGAATCCACCCTCTTTTTAATTCAAAACGGGATAGTACATCGTGGGGATCTATTGCTGCATGGTCGTGGGGATTATCACGCATCATGGATTATTTTGAAAAAGATGTCGAAATCAATGCAAGACAGGTTATCGTAATCGGACATTCGCGATTAGGTAAAGCATCCTTATGGGCAGGAGCCTCCGATCAGCGGTTTGCCATGGTTGTTTCCAATAATTCAGGATGTGGTGGGGCCGCCCTTTCAAAACGGATAATCGGAGAGACGGTTGGAAGCATTAACACTGCTTACCCGCACTGGTTCTGCGATAATTTCAAGAAATACAACACCAAAGAGGCTCTTTTACCGGTCGATCAGCATGAACTTTTGGCCTTAATTGCTCCGCGCCCTATCTATGTAGCCAGTGCTGAGGGTGATCATTGGGCAGATCCTAAAGGAGAATTTTTGTCTTGCGTATATGCTTCACCCGTTTTTGAACTGCTTGGAGCTAAGAAATTCCAGGCTATGGAGATGCCTCCAGTAAATACGCCAGTTACCGGAACGATCTCCTACCATATCCGTCCGGGCAAACATGACATTACCTTGTATGACTGGAATTGCTACATGGATTTTGCCTCTAAATTTTTCAGGATAAAATAAATTAACGATTAGAGTGTTGCCCAGATTCTGGCAAGGGAAAATCCGGGGGCCTCAATATTTAGGTCGAGAAAATAGCCAAATGGAGTTTGATCGGTTGAATACCCTCCGTTTTGAAGTCGTATTTGTGCCAGATCAAACAGTTCTCTTGAATAGGCGACAGAGGCTTTTGAATCCGATAAATGGGCGAAGGAGTGCAAAACAATCGCATTTGTATTGTTTTTCCGGGCAGTCCATTTCAGGTGATTGACTAATTTTTTCTCTCTGCCTGATACTTCTTTCGTTTCATCCTCTTCTTCCACCTGAACAAATGCGACAATACAATCTACGAAGACTCTTCCTTCAGTAACCTCTTCAACATCAGGCAAAGTCTTTGAGGCAGGATTATAGGAAAATGTTTTACAAAAGATAACAAGCACCTTCATGGAATTTATATTTTTAGTGGTTCAATGTAGTAATTTATCTCAAATTTCAATTAGAAAGAGAAATAATTGTCGGGAAAAACTATATTTACGAAAAATTTCAAAATTATACGATTTTGCGCTATTTCTTAATTATAGTTTTATTATCCGGATTAGGATTACGTAGTTCGGGTCAATTATCATTTGGAGGAACTCCGGCATCTTTTAGTATCTCAAAAAAAGCTATTTCAACCATACCCATTATTGAAATGGAACCTGTTGACAATGCGAAGTTGCTTCTTGAAGAACAGACAGACACCCGGCACCTTAAACCTTTTCGATTTGCAAAAAGTTTTCATATTGACATTTCGCCTGAGATATCAGGACTATGGGTGACTGAAGGTGACATGAAGATCTGGAGGCTTGAAATGCATTCCAAAGGGGCTTGGTCTATTAACCTTCTTTTCGATAAAATGATTATTCCAACCGGAGCATCACTGTTCATTTATAACATCGATCACTCCAAAATACTTGGAGCATTCACTTCAAACAGTGAGCAATCATCAGGCCATTTTTCAACATATCCGCTTGCAGGAGATGAACTTATTGTGGAGTATAATGAACCCAAATCAGCCACTGTCGCTGGAGAATTACACATTTCAACGCTGAATCATGATTATAAAAATGTATTCGGAACAAGGCCACTGGGTGAATCAGGCCTTTGCAACCTAGATGTCTATTGTCCGGAATCATCAGGCTATACCACTGAAAAACAGTCTGTAATATGCATGCTTGTCAATGGAAGCACACTTTGTACAGGCACTTTAGTTAACAATACAAAACAGGATAAAACACCCTATGTTTTAAGTGCCGGCCACTGCATCGGGAATGCATCAGATGCGCAGTCTACCGTATTTTGTTTTAATTACGAGAGTCCGTCTTGCGGATATGGTAAAAGCAGTATCAACGGGTTTGCCGATCAAACCTTATCCGGTGCGTTTTTAAAGGCACGATCTGATTCACTCGATTTTTCGTTATTACAGCTTGAAACGTTACCTCCGGCCGAATTCAGACCCTATTTTGCGGGGTGGAACCGATCCGCAACAATTCCAACATCAACGGTAACAATTTCACATCCCAAAGGTGATGTTAAAAAAATTAGTTTAGACAATGATTCTCCAAAGATTGGCAGTTTTGATAAAGATTTCTTATCCGACAGTTTTTGGATCATCGGAAAATGGGAAATGGGAGTTACAGAAGGTGGATCATCGGGGTGCGGATTATTTAATCACAATAAACAGGTAATTGGGACCTTGACAGGTGGTACTTCCACATGTAGCGATCCTACCAATGATCTGTTTTCGATGCTTAACAAACAATGGGATCATGGAATAACGAACGACAGTCAATTAAAATACTGGCTTGATCCCGAAAATACCGGAGCCACTGAGCTTCAGGGCCTCTCCCCTTTTGAACCAGCAAACTCCTGCACGCTATTTTCCAATTCCCTGGTCGGAGAAAAAGATACCCTTATGAAAGTTGCAGGTTCACTTGGAGGCTATAAAACAGGGCATAACATTACAAAAATAAGCACTTACGCCGAACGGTTTACAAAAACAGACCAAACGCTACTCACATCAGTTGCGATTGGCGCTGCCAAAATATCCTCCCAGGGTTCAAATATCAACAGTAAGATTGTTGTAAAAATATATAATGAGGTAAAAGCAACTTCACTTCCAGGAGATGAATTAGTATCCATAGATGTTCCGCTAAGTTTACTGAGCGCCAAAAAGATGAATTACATTGAACTTCCTAATCCAATTATTATCCAAAAACACTATTTTGTGGGGTTTGAAATAAATTATTTAAATCCCAAGGATACATTTGCCATTTACTCCACTCCAGACCGTAAACTGAGTTCAAAAAATACAGCCTTTGCCAAATCAGGAAATATTTGGAAACCATTTTATAGCTATCCAAGTCTTGGAATTTCAACCTCATTGCTAATTAGTGCAAATGGCTGCGATAATACGATGTCGACAGATACGACTGAAAACAATCCTCTTGCCCCAAAATATACGGCAATATACCAGTCCTCAGGACTGATTATTTATCAGCAAACCGGCTTATCCGATAATTTATTACTTCAAACTACCGGAGCTGAAATATCAGGAACTATCACATTATATGATATTATTGGGCGGAAATTATATGAAACAAAACAGCAAATCACCACTTCACCAGGCTCTGTTTCGACCGGACAATTAGCCACCGGAATTTATTTCCTGACTATTGATACCGATAAATCGAGACAGGTAATTAAATTCCTGGTTAACTATCCCCGTTGATTCATAGGGTTAATAAAATTTAACCAAATAAAACCATGTTGAGAATTATCACTATTCTGATATTTTGTGTTTTAATTGTTTTTTACAGCTGCAATTCCGGCAAAAACAGACCGAGTGAGAAACCCAAAGTCAGTGAAAATCTCAGGATCTATCATGCCAAAGGTTTTACCATAACAAATTACGGAAATTACAGAAAAATTACCGTTGTTAACCCCTGGCAGCAATCAGGAGGAGTTAGTTTTGACTATTATCTTGTTGACCGTTCTGCCGAAATTCCGGCTGATCTAACTGGCAAGCAGGTAATCCGAACACCTGTTCGAGAGGTTATCTGTCTTTCAACATCACATGTCGGTTTTTTAAGTGCCCTTCAGGAGATCCCATCGCTTAAAGCCTTATCAGGAACTTCATATGTTTCAGATATTGAAGTCCAAAAGGGGGTAATTTCAAAAAAAATTGTTGATGTCGGCTACGACCAGGGGATTAACTACGAATTAATTTTAAGTTTAAAACCTGATCTCATTATCGCATACGGAGTTAGCGGCGATGTTACAGGGTTTATAAATAAACTCAGAGATCTTGGATTAAATGTTATATTAAACGGAGAATACCTCGAGGAGACCCCCCTTGCCAAGGCTGAGTGGATAAAATTCGTCGGAGCATTCTACAACAAACAGGAACAGGCTGCAGATTATTTTTCCAAAATTGAAAAAAACTACAATTCGATTGTCCAATCAGTAAAATCAGTTCAATATCGCCCAAAGGTATTAACCGGATTACCCTATAAAGATGCATGGTGGATAGCGGGTGGTCACTCCAACCTGGCAGCCCTGATCAATGATGCCGGCGGAGAATTTCTTTGGAAGGACAATACCTCGAGAGAAGCTTTCGTAGTTTCTCTGGAACAGGTCGTAGTGCGATCGGGAAAAGCTGATTTCTGGATCAACTGTGGTTCAGTAAATACAATATCAGAACTGTTACAAACCGACAGCCGGTTTTCTGCCTTTAATCAGGTTCAAAAAAAAACTATATTTAACAACAATTTAAAGATGAGTCCGGGAGGTGGAAACGATTACTGGGAGCAGGGGGTGGTGAGGCCTGACCTTATCCTTTCAGATCTTGTAAAAATCCTGCATCCCGAAACCGACAGTACAAAAGTGTTTAATTTTTACAAAAGAGTTCAGCAATAGTGACAGAAATAAAAACAAATCAGAGTCATAACAATACCCATGCATTAAGGGTGCTGCTGCTTTTGTCACTACTTTTACCGCTGTTTTTCCTCTTCGATTTACTCATTGGATCATATTATATCTCAATTGGTGAAATTGTCAAGGCTATTTTCCACGCTGAAAATACAGACAGTCAAATCATGCTAATTATCAATCAATTTCGAATACCCAAAGCCATAACTGCAATTTTAGCAGGGGCGGCTTTATCGGTGGCAGGTCTGCAGATGCAAACCGTATTTCGCAATCCCCTGGCAGGTCCGGATATTCTGGGAGTGAGCTCCGGAGCCAGCCTGGGAGTTGCACTTTTGGTTCTGGGAACAGGTGGGTTGTTAGGAGGAACCATGGTTTCGGTGGCCAGCTCCTGGGGAATCGTTGCCGCCGCCTGGATTGGCTCGGGATTAATTCTACTGCTGATAATCATGATTTCGTCAAGAATCAAGGAGATTATGATCATACTTGTCCTTGGCATTCTGATTTCAAGTGCAATCTTATCGGTGGTCAATATTCTCCAATATTTCAGTAACGAATCGATGTTAAAATCATTTGTTATCTGGACAATGGGGAGCCTGGGAAGTGTTACAAATATACAGTTGGGAGTGTTGATACCATCAGTTCTCTTTGGAATTATAATAGCCTTTTTCTCTTCTAAATTTCTCGATGCTTTTTTATTGGGCGAAAATTATGCCCGCAGCATGGGGATGAATATCTACTTTGCAAGGATGATGGTATTCATCTCTACGGCAATTTTAGCCGGAAGTATTACCGCATTTTGTGGTCCGATCGGTTTTATCGGAATCGCAGTGCCACATATTGCCCGGATATCCCTTCAAACGGCCAAACATACGCTCCTGATTCCGGGAACAATTTTAATCGGGGCCTTAATGATGCTTGTCAGTGATATAATCTCTCAGCTTCCAGGTTCAGAACGAACGCTGCCGGTAAATTCAGTAACCGCCCTGCTCGGAATTCCAATTGTTATCTGGATCATCATCCGTAATAAAAACAGCGACCGATTATGATCCCCGAACTACCTGATAAAATAATAGATTTAACCAATGTCTCTGTCGGTTATAAATGGAAGGCTAAAACTGATAAGATTGTAAAATCAGAGATCTCTGTTTATGCACTCAAAGGGGAACTTGTCGCACTAATCGGGGAGAATGGTGTTGGGAAAAGTACCCTTTTGCGAACAATTGCAGGTTTCCAGCCCCACATTAACGGAGAGATCCGGATTTTAGAGAAATCAATTGCTTCTTACCGCGAAAAAGAGCTTGCCCTTTTGATGAGTTTTGTTTCCACTGAGATTATAAAGGTTTCAAACTTAACAGTTTTCGATCTGGTATCTCTTGGACGGTATCCGCATACGAATTGGTTTGGAAAATTAATGCAGGAAGATCAGAATATTATCGAAGAAGCTATTGCTTCGGTTGGACTGCGAGGTTACGAATATCGCATGGTCAACCATCTTTCTGATGGAGAACGGCAAAAAGTGATGATTGCCCGGACACTGGCACAAAACACCGAAATTATCCTGCTCGATGAGCCAACTGCGTTTCTTGACCTGGCCAATAAGTATGAGATCGTCAATATCCTTCACCGTCTTGCAAGCGACAAAAGAAAAACAATCCTTTTTTCGACTCATGACCTGACTACTGCCATAGCAGAGTCTGACCGGCTTTGGTTAATGCTTCAGAATTCTGTAGAACAGGGGGCCCCCGAAGATTTAATTCTCAATGGCAATTTCAATGCGATTTTTCACAATAAAAACCTGTTTTTCGACCCGGAAAAGGGAGATTTCAGAATCAGGAAAGCCAACAAACGTAAAGCCTGCGTCACAGGCGAAGGTTTACCGCTGCATTGGACCATCAAGGCGTTAGTGCGCAATGGATTCGAGGTTATCCAATCAACAAGTCAGTCAACCATTGATATTACAATTAATTACCCTGAGTGGACCGTTAATATTTTGTCAATACCACATAAATTTGATTCTCTTCACGCTCTCTGCAGATTTCTCAATCTATCAGAAAATAATGTATCTTCGTAAAATTAAATAAAGATTAAGACATGAAAAAATTTAAATTAACAGGTATTTTTCTTATGTTGGCAATCCTATTTTTTGGTTGTAGCAGTAAAAACTCAGAACAAGAGATAAAACAAGCAAACGATCAATTTTATGCTGCCCTAAATACCATGTTTACCGGCGAAGCAGGGCCAATACTCGATATTTGGTCACATGAAAACAACATCACCTATTTAGGCCCTTTTGGTGGATATCTCAAAGGATGGGAAGCAATCGGTGATGAATTTAAAAAAAATGCTGCAATGAAACTGGGTGGTAAGATTGTTTGCAAGGAGAGTCATATTTATCCTGGAACTGATATTGGATATGTAGTTTGTGTGGAGGAAGGGATAAATATAAGTGCTGAGGGAAAAACGATTACAGTGAGCCATAGAGCTACAAATATCTTCAACCTTCAAAACGGAAAATGGAAACTGATCCATCATCACACAGATCTATCACCACAATTGGAGGATGCATTTGATAAAAAAATAAAGTAGTATAGTGGAACAATAAATAAACTTTTGCAAGAAAGCATCCCTGCGATTTTCGAATGACCATTAAAGTATAAAATGAACTATACTTTAATGGTCTTTTGTTTTTAATTAATCGAAAAAGTATAATATCCTATTCGCAATTTTCACATTTCATTTTTACCAAAATATATTTTATATTTCCGCAACTAAACAAACATGCAAAAACCCCAAACTAAGCAATGCGAAATATCTATATTTATTATCTTTTACTGCTTATAATTTCCGGATTAGAGTCAACAGCACAAAACCCCACCTTATGGTATCGTCAGTCGGCTCAAAACTGGAATGAAGCGCTCCCTCTTGGAAATGGGCAACTAGGTGCAATGATCTTCGGATCTGTTGAAAAGGAATTCATTCCATTAAATATCAACACCTTTTGGACCGGGTCACCGCATGACTATTCCGTAGCCGATGCCTATAAAAGTTTACCGGAGATACGCAGGTTACTGTTTAGTGGCAAAGAGATGGAAGCTACTCTCTTTGCAGGAAAGAACTTTATGGGAAACCCCAGGTACCAGGCCGCCTACCAGCCATTGGGGGAACTTCGGCTAACGTTTCCCATAACAGCTGGAAATGAATACTATAAACGATCACTGGATCTCAACCAAGGGATCTCTACAGTAATCTTCCGTAATCATAATATAACATATAAACGCGAGACTTTCATATCCAATCCTGATCATCTGATGATAATTCATCTTACGGCAGATAAGCCGGGACAAATCACTTTTGATGTAAGTATGGGTTGTGATTTTCAAAATTCGGTACGAAACGAAGGGGGCAACAGGCTTGTGATGGAAGGACAATGGCAGGATGACGGTAAAGCCAAAGAGTGGGCTGCAACCTGGAAAGAGCCGGGAATTCGCTTTGCTACGGCGGTACAGGTTCAAAACAGAGGTGGTATAATCAAGGAAAGTTCAGGAAGAATCAGTGTCTCTAATGCTGATGAAGCTACGATTTACCTTTCAGCAGGTACAAGCTTTGTTAATTATAAAGACATTTCGGGTGATCCCTCTTCAAAATGGCCGGGGATACTCGAAAAAGCCTCTAAGATGAAATTTAATTTATTACGTGAACGTCATATCAGTGATTTTTCAGGATTAATGAAACGGGTAAATTTAACCCTTGAAGGTTCTAAAACATTAGAAACGCAACCTACGGACAAGCGATTAAAAGGGATTAAAAAAGGTGAAGTCGATCCTGCTTTTGCTGCACTCTATTTTCAATACGGAAGATATTTACTCGCCTCCTGTTCAAGAAACGGTTCGCAGCCGGCCAATCTGCAGGGGATCTGGAATAAGGAGGTCTCACCGGGATGGGGAAGCAAATACACCTCCGATATAAACATCGAGATGAATTACTGGCCCTCCGAAGTGACCAACCTTTCAGATTGCAGTACACCTGTTTACGATTTGATTGACGATCTGATGACCACCGGTGCTGTTGTCGCCAAAGATTACTATGGCTGCAGAGGATGGGTTTTACATCACAATACCGATATCTGGCGCGGTGCAGCACCCGTTGATGGGGTATGGGGCATATGGCCTATGGGTGGGGCATGGCTTGTCCGTCACTCATGGGAACATTATCTGTTCACAAAAGATAAACTCTTCCTTGAAAAACGGGCGTGGCCACAAATGAAAGGGGCTGCACGGTTTATCCTTGACTTTTTGGTTGAATCACCTCCAGGCTCCCACATGGCAGGCAAATTAATTACCTGTCCATCCAATTCTCCGGAAAATGGCTACGACCTGAAAGATGGCTCAATGGTCGGATTTACCTACGGAGCCACAATGGACCTTGAGATCATTAAGGACCTGTTTGGAAACTGCCTTGCAGCAATGGATGAATTAAGTCAAAATAAGTCACCCATTGATCCGGAATTCCGCAAGGAGATAGAAATTGCCTCCTCAAAATTAGCACCACTCCAGATCAATCCCCAAACCGGCAGATTGCAGGAATGGATCGCAGACTATAAAGAGCATGAATTAGGACATCGCCACCTCTCGCATCTTTACGGATTGTACCCGGCATCAATTATATCCCTTACTGAAACCCCTGAACTGGCCATGGCTACGCAGAAGAGTCTTGATTACAGGGTCGAAAACGGCAGTGGTAGTACCGGATGGAGCCGGGCATGGCTAATCCCGCTATATGCACGCCTGGGAAATGGAGAAGAAGCCAATAAACATCTGAATAAACTATTTTCTATATATACCCTGACCAACCTTTTTGATGATGGACCTCCGTATCAGATTGACGGCAATTTTGGGGGAACAGCAGGAATCGCAGAGATGTTGCTCCAATCGCAAAATGGAATTATTTCGTTGCTCCCTGCTCTCCCCGCGTCATGGGCTGAGGGAAGTGTAAAAGGTTTATGCGCACGCGGAGGATTTGAAATTGAAATGCAATGGAAAAAAACCCAACTGGTTCAGGCCAATATTTTTTCGAAAAAAGGGGGGACCTGCGAGGTAGTTTATCATTCCAAAAAACAAAAGCTAACCTTAAAACCGGGGGAGAAAAAACCATTCATATTTTGATATCCGGCTACTAAGGTTTGAAATAAAAAATAAGGTTTTTAATTTCAAAATCGATTTAACTAAGGAGAATAATAAGATGTCGTATAAGGTATTAGCTCTTAAGTTGAAAAAAATTCTTTTCGCTACCAAAACACCAAGTCTCAAAATTGGCATCAATAGCATTAATTGTTTGTATTTTGGTGGGATTTAGTGTTTTGGCGACTTGGTGGCCTTTTTTTATTTCGGCTCATTTCCAAACCAGACCAGGATGTAAATCCGACAACATATCCTCCCTATTACTTAGGTATGTTGATGGATTACGGAAACAAATACTTTTTAACCTCTCAAGAACAATAAAGCAGTGATGAATACCCTTAAATTCATCACTGCTTTATACTATCCGGAAGAATATATCCGGTTAAAAATATCCTAAAGCTTAATACTCATTGTCAAAACAATTTCGTTCAGGTTCCGTTGATATTTCACCGCATCATTACTTGGATAAATGTAATTAAAATCGGTTCTGTGCCCTATGGAGTAGGTAAGATCAAAAGAGACATTGTCAATACGATAACCTACACCAGCATTAATTGTATTATAACTGAATTTACTATTAGGCTGAACAACTGCCATTCCTCCATTGCCATCATTGATTGATGTTTTATATGGGTTGCCGAAGAGTTCGTAACCGGCTCTGAGACTAACCAGGTCAGTGGGTTTAATTTCGCCGCCGATCCGGATATTTGTCGTATTGGTATAGATGGTACTAATGCTTGTATTTTCAGCAGAAAAATTATTGCCATCTCTGCCATTGCGATACTTCATTTTTGAATAGTCCACATTTTCAAAATCAACAGAGAGCATCCCTTTTTTACCAAACTGGTAAGCCACGCTTGCAATTAACCGGGTTGGAGTATCCATTTTATAGCCGTAATCGCCCAAAGGGGTTTCTGCTTTATGGGTTCCGTTTGCGTCAGGGCTTACATCCTTCAGGTCGGAAGCCATCACAGAACTGAAAGACTCTTTAAAATCAAAGAATGTGGGGGTATGAAGTGATGCACCAAGCCTTAATGCAGGGATCGGCTTATAGATAACACCCAATTTAAGATTATACCCAAATCCTCTGGTATTTGCAGAATTGGAATAATCGAAATACCCAAAACCGCCATCCTCAGAATAGGTGGAGGATTCGCTGTAATAGAGATCCTGCATGCCGACTGTTGCACCTAAGTATAGTTTATGGTCGAAGTTTGCTCCAAACGAAAAGAGATATTCATTCAGAAATCCCTCTTTGTTGATTGTAAGCTCTTGGTTTACCTTCTCACCTTCATACAAGAAGGGCTGGTACATATCGCCTACACCATTGATATCAGGATTTGAGACATTAATGAGGTAATTTTCCCAGGCCAGCTTACTATCCCACGGTATTCCGTTTTGATAGGGTTGATTTTCGTCAAACAGGTTACTGCTAAGAATTCCATTTACATTTTCGGCAAAGACATCCATCCGGGAATGAGGGGAACCTGTTTTACTTACCGATATGGTCTGATTAAAGTTATTCAGTTTATTGAATCCCAGCCCAAAATTAAAGGAGACTATTCCAGAACCACCATCCTGAACCGGATTTGCAAATACATAACCGAAGTTCCTAAAGCTGAAATTATTACTTCTGGCGTCGGCCGATTGTCCCTGATAGGTCGCCTTAGTATTGTTTATCCCCATAATATCCAACGTCGTGGAGAGTTCGGACTTAAGATAGATTCCGATACCGGCAGGATTGATACTTAGCGAGGAGAAATCCCCTCCTATGGCACCGATAGCGTTTCCCATCCCTTTAGATCGGGCCGTTGACCCGAAGTTCTGCTGTGAAAAGATTAATGCCTGATCGACATACTGACCGAATGTGATTGACATTAATCCTAAAGTTGCAAATATTGTAAGTGCTAATTTTTTCATATTCCTTATTTTTGAATTTAACCTGGGCTAATAAACTTAAATTAATTATTTACCGTCTGCGACCGCCACCGCCGCCGCCGGAGTTACTGCCCCCGCCGCCACCGGAGTTACCACCGCCACCGCCGCTACTTCCACCTGAAAAGCTACTTCGTGCTGGAGCCGAATAGGTAGCTGGGGATGAACTGCTTCGCGATGGAGTGCTTGAAGCCTGTCCACCACTTCGTGCGGGTGATCCGGAAGAGACACTAGGAGCACGGCTCGATCCGCGTTGATAGGTACCACTTACTGCAGCTCTTCCTGAACCACTGGAACCGGAGAGACTCTGAGGTCTGGAATACTGACGTGTTGTTCCGCTATTATAATTTGACTGAATGTTTGTTCTTGGCCTCGAATAGGTCGGAGTGTAAGAAGGACGGGTTGTTGTGGTAGCCGACCTGAGCTGATTACTCTGACCAACAGCCTGACCTCTGCGCAAATTAGTAATTGTCTGGTTATTGCCCGTTGACCCTACCTGAGTTGAACTGCGCGATCCATTTGGATTTACCGTATATCTGGTCCCTGCCTGACGTGCAGAACCGGCACCTACACCACTGTTCACAACATTTGAGCCTCTTGAAGATGAGATTCTGGTACCGGCAAATGAACGGCCAATTGAACGACTGCCCGAATAGGTTGAACCAACCAAACCCCTGCCAGAGCCACTATAACCTATTGCACTGGAACCGCCTCTTCCATTATCGTTGCGTTTACCATAATAGCGGTCGCGGTAGTTTCCTTGGTCATGATGTCCATATCCACCACCATGACCGTACCCTCCACCATAAAATCCATCATAATAACCACCACCATAATAACCGCCACCATAATAACCGCCGCCATAAAATGGAGAGCCCCAGCCACCAAAATAGGGGTTGTAATATCCGCCATAACCACCATAGCCAAAACCGAAACCGTTGTAAAGCCCGCCGAACCCAAGGCCCCAACCAAAGCCAAAGCCCGGAGAATAACAAGAATCCCAATAAGGATCATAGGCATAAGGATTGTAAAATGTCCGGATACGCGTGGTAAAATCAACATCTTCAGGTTCATCATATTCACTAATCAGATCCTGTGCTTCTTCATCAGTACCATAGAAACTTTCGGCACTGGAAGATTCAGTTTCCAAAGCTCCCTGATCTGTATTTAAATTACCTTGTTTGTTGTCAGAAAGATAATTATCCACAATTTTTCCGGCCTCTTCCTGTCTTAATCCGGAAATAGTAGTGGGATGTTTAACCGACTGCTCACGTAGGGGGGCAGAGCTGACAACTGGGGGATGATCACCAGGGGTAAAATAGGCATCATCGCTATAACCACCCGTAGTAACCATAGATCCTGTTGTACATGCACTTGCAAGAAGTGCGATGAATGAGAGCAGTTTTACATTTGTTTTCATGATTTGTTCTCCTTTATATTAAAAAATCGCTGAACTTTTCGTTAATTTGTGGGCTAAAATTATAAAATATAAAGCAAATATTATACCAAAAAACAACTAATGGCAAAAGTTCTCACATCAAAGGAAGAAAATTATTCCCAATGGTACAACGACCTGGTCGCAAAAGCTGATCTTGCAGAAAATTCAGCTGTTCGCGGATGCATGGTAATCAAACCTTATGGCTATGCAATCTGGGAAAAAATGCAGGCACAACTCGATAAAATGTTTAAGGATACAGGACATGTAAATGCCTATTTTCCACTTTTCATACCAAAATCGTTTTTGTCGAAAGAGGCTGCCCATGTTGAAGGATTTGCAAAAGAGTGTGCAGTAGTGACCCATTACAGACTTAAAAACGATCCTGATGGAAAGGGTGTTATCGTCGATCCGGATGCCAAACTTGAGGAAGAGTTGATTATTCGGCCAACCTCCGAAACCATTATCTGGAGCACCTATAAAAACTGGATCCAATCATACCGCGATTTACCGATCCTCTGTAACCAGTGGGCCAATGTCGTTCGCTGGGAAATGCGTACCCGGATGTTCCTCCGGACAACAGAATTTCTGTGGCAGGAAGGTCACACTGCCCATGAAACAAGCCAGGAAGCGCTTGCTGAAACCACGCAGATGATTAATGTCTATGCCGATTTCGCTGAAGAGTTCATGGCTATCCCTGTCATTAAAGGGGCTAAATCGGCCAACGAACGTTTTGCCGGAGCGCTCGAAACCTATACTATCGAAGCTTTAATGCAGGATGGAAAAGCATTACAATCGGGAACATCACACTTTTTGGGACAAAATTTCGCCAAGGCTTTTGATGTTCAGTTTGCCAACCGCGATGGGAAACTCGATTATGTCTGGGCCTCCTCATGGGGAGTTTCAACAAGGCTTATCGGCGCCCTGATTATGGCCCATTCGGATAATAACGGTCTGGTACTTCCTCCAAAGCTTGCACCCTACCAGGTTGTAATCGTTCCTATTTATAAAAACACAGAACAACTTGCCGAAATCTCTGTAAAAGTTGAAGAGATCATGGCGAAGTTACGAAAACGGGGCATCAGTGTAAAATACGATAACCGTGATTCACAACGTCCGGGATGGAAATTTGCAGAATATGAACTCAAAGGGGTACCAGTAAGACTTGCTATTGGTCCCCGGGATCTTGAAAATGGCTCAATAGAAGTTGCCCGACGCGATACGTTGGAGAAATCAACCGAACAAATCGAAAATATCGATCAGTTTGTTGAAGATTTACTCGAAGCAATCCAAAAAAACATCTACGACAAAGCATTTCTGTTCAGAGCGGAGAATACAACCAAGGTTGATTCTTACGATGAATTCAAGAAACTACTTACGACCAAAGGGGGATTCTTCCTGGCACATTGGGATGGAACATCAGAAACCGAACTTCTTATCAAGGATGAGACCAAGGCAACGATTCGGTGTATCCCCTTTGAAGGTGACGGCGAAGAGGGATTTTGCATGGTAACCGGAAAACCTTCCAAACAAAGGGTAATCTTCGCATTGGCCTACTAAGATTTTTTATTCGTGCATGCGCGAATTTCAAGACCATCAAAATTAAAAGCACAATATAAAAACTCTCCGCACTCGCGGGAACTAAACGCCCGGTAAGGATCATAAATAAAATGGAAAATAAAGTTGTTGAACGTTTCATCAGGTATGTCAGGTATAATACCTGTTCAGATTCGTTGAGTGGAAAAACGCCAAGTACCGACGGGCAGCGCGAATTTGCCTTGGCTTTATCCCGCGAATTATCTGCGATCGGTCTTCAGGAGGTGGAAGTGGATATGTGGAGTTATGTTTATGCAACACTGCCTTCGAACATTTCAGAGGAGGTGCCGGTAGTCGGTTTTGTCTCCCACATGGATACAAGTCCGGATTTCACCGGGAAAAATGTCTCCCCTCAGGTGATTCCAAACTACGATGGCGGGTCGATCGTCCTGAACAGGGAGAAAAATATCATCCTCTCCCCTGCCATGTCTCCGGAATTAAATAATTATATCGGTCAACAGTTAATCGTAACTGACGGAAATACCCTTCTGGGCGCGGACGATAAAGCAGGAATAGCGGAGATCATCACTGCGATGGAGTACCTGATCAATCATCCCGGGATAAAACATGGAATGGTAAAAATTGCCTTCACACCTGATGAGGAGATTGGCGAAGGGGCAGACAATTTTAATGTAACGAAGTTTGGTGCCCAATTTGCCTATACCATTGACGGGGGAGAAATCGGAGAGCTGGAATATGAAAACTTCAATGCCGCGGGTGCTAAAATAGTCATTCAAGGTTCCAGTGTGCATCCCGGATACGCCAAAGGAAAGATGAAAAATGCCATTGTAATAGCTAATCAACTGCTGGCCATGATACCAACCTTTGAAGTTCCTGAACATACCGACGGATATCAGGGATTTTACCATGTTACCCAATTAAACGGAGCTGTTGAGCGCGCCGAAATAGAATTTATCTTGCGTGATTTTACAACTCAGGGGCTGCAAGAGCGTAAAAATCTGCTGAAAACAGTAGTAAAAATGATCAACAGCGAATTTGGCGAAGGCTCTGCAGAGCTTGCCATTAAGGATCAATATTTTAACATGCGTGAAAAAATTGAGCCAGTAAAATTTATTGTAGACCTTGCCGAAGAAGCGATGAAAGAAGTGGGCGTAAAACCCAAAATTGTCCCTATCCGGGGGGGAACAGATGGGTCCAGACTCTCCTATATGGGGCTCCCTTGTCCCAATATTTTTGCCGGCGGACATAACTTTCACGGAAAATTCGAATATATCCCAACACCATCAATGGCCAAGGCTTGCGAAGTAATTGTTAAAATTGCAGAAAAGGTGGGATTACTTACCGTAAAATAATAACTCTTTTAGGTTGTAGACATGAAGGCCATCTCTTTAATCTACAACCTAGAAAAAATAATCATATCCGGGTCAATTTTCTGATTATTTCAGCATGTTGGGGAAACTTCTGCAAAAGATCGTTGTACGATGCAAGTTCAAAATCCCGAAAATCGAACCCTGGAGCCACCGTACATCCAAGAAGTGAAAAGTCGTTTTCACGAATTACTGTCGCTCCAAACCACGATCCCCCGGGAACGACAAACTGAGGGATCTCCCCCCGATCAATCTCCCTCCCGATTATCGTTTGTGAATATTCCCCTTCCGGGCTGATGATATGAAGAGATAATGGCGAACCATCATAAAAATGCCAGATCTCATCCTGCAATATGCGATGAAAGGCAGAAAACACATCGTAGGTGAGTAAAAAGTAGATCGCGGTGGAGAAATTTCTTTCACCTATAAAATTCTCGTTAATACCCTGAGAATGGATAAAACCCTTACTGCGGTAACTCTCCCTGAAATATCCGCCTTCGGGATGTGGCTGAAGGTTTAACCCACTAATGATCTGTGCAGTGCGGTTAGATAAAGTTTGATGGTGATCCATTAATTCAAATCATTAGAGACTAAAAAAACAAAGTTATTCTTAAAATGTGATCAAAATTAAAATGTGAATCTACTTAAAAACTTTGTAAAATACTACATATTTCAATATCTTTAACCTAAATAACCGGACAATGCTTCAACGATTCATCGACTATATTCAAGAAAACCAGCTATTTAACAGGACCGATACCATCCTGGTTGGGGTAAGCGGAGGAACTGATTCAGTCGTTTTACTTGACTTGTTGGATAAAGCCGGGTTTTCGACAGCTATCGCTCACTGCAATTTTCGGCTAAGGGGTATTGAATCAGACGCAGATGAAGGGCTGGTGGGTACTCTGGCTTTGAAATACGATGTTCCGTTTTATAAAACTTCGTTTGACACTGAAGAGTATGCCAGGGAAAATAAAATTTCTGTCGAGATGGCTGCGCGCGATCTGCGTTACCAATGGTTTGAAGCGATCAGGGTTCAGCATCATCTTAATTATATTGCAGTAGCTCACCATCGGGACGATCAGCTCGAGACGTTCTTCCTGAACCTGGCACGGGGTACCGGCCTGACCGGATTAACTGGAATGCGCCCTCTGAACGGGAAAATTGTACGCCCCCTGCTTTTTGCTTCACGCGCAGAGATTGAGCATTACAGGCTTCAAAACCATCTCGAATTCAGGGAAGACAGCTCGAACTTAAGCCTGGATTATCAGCGAAATAAAATTCGACATACGCTGCTGCCTGTGATGGAGACACTAAATCCATCTTTCAGAGAGGGGCTTACCCGCACAATGAGCTATCTGGAGGATATTTCCAAAATTTGTGATCATGCTATTTCCCAATCATGGGAACGTGTTTCTGTTCGAAAAGGGGATCAATACCTTATCTCAATTGCCGAATTAAAATTACTCGATCCTCTGTCAACATACCTTTTTGAATTCCTCAAACCATTTGGTTTTAACAGCACGGTGGTCGGTGATATTGCCTGCGCTCTTGAAGGAATTTCCGGAAAGCAATTTATCTCTCAGACCCACAGAATAGTACACGATCGGGAAACATTGATTCTAACGACTATTTCACCTGAAAACCGACAGATTTTTTATCTCGAAGAGGGGAAAAAAGATTTGGCTCAACCTGTTCACCTTAAAATAGAGCAAGTAGTAAGAAGTGAAATGAACAAAATTCCAACATCAAGGTTTGAGGCATACATTGACCGGGATAAAGTCCAGTTTCCATTGCTAATCCGAAAATGGCAACAGGGAGACTACTTTAAGCCACTAGGGATGCATGGCTTAAAAAAGATAAGTGATTTCTTTATCGACTCAAAATTAAGTCTTCCGGAGAAAGAAATCGTCTGGATTGTAGCTAATGGAGAACAGGTGGTGTGGATTATTGGCCATCGGCTGGATGATCGGTATAAGATCACGGATCAGACAGAAACAGTGCTTAAACTAGAGATGGTCAGGTAGAAGCCAAAATGCGACTGGCAACCAGCAACTCGCATACTCAACATGAGAGATTTAAACTACAGCGTTACAAACCCGTTTCAATTGCAAGAACCCGTAAATAACAGAAGAATTGCCAGTCGCCAGTTGCAAGTTCCAAGCAGCCAGTCGCCAGCCGCCAGCTTCAAAATTCCAAATCATCCGATTAAGCTCCAGCTTCTTTATCCCGTATATTAAACATGCTTCCAATCAGGTATCCCATAAGAGTACCGTATGCACCCATTGTATACCAATGTGATGTGATAGGACAGGTTCCCGATGTGCATCCGACAAATTTCCAATATAGTAAACCACCGATAGCTCCTGCAATGGAAAATATGATTTTAAAACGGTGTCTGGTTAGAAAATTCTTCATACAATAAAATTATATTTTGAAATCGGTTGCGCTAAAGGGCAATTAAACCATCGACAACTCTTGCCTTCTCGTATATGGTGATTATCGAATCCGGATCGGGCATCCATTGTTTGCACGACAATCCTATAAACTTAATATCACGTGATGTTTTGTATGTAATTGTTGAAGGATCATCAAATAACTCCTTCACTTGATTTAATTTTTCCTGATTATTTTGAACAATAAACTTAAAATAATAGAGCATTGGCCAATCTTTATGAACTTCAAGTAATTCACGAAATTTATCAATATTTTCCTTCATAGATTATTCATTACAATTTGAACCGCTAAATAAACAGATTAATCTGAGATATTACTCTGCCTACCAGACCATTTCGACATAACCTTTTTTTCGCCGTCGCTTTCCGTCACGACCCTGGGCATCAACAACATAAAAATAGACACCGGGTGAAGCCAGTTTGCCATTTATTTTGCCATCCCATGCTGCCAAAACAGTATCCCCTGGAACGTAACCATTCTTACGAAATCGGTGAACAATGCGCCCCCACCGGTTAAAAACCTGGAAATCCAATGACTGAAGCGACCTGGTGCGAATTATCAATTCATCGTTTATTCCATCGCCGTTAGGAGTAAAAGCCGGAGCCACTTTTACAAGTGAAGTATCTATCACAATATAATTTTTGAGATAAATTGTATCCCGACAAGTATACCCGGTCGTTTGTTTAGCAGCCACAAGCTTAACCATATAGCTTCCGGTATAGTTATAGGTGTATGCCGGATTTTCGAGATAAATCATCTCCATGATCGAATCTTTGATCACGCCGCCCGCTCCCTCCTTCTCGAGTGCCCCTTTTTCCTTGAATAGGAACCATTCGTATTTGTCGACATCACCATTTAACGATTCATTCACAAACTGAACCGGCAAGGGTGCCTGATAATTTGAATACTGAGCCTCGGAAGGCTGATCCGTTTTCCACGAAAATTTAGCTTTAGGGACAATTGATTCATAAGTCACCTCGGTGCTCTCCATACAACCGGCGCGATCTGTAATTTGCAGCTGGTAAACAGTATTGATGGCAGGAGGAAGAAGAATAATTGGATTATTAATCGTTGCCATCAGCACATTATTGCTTTCCCAGATATATTTAAACCCGGAGTTAACAGGAACCGGCCGATTTGTTGAAATATCCGAATAGGAGTAATCAACACCTATAGCACTTCCGTTAAGATTAAATGACTGACAATTACTATCGCTTATTGTAGCGGTTGCATTTATCCAGCCATTCATGACCCATGCTCTGAACTGATAATCGACCCCTTTTTCCCTAAAACTTACGCGGTAGCATCCATCTGCAAGAGCGGTTAAACGGGAAGATATTCCGGTTTCATTGGAATAGTAGCTAAAGGTACCGGTTAACGGTGTAAATTTATCCCACGTAAAAGTGACCTGATCACCTGAAGAGAGTGCAGTTAAAGATCCACTTTGATGACCGCTGGTACCGCAGAAATAGTAGATAAAATCTTTTCCTGCAAAATCCGGATAGGAAGTTTGCTCAGAAAATGAGGCAGTAGTCGAATTTAGCGACTGTCCGTTAACAAATTGTGTAGCGAACAAAAAGATTACACCTAACAAAACCTCCCTAATCACAACTTTTACATAATCCATTTAATCTCTCCTGCTATTATTAGACTTACAATATTACAAAATTATTCTGTATTCAAGGATGAAAATTTTAGGCCAGAATTTTGCGATACCTTAGAAATAATGACCTTAATTATTTATCATTTTTAGAATAGGGATAAAATTTCAGAAATGGACTGTTTTAAGATTGGGGTGAGAAAACATCACATTACTTTGATCCAAGGTTATTCTGCGATAGGACTAAAGAATACCTCCATCTGCCTATAATACAAGTTGGATCAGCAAATCGAAATTGGAATAATTGTTTAAATTTGCAAAATAGACGATGAAAAACATCGTCATTAATTACCAAGTAATTAAAATTCAATACTTTGTCAGATTATCTTGAAAGTTTAAACAGCGCGCAACGCGATGCTGTAATAAATACAGAGGGTGCGTCACTGGTAATCGCGGGGGCCGGATCAGGGAAGACGCGGGTACTTACCTATCGTATCGCACATCTTTTACGCAATGGTGTTTCGCCATCCTCCATTCTTGCGTTGACCTTTACCAATAAAGCAGCACGTGAGATGAAGGCCCGTATTGAGGGTGAAGTGGGAAATTCCATTTCGAGATACCTCTGGATGGGGACGTTCCATTCTGTTTTCTCGCGGATATTACGTGTTGAATCAGCAATAATAGGCTATCCCAACACCTTCACAATTTACGACACACAGGATTCGAAAAGCCTTATTAAGGCCATAATTAAAAGCATGAATCTCGAGGACAACACTTATAAACCAGGGGTTATACTTGGACGAATATCTGCGGCAAAAAACAATCTGATCACAGCGGTGGCCTACCACCAGAACCCTCAGCAGCGTGAAGCCGACCAGGCCGCACGGATACCTAAAACGGCAGAAATCTATCTTGAATATGTAAAACGGTGTAAAAATGCCGGGGCCATGGATTTTGATGATTTATTGCTGATGACCAATATCCTGTTCAAGAATCATCCTGAAATACTTGCCAAATACCAGCAGATGTTTCGCTATATCCTTGTGGATGAGTACCAGGATACCAATTTCTCACAATACCTCATTGTTAAGCGACTGGCAGAGAAGCATCAGAATATATGTGTTGTGGGTGACGATGCACAAAGTATTTATTCGTTTCGAGGTGCCAGGATAGAAAATATTTTGAATTTTAAAAATGATTATCCTGGATTTAGCACCTATAAACTGGAGCAAAATTACCGATCTACCCAGGTGATTGTCGATGCGGCAAATAGTCTGATCGCTAAAAATAAACATCAGCTTCAGAAAACAGTTTTCAGTGAAAATGCGGTAGGGAACAAAATTAAGGTACTCACTGCAATGAACGAACACGAGGAGGGTTATCTGGTGGCCAATGAGATTTTTGATCACCGGATGAAAGAGCGGGAAGACTATTCCGACTTTGCCATTCTTTACCGTACCAATGCCCAGTCGCGCGTCTTTGAGGAGATACTCCGAAAACGGAATATCCCTTATAAAATCTATGGTGGGTTATCGTTTTACCAGCGGAAAGAGATCAAAGATATTCTCTCGTATTTCCGACTGATTGTTAACACCCGGGACGATGAATCATTCAAAAGAATCATCAATTATCCTGCACGTGGGATCGGAAGCACCACCCTCAACCGACTTGAGGAGGCCGCAGCATCGTCTGGCTGCAGCATTTTTGAGGTGGCCAATTATCCTGAAAAGATGGTGCTCGCGGGACTAAATAGCGGAGTAATTAAGAAAATAGTCCACTTCACAGACCTGATTAACAAGTTTTCCAAGCAGTTTGCCTCAACCGATGCTTATGAAATGGCCAATAAAATTGCCTCCGAATCGGGCATTCTAACCGAGTTATACCAGGATAAGTCTCCCGAAAATCTGAGCCGCTACGAAAATACGCAAGAGTTGCTTAACGCTATCCAGGACTTTTCACTAACCGCGATAGAGGAGGGACGCCCCAACGGATTACAGGTATTTATGGAGGATGTGGCATTATTAACCGACCAGGATAACGATAAAGATGCCAATGCAGACAAGGTAACCATGATGACTGTACACTCGTCAAAAGGTCTCGAATTTAAAAACGTTTTCATTGTAGGACTTGAGGAAAATCTTTTCCCATCCGGTTTCTCAGGAACACTGACCTTGCATGAATTAGAAGAAGAACGGAGGCTTTTTTACGTCGCATTGACCCGTTCAGAAAATCAGGCATGGCTATCATTTGCCCAGCAACGTTTTCGCTGGGGTAAAGCCGAATTCTGTAATCCAAGCCGTTTTATTGGCGAAATCGACCATCAATACCTTGACATTCAAAACAACCGGCTGTTCCCGCAATTTAGAAATCAGGAGCTCAATGCAGAAAGAAACAACCGGCACCTCCAAAGAGATGAGAATGTCTATTCAACACCGCGTAAGGTTGAATTACCCGGACAGCGTATGCAAATTTCAAAAAGCATACTCCCCTCTGGTTCACAACCCTTTCAAGGTGATAATCCGGAATTAATTGCCACCGGCATGATGGTTGAACATGAACGGTTTGGAAAAGGTAAGGTTTTAAATGTTGAAGGAAAATTGCCGGATCTTAAGGCACGTGTATTTTTCCCCAATGCAGGCGAAAAAAACCTCCTGCTTAAGTTTGCCAAACTCAAAATTTCCGACTCAAAAGAATAATTGGGATTTAACATTATAAATCATTCACAACAGGACTAATTTCCCATTGCAGAATAAATTTACACCATTTCCCTCCCCGAACCTAATCCTCCTCTAAAGCTTTGCTCCCCGCCTCCCCTTACCTTTACAAAACTCTCCACTGAAGAAAAAAAAGAGGGAGAGCAGGGGTGGCTCCAAGACCCGGAAATATTTACAATAAAGAATTTAGGACTCAACCTTGACAAAATTTATTGGGGTTTAAATTAGTAAGAATATAGTTTAATTAGTAAATTATATCTTGCCGATTACATAGATTCTGATAACCTAAGTCACTTCATGTACCTTGTAAAATCTGATTTAGCTCCATAAATCATAGGTAGGATAAATTAATTAAAAATAATTTAAATTTTTAATTAAACATAATACTAGATATTTGAAGGTTAAAAAACCTGCATTGCAATTATTAATGTAAGTTTATTTTATTAATATCTAATAATTTATTTTATGTTTATATAATAAAATTATTTTTCATTTGTAAATAAAAACTATATTGGATTGTAATTGTTTCTAAAAAGTAACAAAGGTCTATCCAAGACGATTCAACAGCAGACTTTTGTCAGATTTACTTACTAATTCCTAAAAGAAGCAAGCAATGAAAAAAATCCTTACGTTTTTAATGCTGGTAATTTCAATGCAGATGTTTGCACAAAATTACCCAATTACAGGTATTAACATAAACCTTCCTGCCAACCCTGATGCCAATACTGCTAATTGGGGAACAGGAACCTCCCTGATTGTAATTACAGCCAATTCAAAGGGTCAGAATGGGCGGATTGATGGAGCTGTAATGGAAAGCAGAATGCTGGTGACCATCAAAAAAGGGGGAGTTAAGTTTTGCGGATCGTACACTGAAAAATCAGCCCCATCCTGCAGTTTTAATCTACCGACAAAAGTTTGGAGCGGAACAAATGCAGTTGCCTTTTTAGGCAAGGAGTGTATCTTAGCTTCAGGGGAATACGAATTATGTGTTCAGTTTTTCGGATTTGGGTCAACGGGTGTTGCCCCGCTAAGCGAAGAAAAATGCAAGTCTTTTACAATTCAGGAAAAAGAGAAGCTGGTTTACCAGCAGCCACAGGCAATTAGTCCTGCCGATGGGACTAACATAAGCCAGGCTGCAGCTAAAATGCCGGTTAACTTTCGCTGGACACCTGTTATTCCCACTCCCAGGGAGCCCGCCACTTATAAATTATCGGTGTGGCAACTAATGCAGGGACAAACCGGAACACAAGCGATGAAAGCCAACCAGCCGGTTTTTTCAAATGACATTGATAAATTAACCCAATTTACTGCAAGTAATATACTAACAGGCCCTTGCAAGCCCCCTTATCTTTGCGATTTTGTATGGAATGTGCAGGCCATTAGCAGGGAAGGAAAACCCCTGGGTGGAAACAATGGAACGAGTGAACTATTTGCTTTTAAAATTGGAGAACCTGCGGGATCTGAAAATAACAATCCACCTCCGCCACAAATGATGATGGGAGGCGCCAATGCCGAGTTTAAAATTGATTCAGCGGTTTGTCTCCGGAAAGAAAACGGGCAGTTTAAATACCACATCTTTGCACATTACTCCAATCAGGTTAGCAGTGCCAACAACATCCTTTTAAACGATGTACAAACTTTTGCAGGATATCCCGCAAATCCGAATCCGGGAACCGGATTAAATCTTAGGAATAATATCCGAATGAAATCGGGGAGTTATAATGGAGTATTAACGATGAATGATATCCTGGAATCGAGCTCCGGAACGGTTACAAATATTTTACCTACCCCGGCATCATTCGCGACACCTGCCACTCTTGTACCAAACTCGATACACAATTTTCAATTTGATTTCCTAACACCAACCAATGCACCGGTTCAGTTTACCTGGTACGGACTTGTAGACGATCCGTTAAAAGATAAAGCCAACCGAAATGCAAGAAATGAAATTGACAGTCTGAAATATCCAAAATGCCCCTGTAGTGCCTGCGATGAAATAACAATAGCAGCCGCGCTTGCCGGGGAGATTAAAAATAATGGTAATGGAAACCTGGGTTTCACCGTAAATCTATCTTCCGGTCCGAAGAAAGTAAAACGGATTAAGGCTGATTTGGTATATTTCGATATGAAAGCCGATGATGAAACCTGTCTGGTCTGCAACAAAACCAGCCATACATTTGGCAATTTTGGCACAGCAACCACAACGAACACCAGTTTCACAGGTAGTGTTACAGCAGGACATACTGCTCAATTTGATGCTTTAGGAAATGTCGATATCAGCACCGGAATTCCGATAAAGTTTTCATTATATATTCCACCTTTAGTTAGCTGTTGCAATGCGACGGTAAATTTCTGTATCCGCTATATCATCACTTTTGAAGATTGTACGGTTTGCAATTTATTGGATTGTTATACGTATCAAATTACAGGCTGTCCTAAAAACTAAAATGGCAAATATCTAAAATATAAGACGATGAAAAAACTAAAATATATATTCGCAATCTGTGCCACCATCTTACTGTTAAATTCAGCTTCGGCAACCATACAAACGCTGGGAATAAACCAAAGCCAAAGCGGCAATCCGGGAAACAGCTGCGGTGCCTGCTATACAATTGACGTTCAATATTCCATCAGTAATCAAGCAGCTAACACCACAACAATCGTTTGCACATTCCCAAATAATATCTTTGACATCTGCAGTTATGGCGGTGCAGCTGCCTCAAGTATCGGCACCACCACAACCTTAACCTTCAACTTAGGCAGTAAACCGACCGGCGCCAGCAGTGTAAGCTATCAAATTAGATTTAAACCCGGGACTACCTGCAATGGAATCTCCGGTGTTATGACGGCACAAATCTCAACTCAGGAAACCCCGGTACCGGTATTAAGCGCACCGTTGACTATAACCGCAGTCACTTCGGAAGCCTGGACCATTACCAAGTATATAGCTAACAGCAATTACCAATGGTATTATGGCTACAATAGCGGAAACCCCTTCCCTTATACTGTTTCAATTTGTGGATCAACAGTCGACGTTTATTACCATATCCGTCTGACTAATACCGGATGCATCAATTTGACCAGTGCAAAAGTGACCGACAACCTTCCTGTGGGGGCTACAGTTGCCGGCATTCACACTGGCTGGCCAACAACTGGAGTCAATTTAATCCCATCAACCACAGCACCGGGAACAGTTACCTGGAATGCCGGAAATGGCATTAATACGCTTGATGTAAATAGCTACGCCTATGACTATTACGTTCATCTGACATTTCCGCTTTCGAGTTTAAATACAATGAAATGCAATTCAGCCACCTTGACGGGAACAAACTCATGCACCCTTGCTGCAAAAACTGCGACCTCCTCTACTGAGTGTATCACTTTACTGGGGGCCTATCCCGGAACAGCCTGCGGAGCCTTCGGAACTCCATACTATATCAATTATACCTGGTACTACTTTATTGGCTGTCCAGCCTATTTGAATATAAGTCTTGGACAAACGAATCAATGCGTGGGGAGTACAACAACACTAAATAATATTGGTTATAACTCTGCCATCCCGGTACAGATGCATGTGGATTCATTCCGAATGAATGCCATTCCTGCAGGCAAAACAGTAACCGTGACGGTGAACACCACCTGTGGACCTTATACACATACGTTTAACGGAGCTTTACCTGTAACAACGGTAAATTTTTATGCACCACCATTCAGTATACCGGGAGCATGTGTGATCACAAACTTCGCACTCACATCCAACATGGGGATAACCGGAAATGCGACTCAGGATTTTGGACAATTATATTTCACAATCCTAAACAATACCTGGAACACCTTTGCTCCGGTTCTTCCAGGCACAACGGTCACAATGTCCGGGGCAACATACAGCACCTCCAATGGTCCATTAAACTGCACTCCTTCGTTTGTAACAAGTGCTAAAATACCACAGATTGAAACAGCAAAGGATTTTTGCAACTATTACAACTACTATAACTGCGTAAATCCGAATGATACAATCAAGTATTCGATTGCTGTACACAACTATGGAACAGGAAATTTCACAGGTGGCAGTATCCGGGATGTCTTACCTGTAGGATTGCAATATGTTCCCAACAGTTCAACTTTTGGAAAATATACCGCCTATACCAAATGTAATGCCACAAATCAGCTAACAACAGGTATGACAGTGGTGCATGCCGAAGCATCAAATACCACGAATCTTCAATGGAGCTTACCCGCATTAAATGCCGATTGTAACAGCGGCAGCGAATGGTATGTGATTAATTTTAAAGCAGTAGTGACTACACTGGCACCGGCAGGTTTGCTTACAAATCATGAGGATTGTTATGACGGAACAAGTGCCGTAGTGCCTGAGTATAATTATTGGAACAACAATGCCTCCATCTATGTGTGTGAACGGAAAGTACCACTTGAACTAACAAAGGACGTAAGTATCAATAATCAAACATGGGACAGCTGTGTATCTGTTTCCCCCGGGGCTACCGTTTATTACCGGTTAAAAGTTAAAAACGCCGGAAATGTACCCTTTTCTCAAATTAAAATGATGGATATACTTCCAACGCCAGGAGATAAATATGTAGTCAACTGCAGTAACCGGGGAAGTACAATCCCTATTTATCTGACCAGCGCACTCCCGTTGGGAAATGCCAGCACGATCGAATATTCTACAAATTTCTTACCTGCACGGGGAGCATACCTCAATTTAATTCCTGATAATACAATTGGGTGTAATTCAGCTGCGACCTGGAATACTTATCCGATGATACCGGGTAATGCGGTTACCATTCAAAATCAAAAGGCAATACGGATTGATTTTGCTGCCTATTCGTTGGCAGCTGGTCTAACCGAAACCTATTACTTCTCGGCACAAGTCCCACCTGGGGCTCCTATTGGATCTGTAGGATGGAATAGTTTTGCAGCCAATGCTTCACAAAACTCGGTTACCACCTTAGGGGCAGAATCAAAAAAAGTTTGTGTAAACGTTGTAGAACAGGGATGCGGATGTATTGGAAATTTTGTATGGTTCGACACTAATGGAAACGGATTGCAGGATGCAGGCGAATCAGGAATAAACGGTTGTACTATTACATTATTCGACGCAGCAAATAATCAGGTTGGACTGCCACATATTTCAACCAATAACATTGGCGGTCAACCCGGATACTATCAGTTCTGCGGATTAACAGCCGGAACCTACCATCTGCAGGTAACACCACCAGCGGGATATATGCTTACAATACAAAACAACTCCAATCCTGCTCTGAACAGCGATATTAATCCAAATACCGGATTGTCAGCAACCTTCCAGTTCAATTGCCAGGATAACAATGACCTGGATATCGGGTTGGTTCCCGATGATGGATGCAATTGTGATCAGAGCCATTGGGGCGGAATCAATATCACTGACAGCCAGATAATTATCGACAATCCTCATAATTATACCGGGATGGCAGTGAATAAGATGAACAAACAAACGGCATCAGTAAATCCCGCAAACGGTGGTGCCTCAGATGCTGCGGTGATGCCAATTGGTAATTTCTCCCTACCCCTTACTTGCGGAAAAAAAGATACCGTTACATTACAGTGTAAGACAACCTATAATTTTACAGCCAATTATATTTGCAGCAAACCAAATTGCGGATCGACAAAAATTGTAATTACAAATCCGTTAGGTGGTATTTCCAACTTTACGAATACCGCCAGTTTTACAACAAACGATGCAGGTTATTACACCGTAAACATCTACGGGAAATGTGGAAACAAAACATGCGACAGTTGTGTATTCAAATTCAAGGTGATCTGCCCGATTTGTCCTTGCGACTATAAAATGGGCGTGAAGCCAGGAAAATATACTCAGAATGTGATTGATACAAATCCAAAACACACCTTATATAACCAGGCGTTCACCATCAGTGCTCCGGCAGGTGTTTTATTTACACAGGTCAGAGCTGAAGTTGTAAGTTTTAATTTGACTGACAATTACAGTAATGAATGCATCAGTTGCAAGAACCTTCCATATACCTGGGGAAGCATCTATAATGCGACCGACATTAATACAAACGCAGCAGTTTCAGACAGCATTAACATGGGACCTAATCCGCCGGTAACCCAGTTTACTCCGGTCGTTGGGAATACCTATCAAAATCCACGTGAAACAATATGGGGCAATTATAGCGGCTTTACACTTCCCGGATCACTCAATATTCAATTTGTACTGCCACATCCATCGGTGATCGGTTGTTGCACCTTGTACGCACGAATCTGCGTTAAATTTACTTTCAGAGACCGAAATTGCAAAGAGTGTGAGGTGATAACCTGTTTTACAGTAACCATACCTCCTCCATCACCAAACAATGGTGGAAACGTACCAATTGGAAATATCGCAAAAGAGTCAACCATAATAAGTACTACTCAAACTGCGGGATGTGCAACTTGTGGAACAGCAACTGCCAATACAAACACCGGGAGCCAAATGCCAGATATACTTCCCGGCAGAACCGCCGAAATAACGCCATCAGCTGAACGGGTGAGCGTTGAAGCAGAGATTAAAAACATGGAGATTAAAATAAGCGAATTAATAAAATTAAGAGAAAATGGAATTAAACGAGGTGATGTTGAATTACTTCCAGATCTTGAAAAGCAAGTGTCTGCGATAAAAGAAAGAGCGAAAACGAAGCAATAAATCCGGTTTAAAATGAAAAAACAAATGCAATATCTGTCGATCAAAAGAGGTGCAGCTGTCCTTTTCCTTTTACAGGCTCTTTTTGTAAATGGACAGGAGACCCCCAAATTTTCCATTACCGGAAATATGGGAGTCTCCTACGAGGGCTATTCTGTAACGACGAATCCAACGACGCCGTCGTTTTTCACCCCGCGAAAACCAACTACTTTAATCCGATTTACTTTTCAGCCGGTGATAAGCTTTGGCGAGTTCAAGTTACCGTTTAACTTCAACTTTACACCACTGCGTAATAATTTCGGATCTCCCCCTTATGGTTTCGGAAATTTACCCGGGTTTCCAAAGCAAAATTTTAAACAGTGGCTTACAAATCCGATCAATACCCTTGGACTTAATCCCAGCTATAAATGGGCTCAAATTCAATTAGGGACTCAATTTATAAAATACAGCGACTTAAGTACGGGGGATCTTGCTATTTTTGGATACGGATTCAGCTTGAAACCTGGCAAAATAAGGCTGAAATATTTTAGCGGAGTCAGCCAGCAATCCTATCAACCTTTCGTTAGTTTGGTGCCGCCGGCAACTTTTGTGGGTGCATATAAGCGCACTGTTACAATGGGACAGATTGGTTTTGAACAAGAGGGAAAATACTTTGCAGGTTTTAACCTGGTAAAAAGTCATGATGATGCAGGAAGCATTACGGCTCCATTAACGGGGATCCCTTCGACGCCCAAACCGGCTGAGAACTTTGTTTTAAGTTTTGTAACCCGATTCAACACCGAAAAAGGGTGGTACGGACTAACAGAAATTGGAACCACCATCTCAACACGCGATATCACCGCTCCGGGTCCGAATCCACTTCTTAAGAACTTCAAACCCTATATTTCGACCAATCTCAGCAGCTTCAGGGATCATGCGGCACAAATAGGTTTTGGAAAAAAGGGGAAACAATGGGATATCGGAGTCTCCACCAAATGGCTTGGCGCAGGATATTATACGATGGGGTACTCCTTTGTTCAAAACGACCGGCTCGATTATACGCTTAATACCCGATTTAATACCTGGAAAAAAAAGATGAATGTAGTAGCCAGTATTGGTGAACGTTTTGGCAACTGGAGTAATGTCTCTGGCAGAACAAAACAACTAATTGCAAACACCAATATTTACACTCAATTCAATGAACACTTTAGTTTAAATGCCAACTATAACAATTTCGGCTTTCAGACACCCGGGCTTACCGGAATAAAAAATGTGGGAAATGATCTGGGAATTAACCCTGCCTATAACTGGAATAGCTCCACAATGAGTAATCTGCTTAGTCTCACCTATAACTGGAGTAAATACGACGAGACTGTCTTCCCTGCCAATACACTGACAAGCAACAACAGCCAAACAGCACTGCTGATGTATGTGCCAACTTTTTTTGACAAACCCAATATAAGCACCGATTTTAGCGCCATGTATTTTAAGAACATCTCCAGGCCGATAATGACGAACCTTAAAATTTATACATTCAGCAGCAGTCTTGGATACCATTTCCCAAAGCAACGGCTCAAACTAAAAGGGCAATTACAATATAATATCACAACGATTAATCCATTCACATCAAGCAAAAACGTTATGGCTACAATGGGGGCAGACTGGAATCTTTCTGAAAAATTATCCTGGAATACAAGTATGACAGCTAATCTGTTTAAGTATGGCAATGAACTCGCCCCACCAGCAACCCTTGATGGAGCCAGGTATATGGAAAGCATGTTAAAAACAGCACTCCTGTATAAATTCGGTAATTAACTAATTATTTTTATCCGTAAAGATCATGAATAAAATATATTTTTTTATATTAATCGTAATCTGTCTGAATAATCATTCTGCTTCAGCACAGCTTGCCGTAACTCTGAATATCAGCTATCCGGCACCCACTTACCTAAGTGAATGGAATAATAGCCGGTCAGGAATAGTGACAGTTATTTTGAATTCAGCCGGACAACAGGAGGCCACCCTGATCAAATTCAGAACACAACTTCAGAATTCAAACGGTGATATCATTGCCACAAGTAATGATGGAACCGCAAGAGTTTACACGATACGCTCCGGCGCCACCTCATTTACACTTGACAAGGCCTTGCAACTCGAAAATCTTCAATTTGTGGATGGCGGAATAATCAACAGAATACAAACCAGCGGAAAACTTCCTGCAGATAATTATACACTATGTATAGAACTACTCAGCAGTGTGAGCGGTATAAGTCTGACAAAATTACCGGTTTGCAGGCCATTTGTACAGATTAATTATCAACTGCCCTATTTACTGAGCCCAACTGATAAAGTTTGGCTTGATGCCAATGTTGCACAATCATTAATCACCTTTCGCTGGAGCAGCTTAGTCCCGATTAGCCGCGAGGGGATACTTTACCACTTACAGGTATGGGAAATACTTCCCGGACAGGAACCGATGCAGGCTTTACGGGGAAATCAGCCGATACTCGACACCCAGATTCGCGGGACCACCCAATATTTCTGGCGACCTCAGCTGAATCTGAAAGACGATTCGGGTCACCTGTTTATCTGGACTGTTCAAACCCTCGATCTAAAGGGAATCCCGGTCCCGTCAACCGATGAAAATAACCAGGGGAGAAGTGAACCCCGTGTATTTGGTGTTTGCGATCATCTAAAACAGGACAAAGCCGATCCGGGCGAAGACTGCTCAAAGGAACGCAAGCTTTAAAATAAAAATGAGAGACCTTAACTATCAAAGAATATGAGACATATTTTTATTTGCCTTGCTCTATTTATGGGATCCATGCTTTACACAAGTGCTCAGGATACCAAACCCATAAAAAAACCTACAATTGGGTTTCATTTTTTCTATACCGATTTTAAAACAGCACAACTGATTCATTCAGGCAGCCTAAGTGGAGTACTTAAAAATAAACTCTGGAATAAACCTTCAAATATGGAGGGAGGATTTGGGGTCGATTACCTGCAAGGTTTAAATAAAAATATCGATTTTACCGGAACCGTTAATGGAAGCTGGGTAGACTATTTATTGCCGGGAAATACACTGTATGGCAGCAGCAATCTGCTTCTGGATATCAATGCCGGAGTTCATTTTAAAATGTTAAACGACAACCATCCTTTCAGTCCGTTCCTGATCACAAAGGGTGATTATTCAACTTACCGGAATCTGCATGGTTTTAGTTTTTCTCCGGGAGCCGGAATTCAGGTGAATATGTTTAAAGAGATATTTATACTTGCCACAGTTGAATACCGGTTTGCCATAAGCCAAGCTCTTAGCAATCAATTATTTTACAGTATTGGCATAGCAACCAATATAAGTAAAAAGAGAACCACCCCGGTTAAAACAACACCTTCAACGCCAATTTCATCACCTGTCGTAAAAGCGGCTGAAACAACGCCCAAAGATCTGATAGTTAATATTTCTGATGAAGCTACCGGACAACCTCTTCCTTTTGTTGAAATTATTCTAACCGATGGTGAAGATAAAAAGCGTTATGGCTCGACCGATCAATACGGCCGGATCACCTTCAATTTGCTAACCCCGGGAGAATATTCCGTCATTGGATCTCTAAACAGCATCAATTCAAATATGCAAATCATAAAAAAAGAAAATTTCAGTAGCAATGAAAATCAAATAAATATTACCTTAACCCATAACGATCCGCGATTTACCCTCCTGGGAGTTGTAATAAATAAAACCGGAAATATACCTGAAGGGGGTGCCGATGTGAGGATTTCTAATCAGGATGATCATTCCGTCACAACTATTCAAAGCAATCCCGGAGATGGAATATTCCGCTCCCAGTTAGTTTCCGGTACTGACTTTACACTGGTAGGTAAAAAGACCAATTATATATCAAACATAGAAAAAATAACAACAAAAGGGTTGAACAGAAGTACGATGCTTTATGTAAAACTTGAGTTAGGAATCGAAGAGGCCAGGGAAGGGCAAAGCATACAGCTTAAAAATATCTATTTTGAAGTTGGAAAAGCAAATTTGAATACCATAATCTCATCCGATCTTGATAAATTAGTTACCTTTCTAAAGGATAATCCCGATAGTAAACTTGAAATCCAGGGACATACAGATGATAAAGGGAGCGCACAACTGAACAACAGGCTAAGTCAGTCAAGGGCTAACAGTGTTGTTGAATATTTAACGAAAAATGAAATCAGCGAAAATCGTTTAATTTCCAAAGGTTATGGCTCATCCGAACCTGTTGCCGATAATAATACAATTGAAGGGAGAGCCAAAAACAGGCGCGTGATGATGAAAGTAATCAAATGATCATCCTTAATTTTCAAACCAAAGATAAGTAATATTGAAACCCGTTTGAATAACCATTAAATTCAATTAGCTTTGTAGTTCGAAAAAGAAGCTATGAATTATCAAACCATTTATAGTTAATAACTAATAAGATAAGATGATAGAACGCGATTATAATACCCAGCGCAAGAAGATGAAACTACCTGAATATGGCAGGAGTATTCATAAAATGGTTGATCACATCATGCAGATTGAAAACCGCGAAGAGCGGATCCTTGCTGTTAAGGGGGTGATTGATGTGATGGGAATGATGTATCCATACCTTCGCGATATTAACGAATTCAAGCATAAGTTGTGGGATCATATTGCCATCATGTCTGATTTCAAACTCGATATCGATTATCCCTACGATCCGCCAAAACCCGAAACTTTTATTGAAAAGCCCAAACTGATCCCATACTCTCAAAGTGACATCAAATTCCGTCACTATGGCAAGATCATGGAAAACTATATTGCAGCCACGGCGCAACTGGAGGATGAGAATCCTGCAAAGGCGGTTAATACTGAGCTATTGGCGAACCAGATGAAAAAGACTTACCTGATATGGAATAAAGATGCCGTAGAGGATTCAAAAATTTTAAATGACATGGGATACCTTTCCCATGGGAAACTTATCCCAAATCCGGAGATGCATCTTCAGGAGGTGAATGATATTTTCAAACAACAGGCTAAAAAAGGAAAAATCACGACAATATCCAATCAGTCAAGAAAACATAAATAGCATTTTAATTCTACGATGGCCAGGTTTATTATTGAAGGTGGCAACCCGCTAAACGGAGAATTATCACCGCAGGGTGCTAAAAATGAAGCCTTACAGGTGATCTGTGCAACTTTACTGACCGCACAGAAAATCACTGTTTCCAACATCCCAGAGATTAGTGACGTACTGAAACTGATCGAAATCCTACAATATCTTGGATCAAATGTAACACGATTATCTAAAGGGGTATTTACCTTTCAATCGGACAGAATAGATATTGACAAACTTAAAACCACTCATTACTTTGCACAGGCAGGTAGTCTGCGAGGTTCATTAATGATAGTTGGGCCGCTGCTTGCCAGGTTTGGAATCGGCATTATTCCTCAACCCGGTGGTGACAAAATCGGAAGAAGAAGACTGGACACCCATTTTCGGGGGTTTGAAGCACTGGGTGCCGAATTTACTTTTGACTCGAAGCAATCCTCTTACAGGGTTGAAGCCCGGCAACTGAAGGGTTGCTATATGCTTCTTGATGAAGCCTCTGTAACCGGAACTGCAAATCTGTTAATGGCTGCAACACTTGCCTCAGGTACAACAATAATCTACAATGCTGCCTGCGAACCCTATTTACAGCAACTATGTAAAATGCTCAATTCAATGGGAGCAAATATTCAGGGGATTGGCTCCAATCTTTTAACGATCAAAGGGGTTACCTCATTGTCGGGTTGCAATCATCAGTTACTGCCAGATATGATTGAAGTTGGAAGTTTTATTGGCCTTGCAGCAATGACAGCTTCAGAGATCACCATAAAAAATGCCGGGTTCAATCAACTGGGAATTATACCTGAATCATTTCGCAGATTTGGCATTCAGATGAATCTCAAAGGAGATGATCTGCATATTCCGGCACAGGAACACTACGAAATCGAATCGTTTATTGACGGCTCAATTCTTACTGTAGCCGATGCGCCATGGCCGGGGCTAACGCCGGATTTACTTAGTATATTCCTTGTAATTGCAACCCAGGCGCGGGGAAGCGTATTAATTCATCAGAAGATGTTCGAGAGCCGTCTCTTCTTCGTAGATCGGCTGATCGAAATGGGTGCCAAAATAATTCTCTGCGACCCGCATCGCGCAACTGTAATTGGCATGGACAAAACCCACCCCCTTAGAGGAATCCGAATGAGTTCCCCAGACATCCGCGCAGGGGTTGCCTTGTTAATTGCAGCCCTGTCGGCCACAGGAAAATCAACCATTGATTACATCGAGCAAATTGACCGCGGATATGAGAATATTGATTTAAGGCTTAATGCTATCGGAGCAAAAATTATCCGCGAATAATTCTGCTGATTTTTACTTTGAACAATTTGGCAATAAACTATTTTAGAATATGCCATTTTGTCTTTTAATTGGCAATTGGCAAAATTTTTGATCACTAAATTTAGTATCTCTTTTAAACCATTTATAAAGATACAGATCAACCTATTTATCTCCTGTCTGAAAGGACAAGGTCAATTAAAGATAATGATATTCAATTTTTTTAAAGATAACGATTCTGGAATGAAAAAAAAGGAAAATAAAGTAAACACTAAAGATAATCAGGAAAAAACAGCTGATTTTAATGCTGAAAATCAGAATATTAAAACAGAAGCAGAGAACGCGGCTGATACCTTAGAAGATAATTCAGTTCACGAAGAGGTGCTTTTAATAGCCGATGAAACAGCCCTTCTTGAAGGTAAAATTGCAGAATTGCAAAGCGGACTAAAAGAGATGACAGATAAATATTTGCGTTTGTCAGCAGAATTCGATAATTACCGGAAACGGACACTCCGGGAACGTATGGAACTGACAAAAACGGCAGCCGAATCGGTACTACAGGGTATATTGCCTGTAGTTGATGACTTCGAAAGAGCGATGCAATCCATTGAGCAAGGGTTGGATTTCGAAGCAACAAAAGAGGGTATACTATTGATTTATAATAAATTCAACGAATTCAGCAAACAGAATGGAATCACTGAAATCGACGCAGAGGGGCAGGTTTTTGATACTGATTTGCACGAAGCGCTGACAAAAATTCCTGCACCTTCTGAAGAAATGAAGGGAAAAATTGTGCATGTAATTCAAAAAGGATACTATTTGAACGAAAAAGTTATCCGATTTGCCAAAGTTGTGGTTGGCGAATGACATATACCGGTTTAAAACCACACAATTAAACTAATCATGGCAAAAAGAGATTATTACGAGGTTTTAGGTGTAAGCAAAGATGCAAGTGCCGAAGAGATAAAGAAAGCGTTCCGCAAAAAAGCGATCCAATTCCACCCGGATAAAAATCCAGGAGACAAGGCATCGGAAGAGAAATTCAAGGAAGCTGCTGAGGCTTATGAAGTTCTGAGCAGCGCTGAGAAAAAACAGCGTTACGACCAGTTCGGGCATGCCGGAATGGGCAACCAGGGTGGATTCAGCGGTGGAGGTGGAAGGTCAATGGACGACATCTTCTCGATGTTCGGTGATATCTTCGGAGGTGGTGGATTTGGCGGTTTTGGAGGATTCAGTTCAGGTGGCCGCTCACAACGCGTAAATCGCGGATCAAATCTGAGGGTCAAAGTAAGTCTGGATCTCACTGAAATTGCCCACGGAGCAGAAAAAAAACTCAAGGTAAAAAAATATGTAACCTGTACAACTTGTCATGGCAGTGGTGCTAAAGGGAGCGGCGGTTTTACAACCTGTTCCAGTTGCCGTGGCTCCGGCCAGGTAACACGTGTAAGCAACACCTTTCTGGGGCAGATGCAAACCACATCGACATGTCCAACCTGCGGTGGTGACGGAAAAATTATTTCACACAAATGTGACAGCTGCTATGGCGAAGGGATTGTTCAGGGTGAAGAGGTAATTACCGTCAAGATTCCCGCAGGAGTTGCTGAAGGGATGCAGCTTTCACTCGAAGGAAAAGGAAATGGAGCCCGTCGCGGCGGAATTCCCGGCGATCTGCTTATTCTCATTGCTGAAGAGGAACACCCGGAGCTTACCCGCGATGAAAATGACCTGATCTATAACCTATACCTCTCATTCCCGGATATCTCACTTGGATTAACTACTGAGATACCAACAATAGATGGAAAAGTTAAAGTTAAAATTGAATCAGGTACACAACCAGAGAAAATCCTTCGTCTTCGCGGAAAGGGGCTGCCCGACGTAAATGGCTATGGAAAAGGAGATTTACTGGTAAAGATTCACGCATGGGTACCTCAAAAGCTTAGTGCAGAAGAGCGCAAGACACTTGAGAAATTGCAAGTTTCTCCAAACTTTGCATCCCCTCAGGGAAATGCAGACAAAGGCTTTTTTGATAAAGTTAAAGATATGTTTGAATAAACGGAAGTTTTTTCTATTTAATCCACATTATAAAATAAGAGCCAGGGCAATACCCTGGCTCTTATTTTATAATTACATGTGTCAATTTATCGCTCTCTACTTTCTTTAATCTAAAGAATCATCCCCGCTCCAACCACATTATTTGTTGCTTCATCAATAAGAATCAAACTTCCGGTATCACGGTTCTTCTTATAGGGGTCGAAGAACAGCGGTTTGGTGGTTTTAATCGTGATCCGCGCAATTTGGTTTAAACCTACACTAAGATCATCGTGAATCTCTTCGGTGGTATTAATATTCACCTTGTATTTTACTGCTGTCACGATACATCGCATCTCGTTTGAATTATGCTTTACCTGATATTTACCTCTGACAACCAAAGGTTTTTCGCTTAACCAGCAAATCATTAATTCGATCTCCTGCGATTGTTGAGGCTGATTTACAGCATCCACGATCATCGATCCCCGGCTTACATCAATTTCATCTTTAAGCCTGATCGTAACCGACTGTGGAGGGAACGCATAATCCAGACTTTTTCCGGCAAAATCAATCGCTTCGATGGTAGTTTTCAGACCTCCCGGAAGGGCAATGACCTCCTGCCCCACTCTGAATACCCCACTGGCCACCCGTCCGGCATACCCTCTGTAATCATGGTATTCATCCGATATTGGACGAATCACATACTGAACAGGGAAACGGGGATCATTAAGATTCCAATCCTGTCCAACAGGCAATGCTTCGAGCAATCCTAAAAAAGTTTCGCCCGTGTACCAGGGCATATTAGCTGAGCGGTCAACTACGTTATCCCCAAGTTTAGCGCTAATAGGTAAAAAATGAATATCCTGACCATCAAGCCTGCTTGCAACATCCGTAAAATCGGTCTTAATGCGTTCAAACACCGCTTCACTAAAATCAACCAGGTCCATTTTGTTAACGCATACCAGAACATGCGGAATATTGAGTAATGAGGCGATGTAGGCATGGCGTCTGGTTTGCTCAATTACCCCGTTACGGGCATCGATAAGGATAACTGCCGCGTTGGCTGTTGAGGCGCCTGTTACCATATTTCGGGTATACTGAATATGGCCCGGCGTATCGGCAATAATAAATTTACGTTTAGGAGTTGCAAAATAGCGGTAGGCGACGTCAATGGTAATCCCCTGTTCGCGCTCTGCACGCAGTCCGTCGGTCAGAAGAGCCAGGTTTACCTCTTCCCCTCCCCTGCTGATGCTTGCCTGTTCAAGGGCCTCCATTTGGTCTTCAAAAATAGCTTTACTGTCATACAATAGCCTACCTATCAAAGTGCTTTTCCCGTCATCTACACTTCCGGCGGTGGTAAACCGCAATAATTCCATATCGAGATATCCGTGTTCTTTTCCAGACATATTAATCTATTTCTTTAAATCTCTTTTAAATTTGAATTTTACAATTTGAATTTTATAATTGAGTTTAATTTTCGACCTCTTAACTTGAAGGGAGACAATAAATTAAGAAACTACAAAACACAACTGTTATCCGGGTCAAAAATACCCCTCGCGCTTGCGGTCTTCCATTGCTGCCTCAGAGCGTTTATCATCGGCGCGACTTCCGCGTTCAGTTACGCGGCTTGCAGCCACCTCCTGAATAATATCTTCCAGTGAATTGGCCTCCGAAAGGGTAACGCCGGTACAGGTTATATCACCGATTGTACGACAGCGAACCTTTTTGACCTCTACTTTTTCGTTTGGTTTTAGATGCATAAATGATGCGCTTGCCATCCACGCGCCATCGCGGCAAAACACTTCACGTTCATGGGTAAAATACAAACTCGGCATTGCAATATTTTCCATCAGAATATATTGCCAGACATCCATCTCTGTCCAGTTACTTATCGGAAATACCCGGAAGTGCTCCCCCATCTGTTTGGCACCACAAAATAAATTCCATAGCTCGGGGCGTTGATTCTTGGGATCCCATTGCCCAAATTCATCCCTGTGAGAGAAAAAGCGTTCTTTAGCCCGCGCTTTCTCTTCATCCCGGCGGCCACCGCCCATGGCACAATCAAATTTGAGCTCTTCAATGGCATCCAGAAGTGTAACCGTTTGCAAGACATTACGACTTGCATTGACCCCTTTTTCCTCAACGGCCCTGCCTGAATCGATAGAATCCTGAACATATTTTACAATCAGACGTGTTCCGGTCTTCTCTGCCAGATTGTCCCGGTATGTTATAGTCTCCTCAAAGTTATGCCCCGTATCAATATGCATCAACGGGAAAGGGACCTTCAAGGGATGAAATGCTTTCCAAGCCAGATGAAACATCACAATCGAATCTTTGCCTCCCGAAAACAGCATCACTGGCCTTTCAAACTGGGCCACAACCTCGCGAATTACAAAAATTGATTCTGCTTCAAGCTCCCTTAAATGATTTATACTAAATTTCTCCATAAACAATGATTTCACAAAATTTTAAATCCTATCTGAATCCAGAAACGGCAAGAGATTTCCCCAAACAGAGGAGCTGCAAAAGTAGCAAATCCGAAGAAACATTTGGTCATCCCATTGTTAGCTATACATTAAGGAATGAGAATAAAAAGATGTCGTATTTGGTATTAAACCCTTCTAATTACTTATATCTGACGGATGGATATTATTACCGTTTTTTCACAAGGGTCTTTCAGATCGTCTACCCTGATTTGTTTATCGAAAAACTCATTGCTGTTGATTTCCCGGAAAGGTAAAACGAAATACACTTCCAACATCCACCGTACTCTCTACAAGCAATCTGCCAGAGTGTTTATCAATGAAATCCTTGCAAAGGATAAGTCCTAATCCGGTACTGTTTTCCCCCTCCGTTCCTTTTCTGTTTGAACGCAAATCAATTCGGAAAAGCTGATCGATTAACTGTGGATTCATGCCGATACCGGAATCTTTAACAGAAATTTCCACTGAATTATCGGAATTTAATTTTGTAGAAATAGTGATGGATCCATTGCGCGGAGTGAATTTAACCGCGTTTGACAATAAATTACGTATAATACTTTCCAACATATTTTCATCGGCAAAAATAGAGATATCTCCACCCCTTTGATAATCAATTGAGATATCTTTAAGTTTGGCAATCTCATCGATCATCTCTAAACAAGCAGTTATTTTTGACTCCAGAGGAAAAGAATCAGGATTGAATGCCATCAGACCTCCCTGCATTCTGGACCACTCCAGCAAATTCCCCAATAACCTAAAAAGATGAACTGCCGAATTTCGCATCAATAAAGTAATCTCATGAATCTCTTTTAAAGTCATATCGGGCAACCGTTTTGCCAATACCTCTGTTAAACCCAAAAATCCACTAAAAGGTCCTCGAAGGTCATGTGCAATAATTGAAAAGAATTTATCTTTTTCACCATTAACTCTTTGAAGATCATTGTTTTTTGCTTTTATAGTTGCCTCTGAATGTTTATGCGAAGATACATTCCTGATAATAATAAGAAATTTGGATACCGAGTAAGGTGCAATCTTAGCTTCAAAATAATTCAATCCATCCGGCAAATTCAAGGAATATTCACATAATTGAACTTCATTGGTAAGAAAGACAGTTGCAAAAGTTTCTAAAAAAAGTTGTGCAACATCTGCCGGAAGAACATCATTTATATTTTTTCCGATGAATAATTCGGGTTTAATATATAAATCGTCTGATAACGGGCCACGATAATCAAGGTAAACTCCCTCGCTGCTAATTATAAAGATCATATCGGGTATAGCGGCTAAAATGGCAATAATTTGAGCTTTACTTTCAATCAAAGCCAGCTCAGAAAGCTTCCGTTCTGTTATATCCTGCACCATCCCCACCGATCTGACAATTCGTCCACTATGATCACGAATATGTTCACATTTCTCATAAACATGCCGAACCTCTCCGGTATGGCGCCGAATTACGCGATGCTCAATCTCGTAGCCGGGTTTATTCTCATCAATAGAACTATAATATGCAAGATTTAATGGGGCCCGATCATCCGGATGCACCGATTCCATAAAAGCACCATAAGTGGCTTCAAATTCCTGTGGGAATAATCCAAATATTCGGTAAACCTCATCAGACCAGAACAATTGTCCGGTTGACAGATCCATTGCCCAGCTTCCAAGATGAGCCATTTGCTGGGTTTTATCCAATCGAACCTTGCTCTCTCTAAGCAACTCATCAGCATATTTCCTTTGTGTAATATCTCTTGAGAATGAAGTGGCACCCAAAATTTGAGCACTTTCATTGATGATCGGATTAAAATAGCTTTCATAATAATTCAACATCCCATTATCAAAATTCCAGATTCGGGTATGCGATTCCCCCATAAAGGCACGATCAAAATGATCTTTAATAATCGCTCTTTCTGATTCTGAACTAATACATTCCAGGATGTTTTGTCCCAGCTCTATCCTGATCTGATACGCAAGCATCATCAAATCACTGTGAGCCTTGTTAAAATATAAATAGCTGTAATCGGTATCGACAGATAAAAAAATCACCTCTTTTTGACTCTCTATACTCGATTGCATCAACAACCTTGTTCTTTCAAGTTGAGAGTCACTGATTTTTCGGGATGTAATATCAATTGCGGTTAAAAGACAGCTATCCCCATTGCCGGATATAACACCACAAAGTTGAACAAAAATCAAAGGCAAACCCGCCGGAGCAAAGGTAACTTCACAGGTCTGTTTAACTTTACTCTTAAAAATCCGATCAAGCAACAAGCTAAATTCACCTTTGGTATCATCTGAAACAAAAAAACCTAATCCCAAATTTATCAAATGATCCCTATCCTTACCAAGCATCTGAGAACCACTTAGATTTAATTCAAGGATTTCTCCGCTATTTGAAAGTACAAAATATCCGGAGGGGGCAAAATCATACAATTCAGAATACTTCTGAGTCGCTGACTCAGCAGCCTCTTTAGCTTTTGCAAGCTCCTGATTCTGCATCTCCAATTCTATCTGATGCTCCTGGAGTGAGGCTATTAAATTTGCCGTCTGGGAATCAAAAATTTGTGAGGTTGTTTTCAACAGCGCTATTTATTTAGGTTCCTATGATCCAGCTTAAACTATATCATACCAAATTTAAGAATAATACAAATATACAATTTTACGGCATTAACTAAATGTTATAAAAATACCCATTGTTATCCGTTAGATTGCGTGTTATCAGCCAATCTTTCAGTGCTCTTTTTGCCCGGAAGCCTGCCCGCCTTTTTTAGTGCCTGATATAAAACATACTCTATCTGCCCATTCATGCTGCGAAATTCATCTGCAGCCCACCGCTCCAAAGCATTCGAAAGCTCAGGATCCATTCGCAGCACAAACGATTTTTTATTTGCCATTGATTACTAATAAATTGAACCGGTATTAATTACGGGCCGTGCAGATTCATCCGCACACAATACCACAAGCAAATTACTTACCATTGAAGCCTTCTTATCATCATCAAGCTCAATAATATGCTGATCTTTTAACTCATCCAATGCCAACTTGACCATTCCAACAGCACCTTCAACGATTTTTTGGCGTGCAGCAACAATTGCTGTAGCCTGCTGGCGCCTTAACATAGCTCCGGCAATTTCGGGTGCGTACGACAGATTCGAAATCCGGGATTCTATCACCTCTATCCCCACAAGCAATAACCTTTCACTGATTTCAAAAGCCAACGAACGATTAATCTCATCGATTCCCGATCGCAGACAGATTACCGGCTCCTCCCCTTTCAACTCCTCGATATTATCATAAGGATAAGTATGGGCAATCTTTCGCAAGGCTGATTCAGTCTGAATTTTAATGAATTTCTGATACGACTCCTCTGATTTGGTCTTCTTCATGCCAGTCTTAATGTCAACCTCTTCCATTGCTTCAATATTAAATACAGCCTTGTAAGTATCAATAACCTTCCAGACAACGATGGCACTAATCAAAATAGGATTTCCCTGCTGATCATTAACTTTAATAACATCCGACTCCAGATTCCTGACCCGCAATGAAACTTTCTTTTTTGTATAAAATGGATTTAACCAGAAAAACCCATTCGTTTTTACCGTGCCCTGATATTTTCCAAAGAATACAAGAACACTCGTTTGATTGGGCTGAATAATAAACAAACCGGTTAACCAAAAAATTCCGGTAACAGCCATAAAAATAACAACCGGAACAGACCAAACCTCGCGGTAAAAAATAAGACTTAATGGAGAGAGGATAAATACCAATCCCATAAACAGGTTTAAAAACCCGTTATTCTTTAATTTAATCTCTTTTTCCATAACTTTTAATATTTTAATTTAATACTACAATGATATCACATTGAAATGACAAAAACAAATAAATCCGGAAAATTTTATATCCCATATTCACACTAAAGAGAAAACAGAACAAGAAAAACAATTTGTACCTTTGCCTGTTATAAAGAGTAAGTACACCATTGAAAAAATATGACTGAAAACATTAAGAATCAATATATTGAAATTAAAGGCGCCCGGGTTCATAATCTAAAGAATATCGATTTACAGATCCCCAGAAATAAAATGGTTGTAATCACCGGTCTTTCAGGTTCAGGAAAATCGTCATTGGCATTTGACACCCTTTATGCCGAGGGGCAACGACGGTATGTCGAGAGTCTCTCTTCGTATGCCAGGCAATTCCTGGGAAGGATGGACAAGCCGGATGTCGATTATATCAAAGGGATTCCTCCCGCCATTGCTATCGAGCAAAAAGTTAATACGCGCAATCCCCGTTCAACAGTTGGGACCTCAACCGAGATCTACGATTATATCAAACTTCTTTATGCCCGAATTGGAAGAACTTATTCTCCTGCCACCGGAAAGGAGGTTATCCGACACGAAGTAAGCGATGTGGTAAATGCCATAACCGCTTACCCTTACGCCACAAAGGTTATCCTGTTGGCTCCGTTTCAGATTACAAAAGGGAGAACACTGGGTCAGGAGGCTGATCTGCTCCAGCAACAAGGATTTACCAGACTTGAAATTCAGGGGAATGTCGTTCGCATCGCTGACATTGATGAGGAATTAGCAAATAAGAAAAAAGTAACCGAAGTAAATATTGTAATCGACCGGTTTTCTGTTTCAGATGACGAAGATTTACTCAGTCGCATAGCAGATTCTGTACAGACCTCCTTTTACGAAGGGAAGGGAGAATGTCTTGTCCGGATTACGACTCAGGAGAATAAGACCACCCTGCAAAGTTTTTCAAACCGGTTCGAAGCCGACGGGATTGTCTTTGAGGAGCCGTCACTACATACATTCAGTTTCAACAATCCCATTGGCGCTTGTCCTGTCTGCGAAGGATACGGAAAAACCATTGGAATTGACGAAGATCTTGTAATACCCAATAAATCGCTTTCGGTATATAATGAAGCGATTGTTTGCTGGAAAGGGGAGAAAATGGGAGAATGGAAAGAGCAACTGATCATGAATTCCGACCGTTTTAACTTTCCCATTCACACCCCATATTACGATCTCTCCGCAGCACAAAAACGGTTACTATGGACTGGAAATCAATACTTTGAAGGATTAAATGCTTTCTTTAAAAGTGTAGAGGAGCAATCGTATAAAATTCAATACCGGGTCATGCTATCCCGGTACAGAGGAAAAACAATATGCCCTGAATGTGAGGGTACACGACTCAAAAAAGAGGCTTCCTATGTGAAGGTTGGAGGAAAAGCTGTCTCCGAACTGGTAAATCAACCGGTTGATCAGCTCAGTCCGTTTTTCAATAACCTCTCATTATCCGAACATGACAAAACAGTATCTGACAGGTTGCTCATTGAAATCCGAAACCGAATTGAATTCCTTTGTGATGTCGGATTGGGTTACCTCACCTTAAACAGACTCTCCTCATCCTTATCGGGTGGCGAATCACAGCGGATCAACCTGGCGACCTCTCTGGGAAGCAGCCTGGTCGGATCGATGTACATCCTTGACGAACCCTCAATCGGACTGCACTCGCGGGATACGGTCCGGCTGATCAGGGTGCTTCGTAAATTGCAGCAACTTGGAAATAGTGTAATCATTGTTGAACACGACGAGGAGATCATCAGGGATGCCGATATGATCATCGATATCGGGCCCCTTGCGGGAAGAAATGGCGGAGAAGTGGTCTTTCAGGGATCACACAAAGAACTGGCAACAAACAATATAAGTCTTACTGCCAAATATATAAACGGCACCGAGAAGATCAGCCTGCCGGCGATGAGACGAAAATGGAATAATTTCATTGAGATTACCGGTGCCCGGGAGAATAACCTCAAAGGAATTGATGTCAAATTTCCGTTGAATACGCTCACTGTCGTTACCGGGGTTAGCGGGTCAGGTAAATCATCACTGATCAAGAAGATACTATACCCTGCTTTAAACAAACATCTGGGAGGTTATGGTGAGAAAACAGGTGATCACATCAGATTGCAGGGGGATCTGCCACAAATCACGGCGGTAGAATTTGTCGATCAGAATCCGATTGGTAAATCCTCCCGTTCAAATCCGGTAACCTATCTTAAAACCTACGATGAGATCCGAAAACTCTTTGCAGAGCAACAGGCATCAAAAATAAACGGGTTTACCGCCTCACATTTCTCATTTAATATTGATGGTGGACGATGCGAAGAGTGCCAGGGTGAAGGGGAGATTAAAGTTGAAATGCAATTCATGGCCGACATCCACCTGACCTGTGAAAGTTGCAACGGAAAACGGTTTAAGGCCGATGTTCTTGATGTGAAATTCAAGGAGAAAAGCATTTTTGACATACTGGAATTAACTGTTGATGAGGCCATCATATTCTTTTCGGAAAATGATAAAAATGAAGGGAAGAAAATTGCAAGGAAGCTCCTCCCCTTGCAGGATGTGGGGCTGGGATATGTAAAACTGGGGCAATCATCAAGTACGCTTTCGGGAGGTGAAAGCCAGCGTATTAAACTGGCCTCTTTTCTGGCTAAGGAGAAGGACACCCCAACCATGTTTATTTTTGATGAACCCACAACGGGGCTTCATTTTCACGACATCCGCAAACTGCTCGATGCCATTAATGCCCTAATATCCCGGGGACATACCGTAATCATTATAGAACACAACACCGAGGTGATCAAGGTCGCCGACTGGATTATTGATTTAGGTCCGGAAGGGGGAGAAACAGGGGGATATAAAGTTTTCGAAGGAACCCCTGAAGAGCTTGTAAAATGCGCGGAATCTTATACCGGAAAATATCTGGTCGATAAGCTGATATAAAAGCAAGACAATTAAAATAAAGTGAGCAGGTGGGTCTTCAGGTCGTGAAAACTCACCCGCTCACTATTGGATATAACCCTTACACTTTATGCTTCCGGTGCAAATACCAATATACTGGCAATCCTGAGAATATCAGAGAAAGTCCTAATATCGCCTCACGTGGCCGGGTAAATATGGTATTAAAAACTAAAACAATACAAAACAGGATAAAAATAGCCGGCACCACAGGATATCCCCAAACTTTATAGGGTCGTGGAGCATCGGGCATTCGGCGTCGCAGAATAAAAACGGCCAGGGAAGTTGCACCATAAAAAATAAAGACAGCAAAGATGATCATATCAGTAAGCTGATCAAAGGTTCCGGATAACACCAGAACCGAAGCCCAAATCCCCTGCATCATCAATGAATTAGCAGGAACATTGGCCTTATTGAGCGATCCGGCGCTTTTAAAGAATAATTTTTCATGCGCCATGGCGTAATAGGGCCGGGCGCTGGCAAGAATTGTTGCATTGGTACAACCAAGGGTGGTAATCAGAATTAAAAAAGAGATAAACAATGCCCCATTTGCACCCCAGAATGCCCGCACCGCTTCAACGGCTGCAATCTGATTTCCTGACTGATAAATTTGCTCCAGCTGCGGAACAGATAATAGGGAGAGATAAGTCACATTGACCAGTAAATAAACTGCGATCACCATAAATACGCCGGCGACAATCCCTTTGGGGATATTCTGTTTGGCATCTTTAACTTCACCACCAATAAATCCGACCGAGGCCCATCCCTGGTAGGCCCAGAATGAGGCCAGCATAGCTGTGAAAAATGTTGATATCGTAACCGGAGCTTGCGACACAGGGCCAAAATCAAAACTTTGAAATGGATGTGACTGGTGGCTAACCAATCCAAATGCTACAATCAGAAATAATCCGGCAAAAACCAAAATCAAGACCAGTTTGCTTACTCCTGCCCCGGTTTTAATCCCTCTGATATTAACCAGAGTAAGGATTAAAATCAACACAATAGCCGTTAATTTCACAGTGAACCCCTCAAAAGGAAAGAAGATTCCCCCGACTGAAAATTGACTCATTGATGGAAGAATTGCCGGCAAATCAATCATGCTATTTAAGGATTGTGCAAAGACATAAGCCAGGGAAGAAATTGCCGCTGTTTGAATAACTGCAAATAACGACCATCCATAAATAAATGCGAAAAAACGGTTGTAGATCTTCTTATAATAGACAAAATCGCCACCCGTGTCTGCCAGCAATCCGGCAACTTCCGCATTACTCAGGGCCCCAAAAAGAGTGATTAATCCGCCAACGATCCAGGCTATCAGAACCCACCCCGAAGAATGAAGTTCTGCAGCCATCGGAGCAATTTTCTTGTAGACGCCTGAGCCAATAATATTCCCGACAACCACTACAATTACATATCCCAATCCTAGTGAACGCAATAATTTTTTCGTTGTTTCCATCCGTGAGCTTTAATAAAATTGGTCACTCCATCCTCTTACAGAATCATCTGACCTAATCTACCGGTTAATGAATTGTCTAAAATTAGTTTGGTTGAATTTCTCTCAATGATATTGATCCTCGATAAAAATTCAAAAAAGCGTATTAATACCTTAATCCCAAAAAATAGAGGCAGGCAAATATATATTTTTTTTAGATTAAACGATCAGTCTCACCAAAAGCACGCCCCTTGATAAAATGAAAAAATTAGTTTAAAACCAGGATGTATAACGTAGAATTAAATTTATGCTTAGAAAAAAGTTACCTTTGTTGTCACAATGTAAAATCGGCAATCAGAGAGAAAACATCATCCTGGGTTTCACGAAAGTGAAAACAGCTGATCTGTTTTTTTGATTCATAAAAATTCTTAGCTTTAAAAATGATTGAAGACTTAAAATCGAAGGAAATCCTAACTAATTTAAATTCTACTGATCCTGAATTTGTTCTTGAGACTATTGAAAAAATAAGAGAGTCAGGAAATCGCTTAATTATGGAAGGTCTTTTTGAATTACTCCATAATACGACCTTTCCTGAGATCAAAAAAAGCATACTTAATTTGCTTTCAGAACTAAAAAACAAGGAGAGTGTTCCATTGCTTATCGAAGCGATCAATAATGATAAATACTTAGTTGAACGGAAGGAGTTGGTGGCATGCTGCTGGCAAAACGGCCTAAGTTATAATGAATACTTGCCTCTCTTTATTGATCTGGTTATCGATCATTCTTTCCTGATCGCTTTTGAGGCATTTACTGTTATTGAAAATATGTATGGAACTGTCGATGACGACCTGATTGATCAGCAAATGGCAAAAATCATTAAGGCACTCAACCATGCCGATGAAGAAAAAGCATATCTTTTGAACGGATTATTAACAATTATTCGTGAGATTCCTGAAAAATCAGAGTTTTCTGAATAAAAGCAAAATGAACTATAATTTTCACCATGAATAATTCTTTTTCGGGAAACGGGCCTTATCGATGGCCTGATTTTGGTTTTAAAATTATATTCTTTTTTGCTTTTGGGCTGCTAATGAATTCAACGTTGATTGTAAAAGGTCAGGATCCTGAATTTTCGCAATCCTATGCCAATCCGCTCTATCTCAATCCCGCCTTTGCCGGAACAAATGCGTTACCAAGGGTCAATGTGAATTACCGCAATCAGTGGCCACGATTAGGAAATACGTATACTACCTACTCCATGTCATATGATAAATATGTTAACGGCACATCAGGAGGCATAGGATTTAGAACATTGTACGATGTTCAATTAAATGGTGTTATCAATAGTTTAAGCTCCTCCATGATCTATTCTGAGCATTTTAATATCAGTCAGGGGGTATTTTTTACAATGGCTCTTGAAAGCGGATTTATCTACCGGAAATTTAATACCTCAGGATTAATTTTTCCCGGGATGATCGATCAGGGAACGGGGGAAATAACAGGAAGCAGCCCCTTTCCGGTTGAAAGTGGCGAAAAGATGATTCCCGATTTCTCCTTTGGAACAGTAGGACAGTTTGATGACTATTACGTTGGTTTTGCCCTGCACCATCTCACTCAACCCGATCAATCAATTTTCAAGGGAGACCAGACTGGTAAACTTCCACTCAAAATAACGGTACATGCCGGGGCCAAAAGTCATGAATACCACCGGGGATTATTATCCAAAGAATTCACAGTGTCACCCAACCTGATTTATCTGCAACAAGGAAGTTTTAGGCAAATCAATTTAGGTCTCTATATCAAAGAAGACTGGCTTACTTATGGACTATGGTACCGCAATAACCTCTCCTACAGGCCAAATTCATTGACAGCGATGCTTGGGTATCAATCCGAAAAATTCCAATTTGGATACAGTTTTGATTTCTCCTCCTCGAATATTGCGGCATATGGCAACGGAGCTCATGAGATCTCCTTGATTTTCTTCGTTGGAAAATATCATAAACGACAGTATAACAATACGATGATTATACCACAGATGTAAAATAAAGATCAATAAATCAAAGTCAAGGCACCAGACTCACGATGTTTTCGGCCCAGGAAATCAGCGTAATCCAAAATCCAGACATACACTCCGGCAGGTGCAAAGGAACCATTTTTCAACTTTCCATCCCATCCCCTGATATCATCCACTGCTTCAAAAATAAGATCCTCCCACCGGCTGAAAATCTTCAGGTGGTAACCCGCTGAGGATATCCCGTCAGAGACTAACCTAAACTCCCGATCAATTAATTCAGGTGCATTGGGCGAAAATGCCGTGGGTGGGAAAAGACGGTTTAATGCAATAAGCGCCACATTTGAAGTTGTATCGGAACATTGAAAATCGTTAAAAACTTCCAGTAAAACATTTCGGGTTCCCGTTACTGCATAATCATGTGACGGGTTTTCCTGATCTGAAAATTTTCCATCCCCAAAATCCCAGTTGAAAATAGTTGCTCCGGTGCTTAAATTCGAGAAATTTATAGTGGGCGTATCATTATAAACAATTGAATTATCCATCTTAAACATCGCTTTGGGTTTAGGATATACCTTGACAAAATCAATTCTGGTTATCGAATTGGCACAACCGGTTACTGAAGACAATGCTTGAAGCGTAATATCATACTTATGATCAGGCTGCTCGTAAAGATGCCTTGCATCCTTTGACGAACTGATTCCTCCATCGCCAAGATCCCAGGTGTACGTCAAACGATCGACTAAATCATTTGCTGTAGCAGTAAAAGAAACCTCAAGCGGTGAACACCCTTCATTGGCAGTGCTGTTGAATGAAAAATCGGGTTTTCTTTTAAGCAGGATCTTTACCGGATTACTCGTACAACCAAATTTAGAGGTAAGTTTTAAGCTGATATTCACCTGAGGTTTATTTTTAAGATCAAATGAAAGTGGTCCCTTTGTTTCACCCGGATTCTGAATAATCTCTTCACGATCAAACATTGATAGGTCCCAAATATACCGGTCAAAAGGATTGCCGCTATCCAGAGCTGATAGCCCATTCGTTCCTTTATTCAGACATTCTGAGGATAATGGTGCAAATCCAGCCACCGGGACCGGGTTTACCTGAACCGAACTATCTTTTCCAAGCTTATTAACACACCCTTTAATTGTAGTTACTTTAACACTTACCGGATAAGAACCGGCCTGCTGATAGGTATGGGTCTGAACTGCAGCAGAGGTGGTAAGAATACTGCCATCTCCGAAATCCCAGTTATAAGATAAAGCCCCATCATCTGACGCAGAAAATTTTGCCGTATATGGAGCACATCCGGAACTGTCAATAACCATCAGTTTTAATTTGGAAACTATTCTAATGCCATTAAGTATTTTACTATTGGCACACCCCTGCCGGGTAACTGTCAGTTTTAAATCATTTACCGTTTGATTAACCCCCAAAGGAGCCCGAATGGTATCTTTACCAATGCCATGACTGATCGTATCTCCCCGATAAATCCAGGCAAAGTCGGAGGCAGCCACCGGAGCATTTCCCAAATATTTAACCAAAGGAATGCTTTGATAGCACCGAGTTGAATCGATCAGAAAATCAACTGTCGGAATATCTCTGAATGAAATCTTAACCGTAGAATCCGAAAAACATGAAAATTCGTTGGAAGCCCTAATATTGAACCCATAAGAACCATAATCAGGTACTGTAACTGTATTTGTAGTGAATGTAAAATTATCAATTAGCCGTTTAATGGAAATATTTCCTTTATCAGTTGTAACATTAAGAATTTCAGATTTACTTCCGCATAATAGCGTGTCGATAGGGCTAAGGGTGATTTGGGGTTTATCCACCATAGTGACGTTTATCGAATCATGGGTGCTGCAACCTAAACTGTCAACAACATTGAGGTTATAACTCCCGGTTTTGACAACAGCTATTTTTTTTGTGGTCTCTTTTGTGGACCAGGAATAACTTTTAAAATTGTTGCCTGCATCTAAAATCAATTGATCCGGCTTACATAAAATCGTATCTTTCCCAAGATCGACTACTGGTTTATCAAATCGCAGCTCAACACTGTCAGTCAATTCACAACCATCAACGGCAGAAGCCGTTACCGAATACCAGCCGCTTTTTGTGGTCCGGACAGTAGAGGTCGTATCACCGGTATTCCATAAATAGGAGGAAAATGAATTCCCGGCATCAAGGGTCAATGGTGGTGATCCATAACATTGAACCAGCGATTTACCGCCGTTGACATTAAGCTTGCCACCCACATCAAGGACAACATCGAGGTTATAACCGACACCATAACCATAACCTTCAAACCCGCCAAAACCATAAACATAGGCTATAAAACCCTTCGTTGGATCAATAGATTCAATATAATGATTCCCTTTTGAAAGATTGACCTGGGCATAGGAATAGCCGGTCCCCAATACAGGGTTAAAATTCACTTTCCCACCATCTAGAAAAATGTTGCCTTTCGCATCGTCCTTTATGACTACATTAACAAAAAACAGGGTGGTGACGGCGGGTGAATCGTAAGCTACGAAACTCACTTTTTGATGGGTTTGGTTTACCGGACTTACAATAACCATAAATGGGTCACCATTACCTTTGGTATACAAAGAATCGACACTGTTGGAATTACTGAATTGAGCCAGTAATATCGGCTTGTCACTTTCAACGAGCGATGGTTGATCATAGCCGAGTGAAAACTCCCTGAAATTTCCCTTATTCAAAACAAACGAATATGAAGAACCCACGCTGACTTTCGTATTATCCTCTGCTGCCAAAATCCGGTAAGTATCTTCGTGACGTATCTTAAGTGGAACGGTAATAAATTTCCTTCCCCAGGTCCGCACCGGAGGCATCTGTTCAAATAAATGATCATAGGCACTATTCGAAGAACGAGGAATAGTGGTGGAATAAGAACCTGAAAACAGTGCAACCGGTTTATTACTGGACACATAACTCCCGGTGAGATCACCCTGCCCCGGCAAAAACGGAAGATTAGCCGATTGAACCTGGTAGATTTCACCTTTATTTAATTTAACTTTAAACGGAATATGGGCAGGTCTTAAACTGTCCGTAACAACCGATGGGGTAATCCAGACCAGCGTGCTGTCCTCTGATGCCACAATCAAAAATTCACTGTTTTTACCCTGTACATTTTTATCATAATGGATCAGATTTACGATCACATTGTATTGAATGGAAACATGAGGCTCATAACACATGGCATAATATTCGTTTCCCAAAGATTCTGTAGGATAAACAGTGGCCACTTCGGATGAATTCAAGGCATAATTCAACGCATAAACATTCAAGGGATTATCAGAAACCAGATGAATAGCCCTCTCCTGAATAATCTCTGAACCAATTGCCTCAACGGTATTCCAATTCAGCCTGATTTTTACCGGTATATTTGGATTCACACTTCCGGTAATAGCAGGTTGTGATTTTCCAATAGAAATCTGATATTTGCATGAGTAGCTCGATGTAAGGGTAACCTCGACATAAGGTTTATAAAAATCAGCATTTCGTCCTTCCATAAAACCGAACCAAAAATCTTTCCCTTCGGTCGATTTATGACACGATTTAACCGGTGCAGAAAATAATTCTGAACTAAAAATAAAGAGTAAAATGATTAGTCCATACCACTTCATAACACCTCGCTTTTGTGGGTTTGAATTTAATTCATTCAATTTTAAAAAGCAAGGTACTATGCCCGGCATCAGATTAATCATAAAATGAGTTAATAGATTAGCATAACCGTTCCTGTCTGTCGGTGCGTTCGTTCCAAAACATCATTATACAGCAGTCTCCAGATATATACCCCGGGTGGAGCAAAGGCACCATTATCCATTTTTCCATCCCATGGGGTTTTTTGGTGCCACACCTCATAAATGATATCATCCCACCGGCTTAAAATGGTCAAATGATATCCTGCTGTCATTACTCCATCGGTATCAGGAAGAAATATCCGGTCTTTGATATCCGGAGCATTGGGAGAAAAGGCATTGGGAACAAATATCTGGCCAAAAGCTACCAAAACCGTGTGTACAATAGAATCTTTACAACCCGAATCATTTGAAACAGCCAATAAAACTCTATGACGACCAGTCGTCTTGTAGGTGTATTCGGGACTAAATTCATCCGAAAATCCATAATCTCCGAAATTCCATTCCCACCCCTTTATCTCCCCGGGACTTGCCGTTGTACTGGTATTTGTAAAAACGACATCAGGCTTGTCTTTATAAACAATCGAATCACTCATGGTAAAAGCAGCTACTGGAAGAGGTTCTGCAGTGACCATATCTTTAATTTTGGCAGAATTAAAACACGTGTTAACAGGATTGGTCACTGTTAGTTGGATATCATATTTGCCAGGCAACTGATATTTGTGATAGATTTCCGGGCCAGTTGCTGATTTACCGTCTCCAAAATTCCATTTATACAGAACAGATGGATCAGGAATTGTTACAGCGAATTCAAACGAATCAGAAAGACAAACCATCGGGTCAGTCACTGTCCATGAACTTAAATTGGGTACAAGACGGAGATTATTGCTTGCAAGTTGATCTGTACAACCGTTCTGGTCGGTAATTTTTAGTGTAACATTACGTGGCTGTTGACTAGTCCCAAGGGGAATCGTGTCTTTGGGTATGTTAATACCGTTCTTAATTGTGTCACCACCGAAAATCCAGGTAAAATTTAACCTCGTTGGATCTTCACCGCCTAAATAATTAACCGCCACACTAAAACCATAACAGGTATTGGGATCGATATCAAATTTAACGATGGGCTTAGGATTAACCTTTACAACAAAATCGCGGTTAACTTCACACGACCCACGTTTGGCCTTGACAGTATATGTTGTTGAGAGAGCAGGGGTAACTTTAGGATTTGAGGTTGTGGAACCAGGGAAGTTTCCGGTTGGACTCCAAAGGTAAGTTGCAGCAGGATTCGAATAAGCATCAGGCTGATTGAGTGTGACACTCTCCCCCTGACAAATACCGGGAATAGTCTCGGTCTTAAGTATTATTGAATTCACCACTAATTCCAGAGTAGCTATAAGATTTACTACGGGATCGTCCTTATAGCCACCCCATTCAATCAAATAACCCTGGGATGAATACTCTCCACTTCCACCACCGTTTGGAAGGTCATTCCACCTGAGAGAATGAACCGGATCATTTGGGAAAAATAAGATATGCGCGAAGTTTTCCGACCCCCCGGAATTATTGGGTTCTCCGTCGTTCCAGTTATTATACTGACCAAGCACCGGACCTTTACCTGGTACGCCGGTGGTAAAATCTAAACCGGTACCAATCCAAAATAAACGTCCCAATCCATTGGCATCCAGACCCTCAGGCCCGGTCACCCAACGCCAGTCTCCCTCCTTACTTACATCCGAAGCCCCAATCCATCCCACACCCTTTGTCTTTGCTTTAATAAAATCATTTTCCTCCTGACTGGTAATGGTCGCCAGATATCCCCTTAGTCCATAATATAAGGTAGTCGAGGCATGATTCTTAGCAGCAGACCACGAAATTCCAGCGCTTGAAACATAGCGATAAAAATGCCCGGTAGATGGCAGGTAATCCACGTCATTTAATGAAATCATAATTTTACGTATACCCAAAGTAGGAACGCTCTTAATATTTTTATACTTAATAGACCGGATTGCATCAACATAATCCTGGACAATGGTGCTGCCTGTCAATATTAATGTCCCTGGAGTAGTGGTATTGGTTGTTAGTTTGCCTGAATAGATTAATTCATCCTCACCCCATACAAATCCCTGGATAAACGAAATTTTCATCCCCTGAATATTGGGAGCACCTCCAATTGTCAAATCTTTTGCAATAAGAACACTATCAGCACAATACTGAATTTGACTAGTATTATTCAGATTAATTGTAAAGGGATCAGCAGCGTTAACCCATTGGGTAAAAAAGAGGACTATGATTAACGTAAAAGTAAGAGTTTTCAATTATTTTGAATTGAGGGTAAGCTTATGATCATTCTATTTTGAATTATAAATACGTTCTCCAAATATCGTGCTTCCGATCCGAACCATCGTACTTCCTTGCCCAATGGCCAGCATATAATCATCCGACATCCCCATTGAAATTTCTTTAAAATTTGAATCTTCGGCGAAGTATTGGAATTTCAATTTTTGATACAGTTCGGCCAGCAATGAAAATTCCCGATCAACCACAACGGTATCCTCTGTAAAGGTAGCCATTCCCATAACCCCCGAAAAAACGACATACGATAAATCATTCAATTCAGTTAATGTAAAAAGATGCTCAACCGCTGCTGGTAGAAAGCCAAATTTACTCTCTTCGCTCGCGACATGAAACTGCAGCAAACAGGGAATTGACCGCCCTGCCCGCTTGGCCTCCTCATTGATAGTTTGAAGAATCTTCATGCTGTCAACCGCATGAATCATAGCCACAAAAGGGGCAATATATTTCACCTTATTCGATTGCAAATGACCGATAAAATGCCATTCAATATCTTTAGGTAACGATTCCCATTTGCGCACAAGCTCCTGCACTTTATTCTCCCCAAAAATCCGTTGACCGGTATTATAGGCTTCCATGATCTCCTCGTCACTGCGGGTCTTCGAAACGGCAACCAACTGAACACCAACAGGCAAAGTGGCGCGAATACTATTTAATTTATCTACAATCGACATGCTGTTAAATTTTCATCCAAATGTATAAAAAAGGAGGGAAATAAAGGCACTGAACCCTGTTGATAAGTCACAAGAATGAAATAAGATTGAACTAATACAATTGGCTTCTTTGTTGAAATTTCAAATAAAGATTAGCAATTAGTCATTAAAACTCTAAATTTCAATAAAATAAATATAACGAATAACTTTGGAGCTTATTTCATGTTTTTGTGCTTTGGTGGCAAAAAGTTTTTTTCACAACCTCTTAGCAATTTCGCATACGATTTTGAGCCTTAAAGGTCTTGAGGTTGGTAACGCCCCAATCCCGATTGCCAGGTGATCAATAGGATTTAATAAGGTCTGGCAGTTCCAGTTAAGTAATGAGAATAAAAAGAAGTCGTATTTAGTAACAAACCTTTAAGTTGATAAAAATTCTTATCACCACCAAGTGATCGACAGCGGGGCAACTCCAACCTTAAAACAGATAACTTTGAAAAATAATTAAAAAAGAGTTGTACGGGAAACACCAGGGAACCTAAAAGACACGAAAGATATTTGCTGGATGTATTTGAAATTTAGTGATTTCGTGGCATTTTTATATTTTGGATCATTAAGAAATCAGTCCCTTATGGAAATAGGACATTATATCCTACCTATTACTTATGCGCTCTCCTTAATTAGTAAAGGCCCGAATCAATTTGATGGAACCTCCATACAATTTTGTTTATCTTTACCGGCAATTAAAAATCAATTAATCACAAATGAGAAGACACCTCATCGCATTGTTAATTACAGGCTGCTCGTTTGCCACATTTGGACAACAAAAAGATTTTAAAACAGAGCTTTATATGGGAGTTTCCGGAGGTGCAACATTCACAAAGGTGAGGTTTTACCCCAATATAATGGAATCTTTCCTTCAGGGGTATGCAAGCGGCATCATGTTCAGACTGATTTCAGAACCTCATATCGGATTCCAGGCGGAGGTAAATCTCACACAAAAAGGGTTTAAAGAAGATTCAGTGGGCTATACACGACGATTGAATTATGTCTCCATACCAATTATGACCCATATCAATATCGGAAATAAAGCATTCCGCTTCACCCTTAATCTTGGTCCCGAAGTAGCCTTTAAAATCTCGGAACAGGAAAAATTCAGCGGTACTGCTACCCCGGGATACCGCTCGATTTACGGACAAAAATCAGATGGTGCAGTTGACCTTCTGTTTACGGTAGGAATGGGTATGGAATATCACCTCAAAAGCGGACGTGCAATTTCCCTCGAAGGTCGCGGATTTTACAGTCTGCCCAATCTGTTTGATAAAAACAAATACGAATATTCAATTTCCCAGGGAAACGGAGTTCAGGTAAAGCTGGCATATATCTTCGAACTAAATAAAAAAAGGAAGAAATAGGTGGCAAAAAAAAATCATGAAAATTCTTTTTGCCACCAAATCACAAAAACACTAAATCTCACCAAAAAGATTCATTAACAAAGGTGTTTGGTCCCTTTTTGGTGTCTTGGTGGCATATTTTTATTTTAATTCTTTAAGCAGTCACTCTAATATACAAACGACATTTCATTCTTAAAACATACTAATTGAATTTAATGTAATGCCAAAGGAACATTCAATGCAGTCCATTCCATATCTCAGAAAAAAAATCGGAAACTCCAATCTGCTCTGGTTTGAAAATAGCAATTCCTATGTTCAACTGGAAGAGCCTGCATGGTATGTCTTTAACCAATTTCTGAAACGATGCAAACCCAAAACCATTGCAAAAGCCTTTGAAAACCGATACGGAACTACCCACAATGAGAGTCTGACTTTTGTAACCGAAATCCTCACTCAAATAAGAAAATTAAACCAAAGCGATACCATAGAGAATAACTTCAATAACTTCTCCGACAGACTAAATGATTACCATTTCAATCCATATTCGATCCATCACTACCTGCTGGGAACAAAACAAATAACTTTTGCCTTTGAATCACGCCTCTTCGAATATTATATTCACCCCTTAATCAGCCATTTGGAACTCGTTACCGAGAGTGAAACATCCGCACTTTTGGAATTATTTCAATACCAGGGGAAGATTGCATTTCGTCTCAACGGTGAGGTCAGGGGAGTATGGTCTGCTGACGAAACTCACCTGGCAAAAGGACTTATCTTCATGGCTATGATCAATCTGATGCATACCAAAACCGATGCCGACTGGTTAATGACAGTTCACGCATCAGCGATAACGAATAAAAGGAAAACCATTCTTTTCTCAGCCCCTCCCGGATCGGGTAAAACCACCATGGCGGCGCTACTTCAATCCAGAGGTTTTGAATTAATCTCTGATGACTTTGTACCCATAGACCGCCAATCCTTCAGTGCATATCCGTTTCCAATTGCCATGTCCGTCAAACAGGGGTCAATGGAATTGCTCATAGCACATTTTCCGGCATTGGAGCATAAACAACTAAACCACATCTCAAGCGAAAAAAGTGTCCGTTATTTGGCCGCAGAAATGGATCCTGTGTATTCGGGTTCTGCGTATCCCGTTCATGAAATGGTTTTTATCGAATATAACGATTCCGTTGATTTTGTATTTGAAAAATTAGCCATCACGGATGGAATAAAATTGCTGCTCGATCAGGCCTGGGTCGTTCCAAATCCAGGAAATTCGGGAATCCTCCTTGACTGGATTACGTCAATCTCATTTTTTAAATTAACCTATTCAAATAATGAGAAGGGCATAAATGCGATAACCGAATTATTTAGCCATGAATAGCAAGGATTATTTCTATTTTGCAGGGCGATGCCTGATGCTGGATGAAAACCCGGAGTTCGCGGCTACAATCAGGGAGAAAATCAATTCAGACGGTATAGATTGGGAAAAGTTCGTGTTACTTTGCAGCAATCACCTAATTCTGCCTGCCATATATCTGAAATTTAAAAGAAACAATCTGATACCCGATCTTCCTGAGGAACTAACAGATTTTCTTAAAGAAATTTACGAATTAAACCTGCTTCGTAATAAACAGATTATCAATCAGCTCAGCGAAATCACCCTGCTGCTGAATCAAAACAACATCTTTCCCATCTATTTAAAGGGTGCGGCACATTTGTTGGAAGGGGTTTATTCCGATATTGGCGAGCGGATATTGGGAGATATTGATCTGCTTGTTGCCGAAAAAGATTACCAGCCTGCGGCAAAGGCACTGGAGGCAATTGGATATTCCACTACCCTGGAACCCCACTCCTATTTCGACACCGATCTGTCAAAACATTACCCACCGCTCACAAAACCAGGTTTACCCGCTTATCTTGAGGTGCATCGCCAACTTACCGAAGTTGAGCTTGACTGGTTTAATCCCGGAATCGTTGAAACACAAAAAAAATCAGTCCATTCCTTAAATGGATGTTTTGTCCTTTCGGATCATCATAAAATTATCCACAACTTTATTCATGCCCACTTAAGCCACGGCGGTTCGTTATTCGGCATTCTTTCTTTAAGGGACCTCTACGACTTACATCTGCTTTCAGTGAGAAATCCCCTGGAAGAGACCATATCCGAAATCAGATACAAAAAGAAGGCGATCGCCTACTTTTCATTTGAATCCAGAGCTTTAGGACTTGATAATCCATTTGCGGCCAGAGCAAAATTTAGATCCTGGTATTTTAGATCCAAGCACGATCTGAATCAGACTTCCAGGTCTTTTTATTTCATCCATCGCGCATTCGCCTATATTAAATACAAAATAGCTGAACGCTATATGGTTCAAACGATTGCGTTTTTCAGAACCAAAAAAATGCGCCGGGTGTTTGCTAAACGACTCTCCGATCCCGGCTGGTATAAATTACGCATTAAAGAATACCTCAATATTTTCACCGGAAAAGACAAAGCCTGAAATCAACGAATGATTTCAGGCTTTATTTTCAAATAAAAAATATTTGAAAAATGACCACTACCACGGTGGTGGAGGTGGCGGAGCAGAGACGGCCGCAGCCTTATTTGGACTTCCAAGTAAAATCAAAGTAGTTGCAGCAGAAAGGGCTATAAATCCCGATTTCCGGATCGCATCCTTCCTGGTAATCTTTTTATCCTTAGGATCAGCAACAATATCCTTAGAAATTTCGGTTATCTTATTTTTCATATGGCTATTTTTTACATTTTATTTTTTTGTGTAGAGACGCACAGCTGTGCGTCTCTACATTGTCTTTCGTATATATTAAAATCACAGTTAATTAATCCCGTAAAATAATTTTAAATGACTGAGATTTATTACCGTCTCTAACCGTTAACAGATATAGTCCGGTACTGACACTTGATGTCGGAACAACATTTAATGACCCTTCAGAGAGCTTCCTGATAATCACTGTTTTTCCCTGAACATCATAAAGTGTTGCAACAGCATCTTTACTCACTTCACCTTCAATACGGATCTCACTGTTCATATACGCATAAGCATTTAGCTTGCCAGTCAGGGTTGGATCACCAATTGCACCCTGCGTGGTTGAGATTGAGTTGTGGAGGAAGAACCTGTTAGAGACATCGGTATTCGCAGCAATCGTTGTTTTATAGCTCGATGTCGAAAGATCGGTAAATGTATTTTTCACTCTGTCCTCGAGGATAACCTTAACATTCGTAGGGAGATCAAATGTCTTAGCGGTGAAAACCACATCGCCTCCTGCTAAACTCTGAATACCAACCGGAATTACCAGATTATTGATATTTCCCGGTAAGGCCTGGATAGCGAATGGAATTCCGATATCATCTACCAGTTTGGTATAAATGGTCACATCAGAATTTGCAGCGGCCATAACTCCTGAGATCGGTGCTTTTAGCAGACCGGCATCATAAGTAGGATCCAACCCCTTGGTCATATCATTGTTATATGCTATGGTGGTCGTGTTATTGGCATTATTGATTGCGGCTGTTAACTTAATCGTTGGCCAATTGGTATTCTTAGCCGCCTTAACAGCAACGGTATTGGTATGTGTCTGCATCGCGTTTGTAAAACTAAGACTTGTTGCCGATCCTCCCATCTTAACCAGAAACGCCTGACCTAATGGAAGATTAGTTGCAGAAGAGGCTTGATTATAGATAACGTAATCACCTGCACCAGTATTAAGCGTAGGATCCCATACATAAACGGCTGCATAGGCTCCGTCAAGATTAGCGGAATTGACTGTTATAAAGTTATTGACAGCATCTGAATTTGAATTAATTTTAATTCCTGATGAATATGGATTACCAATACTATTCCAATGTGCAGATGTAAGTCCTGTTATCGATTCGGTACCTGCCTGCAATGCTCCAGTAAAGGTAACAGCCGCATCAGCAGAAGTGCGTAAACAATAACCTTTTCCTGAGCCGACACTTCCTACTGTACCATCCGTAAAGAAACCATTCCAGGCTTCTGTCGACGGGTTGTAATCCATCATCCCCCTTGCAAGAGCACTTTTTGAAGGAATATTCGTTGGATTACCTGTTAAGAAAGAAGTTATTGTTTGAACAACCGGTGATGAAACCAAATGCCAAACATTTCCGGTCAGCCAACGATTGATAATTGAGGTACCTAACCCCGAGGTTGTTCCGGTAATCAAGGAACCTGTTCCGGTGGCATCTGAATTGATTGTTAATCCTGCAGAATTGGCAATTGCAGTATTACCTGTAACAGTAACCTGACCATCCTTAGGAATTGTAACGGTGGCCAAACTATCAATGCTTAGAGCTTTTGCATTGGCAACACCCGAAGGCATAGCTGCAGTACCATCCCAAACTGTCGTGCTGACTGAAGTAGCAAAATTTGAGTATTGGGCATTATTGGATGAACCTCCAATTTGTGACCAAAGATTGGTGCCTGTTGAGTAGAACCGACCAGTGTAAGAAGCGAGAAAATTACGAGCATCAAATAGATTTGGACTATTAAATCCTGTATAATTGGAACCAGAAGCATCAGGTATATACTGTTCAAAGCCATTCATGCCAGATTCAAGAAAATCAATTCCAGCCAATCCATCTCCTGAGGTATCAAGTAGTCTAGCACTTACTGTCAATATAGTAGTCCAAGTAGTAGGTATTTCAGCAAAATCATCAGCGTTTGGACCATTGCTAGTTACACCTACATCACCAGTTAGTCCAATATTAAATATTTTATTTGGAGCCACACCTGTAATACTAGTTGTTATAGCATATTTAAGAACTGACGTACTGGAATTCATACCACTAAATGCACCGATTGTAGACACACGCCAATTAGTATTTGTATTATTAAATGTGGTGTTGTTGAAAACTAATTTAACAGTACCAGTCCATAGATAATATCCACCCAAAGTAGATTGCACTTGCACATCGAACTGCAGATGATCAAGACCAGACGGAGAGAGTCTAATTATCCTCGGATTGGCAAATCTCCACGAAAGCTGAGGTGCAGGAGGTGGTGCGGGAGCAGCAAAATTTGCTCCGGACAGCAACAATAAACAAATAAAAAGTAGTCTTTTCATATTAGGCGATTTTAATATCCTGGAAATTTATTCCTGTATAAACAGTTGAATATAAATTATTAAACAAATTTGAGACCTCGAAAAAGAGAGAATCTCAATAAAACATAAACCACGAAACAGTTCACGTTCTTTACATACACAAATATAAACTATATTTTACAACAAAAACAATGATTATTATTTTAAAATATCATTAAAGTTTTCAACCACATCGATGTTCAAAAAAACAGGAACATGGATGACGCTGATGTTAAAGATGAACACTGATTTTGGTTCGGATCAGCGAAGTTCTGTTCAATCCGTGTCAGCTGTGTTCAAAAAAATAGTATAAATTCATTTTCTATTTCCCCGGCACCAGGCTTTGGTATCTCCATGGCGTTTGAATTTGTCCTCGCTCAACGTTCAACCGCTTCACCGGAGCGATATTCTCAACTCCAAAATTGGTCGCCCAACGCGAGAAATCCAAAACCGAAACCTCCCCATCCACATCAATATCAGCTGAAAGATAACTATTGCTCTTTCCAAAATCGGTCGCCCACTGCGAGAAATCCAAAACAGAAATACTCCCGTCCGCATCTGCATCCCCACTCACCATCCCAAATACCCCCGGCACAATCTGACGATATCCGGCAGATCCTCCGTACGCCTTTGAAATATGATCCGTAAAATCATAATTGAAATTACTGCCAGTAGGACACATTCCTGCCGTACTCATAATCGAAATATGGTTGCGATGACGAATGACAACATAAAGATTGTCAATAACCTCCGGATTACCTAACGAAGGAAGGCTTGTACCATCCAAATCAACAACCACGCCATTTGAATTCAGAAAGTAAGCCTTCGGCCATCCGGACAATGCCGTCGCAGGAAGTGCCGCGGAAGGTGTTGCAGCATGTCGTAATTCCAGTAAGACCCAATCCACAACATCGGCTGGAATGGAATCAACATACTCAGCTCCGGAATATAACCACGGTGATGAATTATAAGGCTGAAAAAGTGGAATTTGGGATTTTGTGTTCAAGGCTAAATTCATTAAACCCGTATCTATATTATATATACCCTCCAAAAAGACAGAAACCAATGCCTTGTAATTAACTGCGGACGACATCACCGGTGTAAGAGTCAGATCAAATCCGATATCACTGCTGATTGTCGAGGTATTATGAACTTCTACTGCAATGGTATTTGACCCGTTAATTATCGCAGAAAGGGGTAAAGTAACGGTGTAATAAGTCCCTTCAGCCGCCTCATTTCCTGCAAGGGTAAGATAATTCACACTGCCTGTGAGCCGGTTTCGGTAAACTTCTGTACCGTTAAAATAAACAATACACCCGTCGTCAACCATAACACGCATCTGATACGAAGTCTCATTCCCGGTAAGGGTGTAGTTAAAATTCTTACGGAAGTAATACGTAATCATACTATCCTGTAAAGTTGAGGTCCCCAGAATAACACTACCTATTGCTCCATAACCAAGGGGTGAAGCACCGCTATTCCATCCGGCATCGTTAAACGAAGGTGCCTTCCATGCAGTTCCCTGATCTGATCCATTGTCCAGATATCTCCACCCATTTCCGGTTCCCACCATTACACCGGAACCCGTAGAAGTAACTTCACAAGTGGCCGTAAAACCTCCCTCTACGGTGGTCGCAGTAATTGTTGCATTACCGGTGCTGACCCCCGTAACAATGCCGAGTGAATTTACCGTTGCAATCGATGGTGCACTTGAACTCCAGTTAATTAACTTATTTGAAGCATTGGAAGGTGTAAAGACAGGTGTTAATTGCGATGTATTTCCACCAGGAAGCGATAACGCGACAGGAAAAAGACCAATACCTTTTACCTGCACGCTCGAACCTTTAACAAGCTGAAATTGATCAAGCACATTTTGACTACTGCTAAATGCTCTAAAGGTCAGTGTTGTTCCGTCAATGGCAATGTTGCAATAGTTCAATTCATTCTTCGTCGTTTCCAACCACCATGAAGCCGGTGAAAATCCAGCCAGGGGAGCACCTGCAGCACCCGTAACAACTTCGCAACGCCCCTGACCCACGTTACTACCGTATTCTGCAACCGCAGCGGTCGTGCTCACATTTCTGTTTATGGGCTTCGATCGTTGATAATTATGGGTATGACCATTAAAAATAATATCAACACCATAGTCATCAAAGGCTTTCCATAACGTGGAAAAATATCCGTCCATCTCACCTGAGTGAGCCGGAGCAGTATAAAACGGTTTATGAAAAACTGCAAATTTCCAGGTTTTATCCGAATTGGCGGCCAGCGTACTTCGAAGCCATGCCAGTTGGGTTGCATCACCGGGATTTTCACTATTCAAAACCAGAAAAATGGCATTCCCATGAATAAACGAATAATACAATTCGTTTCCAGGTAAGGTAAACAAACTTTTAAAATTTGCCATACCGTTTGTACTGCCTAAATTCTCATGATTTCCTGCGGTATAATAAATCAAACTTTGAGATAAAAAATTAGCCCCGAAATTAAACCAGGTGTCATAATTGGAGGATACATTACCGTCATCAGTAAGGTCGCCCCCAAAAAGCACAAAATCTGAAGCCACCGCGGTAGCACAATTACCAATAGTCTGCCAATCGGAATAATAAGTCCGGCTATCTCCAAGTGCGGTAAAGCTAAATTTATTAGCGACAGGATTGGAACTTGTTTTAAATGATTTCTGAGACGTCCACAGTGCAGCGAACGAATCATAAATCTTATAATAAATTATAGCATTTGGCGATATTGGAGCGGGAAATGCGTAATCAAACTGGTTGTCAGTATAATTAGAACGTATCGAACCATTGAACTGACCCTGTTCATAAACCTTTGTATAGCCCCATTGAATTTGATCAGTACTACCCGCACTTCGCCAGGTAATGGTTAACCCGGACAATGGAGAGTCGGTTGTTCCAAAACGAATATGCTTAATATTCTGAGCAAAAGATCCGACTGAATAAAGGACCAGTAAACTAAAAAATATTTTTCTGATCATAACGTAACAAAATAGATAATGAAAATATTAAATACCTTATTTACTCTATCTCATCTGTCCCGTCTATGTGGCTTGAGGTTTGTATACCGGCAGTCTACCAGACTAACATTGATACATATCATAACCTTACCAAACCCGGGCATGTCACGCAAATCAACTTCCCAAAAGCCACATAGCAGCGCAAACATGGTAAGCCGCATAGCGGCGACAGAACAATTCTGAATGCCTCACTGACAAACACTGCACCTTTAATCTATAGCAATTTCAGTGCATCAAAATTACTGCTGCTAAGATAATAGGTAATGTATGAGAATTGTGACGTTTAGTGTTGTTAAAAAAATAAATACAAGCCTCGTTATGACCAAATATTTCGGTTTAGTTTACCCTTAAAAAGAGACCCAAGCAACGATAATAAGGACGTTAAGAGAATAGGCAACCATAACAATAAATCAGCATTACCTCCACTTGTTGTCAAATGACCTACACCTATTGCCAAATCACCATCATCTGCCAAAAAAGGATAATCAAAGATAAAAATAATATGAAAATTATAATCAATTGAATTTAATTTAGGGTAATTTTAAACCTAAATAATTAATATTGAAATCCTTTAAGGAATTATAAAATGAGTCTTTACAAACCTATTATACAGCCATTAAAAATCACAACTTAAATAAACCGGATTCAATATCCATTATTTCCGGGTTATGCTTAAATAAAATTGCAATAAATAAGGCATATTTGTAGAACGCTATCAGATTATAAACTAAAAGCAGAAAAATTTAGTTTATATAACATTTAGAAGCTGAATTTCTGGTAGTTAATAATTTCTGGTAAAGTATATTTTCGGGGTTAATTACGGCCGGAGGATGTCACAAAATGTGACTGAAAAGGCGAAGCTGCATCAATCTAACAAAGATTAGCCATTCATTATGCCATTGGATAATACCACAGTCCGATCAAAAAATGAATATTTATAGAAGTCGGAATTTAATTCCAAATACGATAACTTATTATTTTAATTAATTACTGTCATAAGTAATGAGCTCAATAAGATATCGTAGAAAGGATTATCCCTTAAGTTGAAAAAAATCTTTTCGCCACCAAAACACCTAGGCACCGAAAAGGCACGAAAGATATTTATTGGATGTATTTTAGTCCCGCAAGTGCGGGATAGTGGTTTCGTGGCATCTTCTTTATTTTTGAACTTAAAGAAATTAGTTAACAATCTAAATGCAACATTATATCATTGCTATTACTTACTTTCTCCAACAATAAATTTTCCAATACTGATATGAGACTTTATTATTTAGTTCCTTTAGTTTTACTTATTCTTCTATCATTAAATCAAAACGGATACAGTCAGGGGCGTGTAAACGCCTCCACCGTAGATGTAAACAGTCTGAACGACAGCCAGATTCAACGAATCGCTCAGGAGATTCAGTCACGCGGTTTGTCCAATGACCAGGCCATTGAACTGGCACGGGCACAGGGAGCGAGCCAGGCGCAGATCGACCAGCTCATGATCAGAGTTCAGTCACAAATGGGTTCTGCGGGTAAAGCCAATCCGGTCGTATCATCCTTACCCGGCTCTGTAAACATCGCAGGTGTGAGTTATTCCTCGACAAAGGCACCGGTGGTGGTCTCTGAAAAAACAAAAAGGATTTTCGGTTATCAGCTTTTTAATTCAGCCAGCTTAACCTTTGAACCTGCTGTGAATGTTCCGATACCACAAAGCTATATTCTGGGGGTAGGTGACCAGATATCGATTAATGTTTGGGGAGCTTCACAAATGGTCTATCAACCTACCATTGATAAGAGTGGTGCTATAACTCTTCCGGATATTGGTCCGGTGTACCTTTCGGGAATGTCGTTTGAGAAGGCCAAATCGATGATCCAGAGCCGGCTTATGGCTATTTACAGCGGCATGTCGGGTGAACATCCCAACACCTGGTCAGAGGTGAGTATGGGCAATGTCCACTCCATCAAGATAAATGTTCTGGGAGAGCTTAATGCTCCGGGAACCTATACCCTACCCTCAACAGCAACGGCATTTAATGCACTGTATCTCTCAGGAGGACCCAACGAAAACGGATCGTTCCGTGAAATAAAACTGATCAGGGATGGCTTGACCATAAAAACTATTGATATTTATGATTTTCTGATCAATGCAGACCCCACATCCAATGTACAGTTGCGTGAACAGGATATCTTGTTTGTACCAAACTATAAATCAAGGGTCGAAATTAACGGGGAGGTAAAACAAAAAGGGATTTTTGAAACCAAGGATGGCGAGACAATTCAGGATCTGATTAGGTTTGCCGGAGGATTTAGCGGTGAAGCGTACACCCATTCATTAACACTGGTGCGCAACACAGACCGCGAACGGGAAATCAGAACCGTTTCAAACGGGGAATTTAATAAGTTCAATTTACAAAATGGAGACCAGGTAACTGCCCTGAATATCCTGGACCGGTACAGCAATATGGTAAGTATCACCGGAGCGGTATTTCATCCGGGAGTCTTTGAATTAACGAATGGGATGAAGCTAAATGACCTGATCAAAAAATCGGATGGTTTACGTGAAGATGCGTTTATGAACCGCGGGATAATTAGCCGGCTGAAAGAGGACAACTCGCCTGAAATAATCTCATTCGATGTAAAAGAAGTTATAAACGGCACAAATGACATATTTCTTAGAAAGGATGATAAGGTTCTAATAAATTCTATTTTTCAGTTAAGGGAAGCCCGAACCATACAAATATCGGGTGAGGTTTTGAATCCCCTTTCGATGGAATATCGGGACAATATGACGCTGAGTGATCTAATCTTTAGAGCAGGAGGATTCCGTGAAGAGGCAGACCTTTCGGTTGTGGAGCTTACCCGCAGATTAAGTTATGAAGAGGCTTCCAAAGCCACCGATAAGATCAACACGCTCTATCAGTTTAGTCTGACGCGTGATCTCAAGCTATCAGCCGGAGATGCGGCATTCCAGCTTAAACCTTACGATGAAGTTTTTGTCAGAAGGGCTCCCGGCTATCGTGATCAGGGTACATTTACCATTTCAGGGGAGGTGCTCTATGCCGGATCCTTCGCCTTAACCAATAAGAACGAAAGGATCTCAAATGCGATAAGCCGATCCGGCGGTTTGTTACCCGGAGCATACACCAAAGGAGCGACCTTGATGCGAAATTCGAAACTCTCATCTGCAGAATTAGAGAAGAGAAGACAGATAATATTAAAGGATAGCACATTAAGAGACACTCCATTAGGCAATACCGAATCATTCACTGTAGGCATTGAACTCGATAAGATCCTGACCAATCCCGGCACAACCGCCGATCTGTTATTACAACCGGGTGATGCAATAAATATTCCGCGCGAACTTCAAACGATAAAAGTTTCAGGTAATGTGATGAATCCATTGGCGCTGACCTACCACAAAAATCTTTCGTTAAGAGACTATGTCAATTTGGCCGGAGGTTATGGTGATCAGGCGGCTAAATCGAGGATCTATGTACTATATCCTAACGGCACAATGGAAACTACATCAGGATTTATTTTCCATCGAAGACCACAGATTACTCCCGGGGCAGAAATTATAGTGCCCAAAAAAGCGGAAAAGAAAAAAACTGATGACACGGTCAAGTGGGTGGCTATCGGGTCAGGATTAAGTACATTTTCTATTGCAATAATTACACTAATTAATCTTTTGAAATAAAATGGAGAAAAAACATTCCAACCTGATTCAAAACTAACTTAGGCGAAAACCCTTCAAGTCAATAATAATTTTTATATGATCCCTGAAAATACAAAAAAATCTTCCTCAAATAGTGATGAGATAGATCTGATACCTCTTTTCATAAAACTTTGGAACGAGAGACGGAAAATTATACAATGGTCTCTTATTGGAGCCCTCCTTGGATTAGGAATCGCCCTTGTATCTCCCAAAGAGTTTGTTGCCACTTCAATTATGGTGCCATCCGGTAGCGATGCATCGTCCAAGCTCGGAAGTCTGTCAGGTCTTGGCGGATTGGCAGCAATGGCGGGTATCAACCTTAGTACATCTTCAGGCAGTGATCTCTCCCCTTTAATTTATCCAAAGATTGTTTCCAGTATCCCATTTATACTGGAACTGATGAATACCCCCTTAAATTTTAAAGAGTTCAGCAAACCCGTTACTGTTTACGATTACTACACTGAATTGCAAAAGCCCAATATTTTTCTCAAATACACATTAGGATTGCCGGGAATTATTATCGGGTTTTTTAAAGGAGAAGAAAAAGAAAATATTAAAATAGCAGATAACCAGAACCCGATTGAATTAACATCCAAACAAAAAAATGTTTACCTAATCCTAACAGGAAATGTCGTTCTGGAGGCAGACCCAAAGGAAGGAATCATAACGCTTAACACCAAAATGCCTGAAGCTATGGCTGCAGCACAGCTTGGGCAACGTGCCCAATTGTTGTTACAAAAATACATTATTGAATTTAAAATCAGTAAGTCAAAGGCTATTCTCGATTTTATTCAGCAGCGGGTGGATGAAACCTCACAAAAATTTGAAGAAGCACAACAACGACTCGCCTCATTTCGGGACCGGAATAAAAATGTCTCTTTGGCAACTGCAAAGGCAGAGGAGGAGCGTTTAACCAGTCAGTACAACTTAGTTTATGGTGTTTATTCAGAACTCTCGAAGCAACTGGAACAATCCAAAATACAGGTAAAACAGGAGACTCCGGTTTTCACGATTATTGAACCTGTCTCAGTACCTATGAAAAAATCCAAACCAAACCGGCCATTGATTCTTTTCATGGGACTCTTTATCGGCGGAATTTTTGGAGTAGCAAGTGTATCTGTAAAAGGATTTTCTGATTCAGTTAAAAAAGCATGGAAAGAGGAATAGTCAATAAATTAATCCAAATAATTTTTAAACTTTCTGTGCAAATTTGAAGACTTAAAAAATAATTCTAAATGAAAGTAATTATCCTTGCCGGCGGACTTGGATCGAGATTGTCTGAAGAAACAACTCTGAAACCAAAGCCAATGGTCGAAATTGGCGGAAAACCCATCCTCTGGCACATCATGAAGATCTATTCTCATTATGGATTTAATGAGTTTATTATTCTCTGCGGCTATAAGGGATATCTAATCAAAGAGTTTTTTGCACACTATTTTCTGCACACCTCAGATCTGACCATTGATATGTCAACAAATACCATGACCCACCATAGCAGTCATGCTGAACCATGGAAAGTAACCATGATAGATACGGGTCTTGATTCCATGACAGGTCATCGCATAAAACAAGTCAGAGATTACGTCGGAAACGAACCCTTCATGCTAACTTACGGCGATGGTGTAGGCGATATCGATATTCCGGAATTAATCAAATACCACACCAGTCACGGAAAGGCAATAACAATGACATCGGTACAACCTGAAGGTCGTTACGGTTCTTTATTGCTTAATGAGCATGATCAGGTTCTTTCATTCCAGGAAAAGCCCAAAGGTGATGGGGCCTGGGTCAATGCAGGGTATTTTGTCTGTCAACCCGAAGTATTCGATTTTATTCCCGATGGCGATCAGGTTATTTTCGAACGCGAACCCCTCGAAGGGCTTGCCAGAGATGGTGAGCTTCATGCCTATAAACATGAAGGTTTCTGGAAACCGATGGATACCCAACGCGATAAAACACAGTTGGAAGAACTGATCGAGAAGGGGACTGCACCGTGGATCAAATGGTGAAAATACGAATTACACGAATGTAAACGAATTGCACGAATGTATACGAATTACACGAATTTCTTCGAGCAAATATTTTAATCCAATACAAGTTACTCAAGTTAATGAATTCGTGCTATTCGTCCCAATTCGTGAAATCCTTCCTAAAATTGAAAAGCAAACCATAATGTACCTCCAAAACTTCAACATATATAAAAACCGCCGCATCCTAATCACCGGCCACACGGGTTTTAAAGGGTCGTGGCTCTGTCTGTTATTGCATAAACTGGGAGCAGATGTTTATGGATATGCATTAGATCCGCCAACCAAACCCAGCCTATTCGAGGAAGTCAAAATCGGGGAACTGATGACCTCCTTTATCGGTGACATTCGCGATTATGACAATTTGCTTAAAGTAATTCAGCAGGTTCAACCGGAAATTGTGTTCCATCTCGCTGCACAACCATTGGTGCGTGAATCCTACAAAAACCCGGTTGAAACTTATTCCATCAATGTGATGGGTACGGTTCATCTGCTTGAAGCCTGCCGGAATACAAAAAGTGTAAAAGCCATTGTTAACGTAACAACTGACAAGTGTTATGAAAACAGGGAATGGCATTGGGGTTATCGCGAAAATGAACCCATGGGAGGATATGATCCCTATTCCAACAGCAAAGGATGTTCCGAACTCGTAACCTCATCCTACCGTAATTCCTATTTCAATCCTGCTAACTATGCAGAGCATGGGGATGCAATAGCCACAGCCCGCGCAGGAAATGTAATTGGTGGTGGTGACTGGGCAGACGATCGTTTAATCCCCGACTTTATCCGTGCCATTTCAAAGGGTGAAGAAGTCAAAATCCGCAGTCCATATGCAATTCGTCCATGGCAACATGTACTCGAACCGTTGACCGGATACTTATCCTTAGCAGCAAAACTATTTTCGGAAGGACCCAAATACGCCGAAGGGTGGAATTTTGGACCAGATGACCGGGATGCCAGAAATGTGGAATGGATCACAAGAACAATTTGCGATCTTTGGGGCGATGGAGCATCCTTCAGCATTGACCATAATCCCCAGCCGCATGAGGCTAACTACCTTAAACTCGATTGTTCTAAGGCCAAGGCAGAACTGGATTGGACTCCCAAATGGGATATTGAAACAACTTTAAAAAGTATTGTCGATTGGAATAAAGCCTTTATTGCCGGAGAAAATATCCGTATTATTAGTGAAAATCAAATAGAACAATACTTTAAATTGTAAGTCCACGAAGTATCACAAAGTACGCACAAAGTAGCACAACGAAAAAAACTTTGTGAAACTTCTTTTCTAACTTTGTGAAACTTAGTGACCCTAATTCGTGAAATTCGGAAT